>JAFSPF010000001.1 GCA_017443065.1 Lachnospiraceae bacterium
CGGATGATTACGTCATGTGGCGGATCACGGATCCGGTGAAGTTCATGCAGACCCTAAACGGCTCCACCACCGCCGCTGAGGACCGTGTCAGCGTCGCGGTTTACAATGCGACGAAGTCCATCATTTCCTCCATGACACAGGAGGAGATCATTTCCGCACGCGGCAGCCGGCTGACACAGATCATCACGGAGGAGAGCAATTCCGATATCGGCCAGTACGGTATCATCATCCTGACCTCCCAGATCAAGGCGCTGGATCTGCCGGATGACAACAAGGATGCCGTTTATGAGCGCATGATTTCCGAGCGGAACAACGTGGCCGCAAGCTACCGCGCCAAGGGTGAATCCGATGCGCAGAAAATCCGCAACGAAACCGACCGCACCGTTTCCGTCATGCAGGCGGAGGCGCAGAAGCAGGCGGATATTCTGATTGCCGAGGGGGAAGCGGAATATATGCAGACCCTGCAGGCGGCCTATAACACGGAGGAAAAAGCGGAGTTTTACAACTTCATGCGTGCGCTGGATGCGATGAAGGCATCCCTTGCGGGCGGGAACAAGACAATACTGCTGGACAAGAATTCGGAACTGGCAAGGCTGTTATATGGGGTCAACTAAGCAAACGGAAAGAAAAAAAGGCGCGCTTCCGGAAAACATACAGGTGATGCCGGCCAGCGCCTATCCGCTCGGTGTGTACGGGGACGGAGAGGATCTGGTGGTCAGTGCGCGCTACCGCGGGGAAAAGGACTGCGGGATTTGCCTGTTTTCCGGGGAGGAGAAGACGCTCGTCCTGTTTGATGCCTCCTGCCGCACGGGCAGGCTGTTTTCCGCAAGGCTGACGGGTGCGAACGGCCGCTTTGACTCCTACCTTCTGTATGAGGACGGCAGTTACTTCTGTGACCCTTACGCAAAAAAAATCATCGGTCTGGAGGAGTTCGGAAAGGCGGTCAGCGAAAAAGACCTGCGCTGCAAGAGCGTGCTGCCGCCCTATGACTGGCGCGGGGACCTGCGCCCGCTGATTCCGTATGAGGACTGTGTTTTTTACTGTCTGAACGTCAGGGGCTTCACCATGGCCGACCCTTCGGTCAAAGCAAAGAAGCGCGGGACCTTCCTGGCCCTGCAGGAAAAGATTCCCTACCTGAAGGATCTCGGCGTCACGACGGTGGAGCTGATGCCGATCTACGAGATTCATACCGCCATTCCGGAAAAGCTGATCCGGCATGCCGTGCCCTTTATGGACAACGGTTCCCTGGTGGAAGCAAAGGAAGAGGAGAAGCGGGTGAATCTCTGGGGCTATCAGGAGGGCTATTACTTTGCCCCCCGCGCGTCCTATGCCTATGACAGTGATTCCCCCTGCAACGAATGCAAGGACATGATCCGTGCCTTTCATGAAAACGGCATGGAGGTGATCATGCAGTTTTATTTTGCGGAGGGCACCAGCAAGAGCCTGATGACGGACTGCATCCGCTACTGGGTGAGCGAGTATCATATCGACGGGATTCACTTAAAGAGCGATAACATTCCCGTGGACATGATCGCGACGGATCCCATGCTTTCGGACATCAAGATCATGACCTCCGACGTCTCGGGCTTCCCTTCGGGAGAGGAGCACCTGCCGCTTTACCTTGCGGATTACTCCGACAGCTTTATCTGGTCCGCCAGACATTTCCTGAAGGGGGATGACCGCAGTATTTCCGCCTTTGCGGATGCGATGTACGGCAGACGGAACGGACATGCGGAGATTCATTACATCACCAATTACGACGGCTTTACCCTGCGGGACCTTGTGACCTATGAGCATAAACGCAATGAAGCCAACGGCGAGGGCGGCACGGACGGCCGCTATGATAACATCAGCTGGAACTGCGGCGTGGAGGGCGAGAGCCGGAAAAAGGCCGTGAACACGCTGCGCAGACGGCAGATCTTAAATGCGCTGAGCTTTGTCTTTCTGTCCAGGGGGACGCCCTTACTCTATGCCGGCGACGAGGCCGGCAACACGCAGGACGGCAACAACAATCCCTACTGCCAGGACAATCCGACGGGCTGGACGAACTGGAAGGGGATCTCCAAAAACGGGAAATTTCTTGCGGTACATGCGTATGTCCGCTTCCTCTCCGCCCTCCGGAAGAGATTCCAGACGCTCGGCGGAAGCGGGGCGCATAAGAGCGGCAAAAGGAAAACGGAGGCGTCGCAAAACCGTCTGCCGGAGCTTTCCTTCCACGGCGCAGAGGCCTGGCGTCCGGATTTTGCGGACAATTCCCATGCCTTTGCGGCGCTTTACATGCATCCGGACGGGGACAAATGCCTTTATGTGGTTTACAACATGTACTGGGAACCGCTGACCTTTGCCCTGCCGGATGTGCCGAAGCATTTTGTCTGGAGGAAGCTTTCGGATACCGCAAGGGAGGCGCCGGTGCTTCCTCCCGGAGAAAGCCTGTTCCCCGAAAAGGAAACGACAGTCTGCGCACGGAGCGTGCAGATTTTTGAAGCCGCCTGTCAAAAGAAAAGGAGCGCCAAAGGATGAGCGAAGTACTGGAACGTTTTTTACGTTATGTCAAAATCGACACACAGTCCTCGGAGGAGAGCGGTCTGTCTCCCTCCACCGCAAAACAGCATGACCTTGCGAAGCTGTTATATGAGGAGCTGAAGACGCTCGGCGCGTCCGATGTCTTCTATGACGAGGAGCACTGCTATGTCTATGCGGGGATCCCCGCAAACAACGCGGAATCGCTTCCGGGGGGCGCGCGTCCCGTGGCCCTCGGCTTTGTGTCCCATATGGATACCTCGCCGGAGGTGACGGGCGAAAACGTGACGCCGCGTATCGTGGAAAATTACGACGGGGGAGACATCGTCCTGAATGAGGAGGAGCGGATTCTGCTTTCCCCGAAGGATTTTCCGCTGCTCTCCGCACAGAAGGGCAATGATCTTGTCGTGACAAACGGCAAGACCCTGCTCGGCGCGGATGACAAGGCGGGCGTCGCGGAGATCATGACGATGGCCCGTACGCTTCTTTCCGACGATACCATTCCGCACGGCGACATCCGGATCTGCTTTACGCCGGATGAGGAGATCGGAGAGGGCGTGAAGTTCTTTGATCTCAAACGCTTTTCCGCGGACTGCGCCTATACGGTGGACGGCGGCGCGCTCGGGGAGCTGGAATACGAAAACTTCAACGCGGCGGAGGCGGAGGTGACATTTTCCGGCAGAAGCGTTCATCCCGGCACCGCGAAGGGGCAGATGGTGAACGCGACCCTGCTTGCCTATGAGTTTCATCAGATGCTGCCCGTCTTCCAGAATCCGATGTACACGGAAGGCCGTGAGGGTTTTTATCATCTCAACCAGATGCGCGGCACCGTGGAAAAGGCGGTCGTGCATTATATCCTGAGAGATCATGACCGGGAAAAGTTTGAGGAAAAGAAGGAGATGATGCGCCGTGTCACGGACTTCCTGAATGCGAAATACGGCGCGGGTTGCGTGACACTGAACATGGCGGATGTCTATTACAACATGATCGAGAAGATCCGTCCGCACATGCATCTGATCGAAATCGCCCGCGAGGCGATGAAAGCGGAGGGCGTTGTGCCCGTGGAGAATCCGATCCGCGGCGGCACGGACGGCGCCATGCTGTCCTACAAGGGACTGCCCTGTCCGAACCTCTGCACCGGCGGATACAACTATCACGGCAGGTTCGAATATGCCTCCGTACCGGAAATGGAGGCCACGGTAAAGATCCTGCTGCAGATTGTGCGGCGCTATGCGTCCTGCCATGTCGAAGCGGACGGAAAGATCGTGACAGCGTGACAAAAACCGTACAGATCAGCAAAGAGGAACAGGAGCGCAACCTGCGCTTCATCGAAGAAGGAAGAAGACATGTCGCGCGTCTGGAGGAAGCTCTCGGACGCGCGCCTTACGCTGCCGTCATCACCTTCGGCTGCCAGATGAACGCGAGGGATTCGGAAAAACTGTCCGGCATTCTGCAGTCGCTCGGCTACCGGATGACGGAGGAGGAGGACGCCGCCGATTTTGTCATCTTCAACACCTGCACCGTCCGGGAAAACGCGGACGACAGGCTCTACGGCCGCGTGGGAAGGCTGCGCGGCATCAAGGCAAAGAAACCGCACATGAGAATTGCCGTCTGCGGCTGCATGACACAGGAGCTTTCGGCCGTGGAAAAGCTGCGGGAAAGCTACACCCATGTGGATCTGATCTTCGGGACCTTCAACCTGCACCGCTTTGCGGAGCTCATTGTCACCATGTTTGAGAGCGACAGACAGGTGGTGGACATCTGGCGGGAGGCGGGAGAGGTCACGGAGGATCTGCCCGTTCTCCGCAAGCACTTCTTCAAATCCGGTGTCAATATCATGTACGGCTGTGACAATTTCTGCAGCTTCTGCATTGTTCCCTATGTCCGCGGCAGGGAACGCTCCAGAGCCTCCGCGGATATTCTTGCGGAGGTCCGCGCACTGGTCGAAGACGGCGTCAAAGAGGTGATGCTGCTCGGACAGAATGTCAATTCCTACGGCAACGGTGTTTCCGGTGAATTGTCGTTTCCCGAGCTGCTGCGGGAGGTGTGCCGGATCGAAGGCGTGGAGCGCGTCCGCTTCATGAGCTCGCATCCGAAGGATCTGTCGGAGGAGCTGATCGCGGTGATGCGGGATGAGGCAAAATGCGCAAGGCATCTGCATCTGGCGCTGCAGTCCGGCTCCGACCGGATCCTCCGGGAGATGAACCGGCATTATACCAAGGCGGATTTTCTGCATCTGGTCAGGCGGATCCGGGAGGAGATTCCGGACATGGCCATCACGACAGACATCATCGTGGGCTATCCCGGGGAAACGGATGCGGACGTGCAGGATACGATCGACGTGATCGAAGCGGCGTCCTTTGACAATGCCTTTACCTTTGTTTACAGCAAACGAACCGGCACAAGGGCCGCAGCCCTGGAACGCATCCCGGAGGGCATGACCAAAGAGGAATACCGTCGTACGGTACAGGACCGCTTTGACCGCGTTTTGCGTGCTGTACAGGACAAGGCCAGAACGCAGTCCTCGCGTTTCGTCGGGCAAAGTGCGGAGGTCCTGGTCGAGGGCGTGAACGCAAAGGATCCTTCCCTCCTGACCGGGCGCATGTCCAACAATCTGCTGGTGCATTTTCCGGGCAGTGCGGCGCTGACCGGCCAGATGGTCCGGGTGCGCCTCGAACGCTCCATGGGCTTTTATTATCTGGGGCAGACGGATCCGGTTTCCGCCGGCATATAAGATGTAGTATTTCCGATAGCAATCCTTTCTGAAATGTGATAAAATAGTCCCGTTGTTCCAAGGGGGCTTTTCAGAGATGAAACGAAGATATTTATTGCCGTTGTTGGCAGGGATGCTGTGCGTTCTGCCGCTCAAAGCGTATGCGGCGCCGCCGCGTGTCCTGTCAAGAACCTCCGTTGAGGAAACGGAAAGAAAGTGCGCCGATGCGGATGATTTCCGTGTCACCTATGTCTTCGGAGACCGCACCGTCACGATCGATGCGGCGTCCGCAAAGACATGGTTTGTGACCCGTGCGTCCCGTGAGCGGATGCAGGCGGAGGAGGTGTCGGAGGAGAATCCCTGGAGCGGACGCTTTCTGATCGACGGTAAGGAGTGTGCCTTTCCGGAGGAAACGCGTACGGAAAACGGCTTTGTAACGGATTTGCAGGGCAGGATGATCCTCTCCGAGAGCGCCATGTACGAAACCATGCGCCTCATGTTTGACCAGTACAATATGCGCGTGGAGGAGGGGGCGACCGTCTTTTATGCGACGAGCGGACGCGCCGTCTTCTTCGGGGCGGAACCGGAGCAGATCGCGGAGGTGGATCCCGTGGAGGAATTTGAGATTCTCCTGACCGCATTCAAAAACGGTTCCCGGGATGTGACACGTCACATCCATAACGAAAAGACACTTGCCGATATCGAAACGGTGAGCGGGGATTATATTGAGGTGGACGCCGCGGAGCAGATGATGTACCTCTATCTGGATGATGATCTGTACCTGTCGACGCCCGTCGTGACGGGAAATCTTGCCGCGGGGGACGGCACGCCGGCCGGCATTTATCCCGTGATCAACCGGGCAAGGAATGCCGCGCTGATCAATGATCATTTTGCGAATTACTGGATCGGCTTTACCAACCGCGGCCACGGCATTCATGACGCGCTGTGGCGCAATACCTTCGGCGGCACGATCTACAAAACCGCCGGAAGCGCAGGCTGCGTCAATACGCCGCTGGATATGGTGGAACAGTTTTATGACCTGGCGTATCCCGGCATGCCGGTGGTGGTCTTTTATTAAGACACTTTCGACTGAAAGGAGAAGGTATCATGGATCGCGAGAACAGACCCCGCAGGAGAGAAAAAAATGTCGTCTCCGGCGGAACGGGAGTATTTAAGAGAGGAAATGGCCTGGGAACGGGGCCCGTCGGATCACAGGACGGATACGCCGGGAAGCAGACATCCCATTCCGGGAGCAGTGTCAGTCACACCTCCTTCCGGGAGGAATACGGTTCCCGGGATTCCAGGGATTTCACCACCTACGGCTTTGGCGGCGGCGGAGAGCAGCCGCAGCGCTCTTCTTCGACGCTGATCCGCACGCTGATCGCGGTGGTGGCTGCCTTATTCCTCGGGGGCGGCGGCATGGCAAGCGGCCTCTTCGGCAATCTCTTCGGGGGCGGCGGCAGTGCCGTGACGGTGCAGCAGCCGGTATCCTCCGGTGAGGTGCACGGCTCCGGGAGCTATTCCGGCGGGGGCCAGGGCGGCGATGCGGTGGTCGATCAGACCGTGGCGCAGGGCGCGCGTGAAAAGCGCACGAAGATTCTCGGCAACAAGCAGGATGTCTTTACGATCATGGTCTATCTCTGCGGAACGGATTTGGAGTCCAAGAGCGCCATGGCGACGAACGATCTCAATGAGATGCTGCAGGCGGAGATCGGGGAGAAGATCAATCTTGTCATCTATACGGGCGGCTGCAATCGCTGGCGGAACACGACGATCTCCAACAATCATAATCAGATCTATCAGATCCGGGACGGGGAGCTGACCTGCCTCGAACAGAACATGGGCACGGCGGCCATGACGAATCCGGATACGCTGTCCTCCTTTATCCAGTATTGCACGGAGAAGTTTCCGGCCAACCGCAACGCGCTGATCTTCTGGGATCACGGCGGCGGCAGCGTGGCCGGCTACGGCTATGACGAAAAGTATCCGCGCAACGGCGGCATGACGCTGGCCGGCATCAAAAAGGCGCTCACGGACGGCGGCATCACCTTTGACTTCATCGGCTTTGATACCTGCCTGATGGCAACGGTGGAGAACGCGCTGATGCTGGATGAATACGCGGATTACATGATCGCGTCGGAGGAAACGGAGCCCGGCATCGGCTGGTATTACACGAACTGGCTGACGGAGCTGAACCGGAATACCTCCATGCCGACAACGGACATCGGCAAGAACATCATTGACGAGTTCACGCGCGCCTGCGCGGTGAACTGCCGCGGTCAGAAGACCACGCTCTCCATCGTGGATCTTGCGGAGCTGAAGGCGACAGTGCCGGAGAAGCTTTCCGCCTTTTCCAAATCCATCAGCTCGCTCATCAAGGAGAAGGAATACACGACGATCTCCAAGGCCCGGAACGATACGCGTGAATTTGCGCAAAGCTCCCGGATTGACCAGGTTGATCTGGCCCACCTTGCCCTGAACATGGGAACGACGGAGGGGCGTGAGCTTGCGGAGGCGCTGCAGGGGGCGGTGAAATACAACCGTACCTCCTCCAATGTGACGAATGCCTACGGCGTTTCGATCTACTTCCCGTACCAGCGGGCAAGCAATGTGGACAATGCGGTGAACACCTACAACCAGATCGGCATGGACGCCGCCTATTCCTCCTGCATCCGTGAATTCGCGGCCCTGCAGACAAGCGGACAGATTGCGTCCGGCGGCACGGGTTCCCCGTCCTATTCCCTGCTGGGTTCCCTGACCAGCGGTGTGAGCGGCGGCGGCGGTGACATGATTAACAGCCTGCTGTCCTCCTTCCTCGGCGGCGGCTTTGACATGATCGGCGGGCTCACCGGCCGGAATACGGAATTCATGGAAGCGCGCTCGGTGTTGTCGGAGGAGGAGCTGACCTCCTTCCTGGAGGAGGAGCTGTTTGATCCGTCCTACCTCGCGTTTGAGGAAACGGACGGCGCGTACAAGATCATCATGCCGGAATCCGAGTGGGACAAGATTTACGATGTCGCGCTGAACATGTTCTATGATGACGGAAACGGCTATATCGATCTGGGTGTTGACAATATCGCGGAGTATGATGATGCCGGAAACCTGGTGGCGCCGACGGACAACACCTGGCTCTCCCTCGACGGTCATCCCGTGGCCTATTATTATCTGGATACCTGGGAGGAGGGAGATGACTACACGATCACCGGCCGCGTGCCTGTCATGCTGAACGGTGACCGGGCGGATCTTCTGCTGGTCTTTGATCAGGACAATCCGCAGGGTTATGTCGCGGGTTACACCTATGCCTATAAGGACGGGGAGACGGAAACGGTGGCCAAAACCGCGGAGGCCTTACAGGACGGGGATGAGATCTACTTCCTCTGCGATTATTACAATTACGACGGCTCCTATGAGGACAGCTTTTATCTCGGGGACACGCTTGTGGTGAACGGTGAGATTGAAATCGCCAACACGAGGGTCGGCAACGGACAGGTCATTGTCAGCTACCGTCTGACGGATCAGTTCAACAAAGAGTATTGGAGTGAATCGTTATCAATCGGAAACGGGTATTAAGCAGCGGAGAGATCACGCTGGACTGGGATCCGCCTTTGACAGTGACCTTGGAGCGGAAGCGGATCCGGAATATGTACCTGCATGTGAAGGCCGGGGGACGCGTTGTGTTAAGCGCGCCCCTCGCGTTTACGGAGGAGGAGATCCGTCGTTTTCTTCTGGAGAAGCGTCCGTGGCTCTTAAAAAGCCTGCGGACGGTACGGGAAACGCAGGAGAAAAAAGCTGAGCCGTACATCTCCGGGGAGCGGCTTCTGCTCTGGGGAGAGGCGCATACGCTGCGGGTGCTTCCGGACAGACGCTTTTCCCTTTCCGTCCGCGAGGGCGCGGCATATCTCACGGCGCCGCCCGAAAGCAGTGCGGAGGAGCGGGAACGCTTTCTGAAAAAGCAGCTGAAGACAAGGCTGCACCGGGCGATTGCCGTCCGTATGCCGTATTGGGAGCATCAGATGGGCCTGCATGCAAGGGGCTTCACGATCCGCGACATGAAAAGCCGCTGGGGCAGCTGCAATACGGGAACGGGCAGGCTGACCTTCCACCTGCAGCTGATCTCCATGCCGCCGGAATATCTGGATTACGTGATGGTGCATGAACTGGCGCATCTGATGTACGGGGATCATTCCCCGGCCTTCTGGGCACTGGTGGAGCGGCATGTTCCGTCCTTCCGCCGGCTCCGGAAAGAGATGAAGGGGTATTAAAACTTGGAACAGACGGCAGATCTTTCCAAAATCGATATCGAACGTCTTTCGCCGATGATGCGTCTTTATGTGCAGACGCGACAGGCGTATCCCGACTGTATTCTGTTTTATCGTCTCGGCGATTTTTACGAGATGTTCTTCGATGACGCGATCACGGTTTCCCGGGAGCTGGAGCTTACGCTGACCGGAAAGGCCTGCGGACTCACGGAGCGTGCGCCGATGTGCGGCGTGCCGTATCATGCCGCCGAAAACTACCTGACAAAGCTGGTGTCCCGCGGCTATAAGGTTGCCATCTGTGACCAGACGGAGGATCCGAAGCAGGCGAAGGGGCTTGTCAAACGGGAGGTGACCCGGATTGTCACGCCCGGAACCAACCTGAACATGCTCGCCCTGGATGAGACAAGAAACAATTATCTGATGTGTATCTGCACCCAGCCGGATGTGACGGGGATCGCCGTTGCGGATCTTACCACCGGGGAATTCCGGGTGACCGAAACGCCGGATACGAAACGGACGCTGGACGAGCTCTTCCGTTTTATGCCCTCCGAGATCATTGCCAATGATGCGTTTCTGATCAGCGGTGCGGATATCACGGAGCTGAAGGAACGTTACGGGATTGCCGTTTCCCGTCTGGAGGAGCGGATGTTTGACACCGATGTCTGCAGATCCACCCTGTGCAGGCAGTTTCACGTGAGCTCAGCCGCCGCCCTCGGTCTGGAGGTGTTTCCGGTGGCCATAAGGGCGGCCGGCGCCATCCTGCAATACATGAAAAAAATGCAGCAGGCGGAGTTGACAAACATCACGGAGATTGTTCCGTATTCGGCGGGAAAATACATGCTGCTCGATGCCGCGTCCAGACGGAATCTGGAACTTACGGAATCGCTCCGGGACCGGAGTAAGCGCGGCACCCTGTTCTGGGTACTGGATAAGACCGGCACGGCGATGGGCGCGAGAAAGCTGAGGTCCTGGCTGGAGCAGCCGCTGACGGATCTGTATGAGATGCGGATGCGTCAGGATGCCGTGGAGGCGCTGCTGACCCATGTGATCACGCGGGATGAGATCCGCGAATACTTAAAGCCGGTGTATGATCTGGAGCGTCTGATGGCCAGAATCACCTACCGCACGGCGCATCCGGGGGATCTTCTGGCCTTCGCCCAGTCCTTACGGATGCTCGGGCCGCTGCGCGTCGCCTTATCGGAGCTCACGGACAGCTCTGCGCTCCTGATGCAGCTGTCGGAGGAAATCGATCCGCTGGAGGATCTTTGCGATCTGACGACAAGGGCGATCGACGAGGATGCGCCGCTGTCCCTGAAGGACGGGGGCATCATCCGGGAGGGCTTTGACGAGGAGATCGACCGGCTGCGGGAGGCGGACAGAAACGGGAAGCAGTGGCTGCTCGAGCTGGAGGAGGAGACAAGACAGCGGACCGGGATCCGGAATCTCCGCATCAAATTCAACAACAATTTCGGCTATGCCTTTGAGGTGACAAAGTCCTTCCAGGAGCTTGTGCCGGAGGATTTTATCCGGCGGCAGACCCTGACAAACGCGGAACGTTATACCACGACCCGTCTCAAGGAGCTGGAGGATACCATCCTCGGCGCGCGCGACAGAAGGAATGCGCTGGAATACGAACGCTTTTGCGAGATCCGCGAACGCATTGCGCAGGAAATCACAAGGGTCCGCCGCACGGCAGAGGCGGTTGCGTCGCTGGATGTGCTGACGTCCTTCGCGCTCTGTGCGGAGCGTTACCGTTATGTCAGGCCCGCCTTAAGTAACGAAACGCGGATGGAAATCCGGCAGGGGCGTCACCCCGTCGTGGAACGGATCCAGGAGGAGAAGGAGACCTTTGTCGCGAATGATACGCTGCTGGATACGGAGGAGAACCGTCTTCTGATCATCACGGGGCCCAATATGGCGGGGAAGTCAACTTACCTCCGCCAGACGGCGCTGATCGTGCTGATGGCGCAGATCGGCTCCTTTGTACCGGCGGAGGCCGCCGCGATCGGCATTGCGGACCGGATCTTCACGCGTGTCGGCGCGTCGGATGATCTGGCCAGCGGAAGAAGCACCTTCATGGTGGAGATGAGCGAGGTGGCAAACATTCTGCGGAATGCGACCAGCCGCTCGCTGCTGATTCTGGATGAAATCGGAAGGGGAACGTCCACAACGGACGGACTTGCCATCGCAAGGGCCGTCGCGGAGTATATTGCGGACCGGAAGATCCTCGGCGCAAGAACGCTGTTCGCGACGCATTATCACGAGCTGACGGCGCTGGAGGGAACGCTTCCCGGCGTCCGCAATCTTTGCAGCACGGTGAAGGAAAATCCGGACGGTGTCGTGTTTTTAAGAAAAATCGCATACGGCGGCGCGGATGAAAGCTATGGCATCCAGGTCGCAAAGATCGCAGGGGTGCCGGACGCCGTCATCAGACGTGCGGGGGAAATCGCAAAGACGCTGCAGAAGGAGAGCATCGTTCCGGAAGGGGAAGAAAACGCGCAGGATACGGACAGCGTCCAGATGTCCTTCTTTTTGAAGCCCGCCGAGGACCCCTTGATCGCACAGATCCGGGAGACACAGATTGATACCCTGACGCCGGTGGCGGCACTGAATCTTCTGAGCCTGTGGCAGACGGAATTGAAGGACAGAACGTAAGGCGTTCCGGGAGGAAAGAGGATGGCGAGAATCCAAAAACTTGATCAGGCCACCATAGACATGATCGCGGCCGGGGAGGTCGTGGAACGTCCCGTTTCCGTCGTCAGGGAGCTTGTGGAAAATGCCCTGGATGCCGGCGCAAGGGCGGTGACCGTGGAGATCAAAACGGGCGGCATAGAGATGATCCGTGTGACGGATGACGGCTCCGGTATTGCGGCGGAGGAGGTGCGTTATGCCTTTGAACCGCATGCCACCAGCAAAATCCGGAAGCTGGAGGATCTGTTTACCATCCGTTCCCTCGGTTTTCGCGGGGAGGCGCTTTCCTCCATTGCCGCCGTCTCCAAGGTGGATCTGACGACAAAGGAAAGCAATGCGCTGTCCGGAATGCGGATCAGCGTGTACGGCGGGGAGGAGAGCGGATATGAGGAAATCGGCGCGCCGGCCGGTACCACCGTTGTTGTCCGCGATCTTTTTTTTAATACGCCCGCGCGTAGAAAATTCTTAAAAACGCCGAGGACGGAGGGCGCCTATATCGGGGATCTGATGGAGCGGATGGCCCTCGGCTTTCCGGACGTTTCCTTTCACTTTATCCGCGACAAAAAATCCGTTCTGCTGACGACGGGCTCCGGGGATTACAAGGAACTGATTTACCGCATCTTCGGCAGGGATGTCGCCGATCATGTCAATCCCTTCTTTTCGGAGCAGGAGGATTATGCGATGACGGGCTATCTCGGAGAACCCTCCCTGAACCGCGGGAACCGGAATCATGAGATTTTCTTTGTGAACGGCCGCTACGTCCGCAACAAGGTGCTGTCAAAGGCGCTGGAGGAGGGCTACAGGGAATACCTGATGCAGCACCGCTTTCCCTTTGCGCTTGTGATGCTGCATCTGCCGCCGGATGCCGTGGATGTCAATGCGCATCCCGCAAAGACAGAGGTGCGCTTTCATGAGGAGCATCGTTTGTTTGCGTTCATTTCCGGAGAGATCGCGGAGAAGCTGAAAAAAACGGAGATGATTCCGGAGGCGCTTGCGGAGTCGGATGAGACGGACCACCGGGCCGAGGGCGCGGAGCATGTCCCGGAGCCCTTTGAATATGCGAGAAGAGGCGGTACGCCGGACCGGGAGGAGACGGAGCGTCTTCCCGACCGCATCCTGATCAACGAGGAGGGTCTGACGGAGCAATGGATCACGCCGGAGGACGAAAAGCTGGTGGAGCGGATTCTTCCCGCGGAGGAGGCGGCGCCCGCGGAGCATCCCGTCCCCTCGCCGATCATCAAAAAGGACGCGCAGGTGCTGGTGGAAACCGATGTGCAGATGAATCTTTTTGATGTCAGGATGCTGACGGCGGAGCATAAGTCGGAATACCGGATCCTCGGTCAGGTCTTTGATACCTACTGGATTCTGGCCTTCCGTGACAAGATGTATCTGGTGGACCAGCATGCGGCGCATGAGAAGGTCAATTACGAACGCATGATGAAGCGGTATCATGAAAAGGAGATGATGAGCCAGCTCCTGCAGCCGCCGCTCATCGTCACGCTGACGGCGCAGGAGGAGGCCTTGTATCAGGAATACGAATCCGCCTTCCGTGCGCTGGGCTTTCAGGCGGAGCCCTTCGGCTCCCACACCTTTGCGCTGCGGGCGGTGCCCATGGAGCTGTACGGCGCGGAGGAAAAGGAGCTGTTTTTGTCCGTGCTGGATGAGCTTACCGCGGAGCAGGGGGGGATGAAGGATCCGGAAATCATCACGCACCGCATTGCCACGATGGCCTGCAAGGCCTCCGTCAAGGGGAATACCGTCATGACGGCGGCGGAAATGGAAGCCTTAATCGACGAACTGCTGACCCTGGAGAATCCGTACAACTGTCCGCACGGCAGACCCACGATCATTTCCATGAGCAAATACGAGATCGACCGGAAGTTTAAGAGAATCGTATGAAGGATCGACTGATTGTTCTGACCGGGCCGACCGCCGTCGGAAAAACAGCCGTCGGCCTCAGGCTTGCAAAAAGACTGGATGCGGAGATTATTTCCGCGGATTCCATGCAGGTTTACCGGGGGATGGATATCGGAACGGACAAGATCTCCCGCGAGGAGATGCAGGGGATTCCGCATCATCTGATCGATATCCTGGAACCGACGGAGCCCTTCAATGTCGTACGCTTTCAGACGCTCGCAAAGGAGGCGGTGCGGGACATTAACGCAAGAGGAAGGATTCCCCTGCTGACCGGAGGAACGGCCTTTTATATCCGCGCGCTGCTGTATGATACGGACTTCACGGAGACGGACGAGGATACGGCGCTGCGAAGGGAAATGGAGGAAGAAGTCTTAAGCGGCGGGGACGCGGCAAAGGAGGCGCTCCATGCGCGTTTATCCAGGGAGGATCCGGTGTCCGCGGAAATGATCCCGAAGGAAAATGTCCGGCGGGTGATCCGCGCGCTGGAATTTTTTGAAAAGACCGGCACGCCGATTTCGGAGCACAACAAAAGGGAGCGGGCAAAGCCCTCCCCCTATGACTTCCGTTATTTTGTGCTGACGGATGACAGGGCGCATCTGTATGAACGGATCAACGAACGTGTTCTCCGGATGTTTGAGCGGGGGCTGGCGGAGGAGGTCCGCGGGCTGCGTGACCGGGGTGTGAGCGGTGAAATGACCTCCATGCAGGGGCTGGGATACCGGGAGGTTTTCCGTGCGCTGGAGGAAGGAAGGGATCCGATGCAGGTTGCGGAAAAGGTGCAGCAGAACACAAGGCATTTTGCCAAACGGCAGCTGACCTGGTTCCGCGCGGAGAAGGATGCGGAGATGATTGATAAACGGGACTATGACCGTTCCGATGAGCGGATCGCGGAGGCACTGGAATGCATGATTTCACAATCGCGGTAACGGGCATCACCGGCGCGATGGGGAAAGAGGTGTACCGCCGCTTTTCCCGCGAGAAGCGTTTTCATCTGAGGCTTCTGATGCATACGACAAAGGGAAGAAAGCGCGGCCTTTCCCGCGGGAGGGACGGCGCGGGGATTTCGTATGTGTACGGGGATTTGCGCAACGAAGCGGATTGCATCCGCCTTGTCAAAGGGGCCGATGTGGTGCTGCATATGGCGGCCGTGATTCCGCCGCTCGCGGATCACGAACCGCGTCTTGCGGAGGAGACGAATTTCGGCGGAACAAAGCATCTTGCGGACGCGGTCATCCGTGACGGGAACCGGGCGCTGTTCCTGTATATTTCCACGGTGGCGCTCTACGGGAACCGGGACGAAAGACATCCCTTCGGCAGGGTCGGGGATCCGCTTCTGGTCAGTGCGTTTGATACCTACGGTGCGGCAAAAAAACGCGCGGAGCGCTATGTGCTGGATGCGGGACTGAAGCGTTTCCTGATTCTGCGTCAGACCGGCGTGCTGCATGACGACATGCTGACGGGCTCCCTGCGGGACGGCCTGATGTTTCATATGCCGCTGAACACGCCCGTGGAGTGGGTGACGGCTGCCGACAGCGCGAGACTGCTTTATCGACTGATTGCGGGTTACCTGAGGGGGAAAAATACGGATCTTCTCAACCGTGTCTTTAACATCGGCGGAGGAGCGGCCTGCCGTCAGACGGGTTTTGAAACCTACCGCGACGGCTTTTCTCTGATCGGCGCGGACGCGAAGAAGGCGTTTCGTCCGGACTGGTTTGCGCTCAAGAATTTTCATTGCATGTGGTTTGCGGATTCGGATCTGCTGGAGGAGCGCTTTCACTTCCGGCGGGAGAGTACGGCCTCCTTCTGGGAGGGGGTGAAGAAGCGGCATCCGCTCTTTGCGCTCGGGCGTCTTGTGCCGCCCGCACTGCTGAGACGGATTCTGTTCCAGCCCCTGCAGAGGAATACGAACGCGCCCTCGTACTGGAGAGCCTCCGGCGACACGGAGCGGGTGAATGCCTTTTTCGGCGGATACGATGAGGCGGATGCGGTTTCGCCGGACTGGAGGGACACGGATCTTTGGTGTGAACGAAGGGAGTATGCGCAGGCGAAGCAGGGCGGGGGCGCAGCGCTGCTGTCCCACGGATATGATACCGCCAAAGATGAAAAGGAGCTTTCGCTTTCCGATGTGCGAAAGGCGGCCGCCTTCCGGGGAGGCGAATGTCTTTCCGGGAAGATGAAAAAAGGAGACCTGTATACAAAGCTCCGTTTCCGCTGTCATGCGGGACATGAATTTGAGGCTTCGCCCTATACGGTATTGAAGGCGGGACACTGGTGCGCGATGTGTGAACCGAAGGGCATGTGGAGAAACGGTCTTCTTGCCGCGCAGGTTCCCTTTTACGCGCAGGTCTGGTATGACACGCATGATCCCGGGGAGAAGACGGAATACGGAAAGCGGGATGCCATGGAGATGAAAGAGGAATGAAGGACGTCAGGATGTATGTGTTTTCCGGAACGGGAAACACCTTGCGGATTGCGGAGCTGATGCGGGACGCGCTGAAAGCGTCAGCGGTGCAGGTGACGCTCCTCCCGTTTGAAGACGGAACGGAAGGGGGCGTGAATACGGCCGATACGATCATCATCTGTTATCCCGTGCATGCCTTTAACGCGCCGGGAAACATCATCCGCTTTTGCAAAAATCTTCCGGCGGGAAGAAGCAATCTGTATTTTTTAAAGACACAGGGAGAGCCGCTGAAGACGAACAACGCGTCATCCCGCGAGCTGATTCATATCGTACGCCGGAAGGGATACCGTTACCGGGGGGAGTTTCGTTTCGTGATGCCGTATAACATCATGTTCCGTCATTCGGATGAAATCGCTTCCAAAATGCTGGATACGGCAGGGAGGCGCATACCGGATGCGGCAAGGATCGTTGCGGAAGGGAAAAAGCATCTGCTGAAACGCCCCCTGCGGGCGCGCATCATTTCCCGCTTCTTCGGCTTTGAACATGCCGCCATGCGCCTGAACGGAAGGTTTTACCGCGTGAATGCCGCAAGGTGTACGGCCTGTCTCGAATGCGTGGAGCATTGTCCGGTCGGTAATATCCGTTTTGAGAACGGTTCGTTTTCCTTCGGAAAAGAATGCGTCGGCTGTATGCGCTGCGCGTTTCAGTGTAAGACGGACGCGATCCGGATCGGACTGGTGGATTTCATGCGCGTCAACGGCGAATATGATTTCACAAAGGATCCGGAGAAGGCCGTCATCGGCAGATATTGCCACAAGTCATATAAAAAGTATTTCGGGGAAGAGGAGAAAGAGGATTCATATGATTGACAGAGCCGGGATGTATGCTGCCTTTGGTATTGACAGTGCCGTACTGTCCCTGGGGGACGGGGTTTTGGAATCTTTACAGGAACGGTTCCGGCAGATTGACGAAAGGGCGGAATTCAATTCCCTGAAGGTCATCCGTGCCATGCAGGAGGCACGCGTTTCGGAGGGCTGTCTGCAGGGAAGCACCGGCTACGGCTACGGGGACACGGGAAGGGATACGCTGGAAGCGGTATATGCAAAGGTTTTCGGAACGGAGGATGCCCTGGTCCGGCCGCAGATTGTCAGCGGCACCCATGCGCTCAATGTCGCCATGAGCGGAAACCTGCGTCCCGGGGACACGCTGCTTTCCCTGACCGGAAAACCCTATGACACGCTGGAATCCGTGATCGGCATCCGTCCCGCTGCGGGCTCGCTTGCGGAATACGGTGTCGCCTACCTGCAGGCGGACTTAAAGCCCGACGGAAGCTTTGACCGGGAAGCCGTCGAACGGATTCTGGAAGAAGACAGGGAAAAAAAGATCCGCATGGCGGCGATCCAGAAATCCCGCGGATATCAGACGCGTCCGACCTTTTCCGTGAACGAGATCGGCGAAATGATCGCCTGCGTGAAGGCGCTGCGTCCGGATATCATCTGCATGGTGGACAACTGCTACGGTGAATTTGTCGAACGCACGGAGCCGTCGGAGCACGGTGCGGATCTGATCGTCGGCTCCCTCATCAAAAACCCCGGCGGCGGTCTGGCGCCCTCCGGCGGTTATATCGCGGGAAAGAAGGAATATGTGGAGCAGGCGGCGCACCGTCTGACCTCCCCCGGACTCGGCAAGGAGGTCGGCGCCTCCCTGCAGGTGCTGCCATCGTATTACCAGGGACTGTTTCTTGCGCCGACCGTGACCGCTTCCGCGCTGAAGGGCGCGGTGTTTGCCGCAACGCTTTATGAGGCGCTGCGGGAACGAAGCGGGATGAAGGTTCTGGCATATCCTTCTGCGGATGCGGAACGTTATGACATCATTCAGGCGCTCACCTTTTATCAGCCCGCGGCGGTGCAGGCGTTCTGCGAGGGAATCCAGGCGGCGGCCCCCGTGGATTCCTTTGTGAAGCCCGAACCGTGGGAGATGCCGGGATATGACAGTAAGGTGATCATGGCGGCGGGTACCTTCATCGGCGGCTCCTCCATAGAGCTGTCCGCGGACGGACCGATGCGGGAACCGTACAGCGTCTTTTTCCAGGGCGGACTGACATTTCCGCACGCAACGCTTGGTATCCTAAAAACCGTTCAAACCCTGTCGGAATATGGTATTTTTGACCCGAAATCTATACAGTGATGCTTCTTTATGATATGATATTTTCACTTGATTGAACGGAGGCAGACTCATTGAGTGCAAATATTTTCGGGATTGATCTCGGAACCAATAATATCAAAATCTATAACAGACAGTCGGATGACGTGACGGTCGAAAAAAACCTGATCGCCATCCAGAACAAGATGAACATCTTTGCCTACGGCAATGCCGCGTATGAGATGTTTGAAAAGGCGCCGAACAATATCCGCGTGTCCTTCCCCTTGTCGAACGGGGTCATTGCGGATATCGACAACATGCAGGCACTGGTCAAGCTCTTTATCGGAGACCAGATGCATGGCGTCCTGAAGCCGGTGGATTTCTACGTCGCCCGTCCGACGGACGTTACGGACGTTGAGAAACGCGCCTTTTATGACCTGATCCGCGAATCCGGACTGAAGGCAAAGAAGATCATGGTCGTGGAAAAGGCCATTGCGGACGGCCTGGGATTAAACGTCGATGTCATGAATTCCCAGGGCGTTCTGGTGGTGAACGTCGGCCATGAGACAACGGAAATTTCCATCCTTTCCCTGCGCGGCATCGTGATCAGTAAGCTGATCAAGGTCGGCGGAAAAAAATTCGATGATTCCATCAGCAGCATCATCCGGAAGGAGTATTCGCTGGCCATCGGCAACAAGACTGCGGAAAAGGTGAAGATTGAACTGCGGGAGCTTCTGGAGGAGGAAAAGAACGCGGAGGTGTACGGCAGGGACATCGTTTCCGGTCTTCCCGTCGCGCGTGAGATCCCCACGGACGTGATCCGCGGCGCACTCGTCGATAACTACGATACCATTCTGGATAACATCCGTGCGACACTCGAAAAAACCCCGCCGGAGCTTGCGGCGGATATTTACAAACACGGCCTGTATCTGACGGGCGGCGCCTCCCAGATCGCGGGACTGGCCCAGACGCTTTCCAACGGCGTTGGCTTAAATGTCAATCTTGCGGAAAACCCCGTATCCAGCGTGGCGCTCGGGCTGGCAAGGATCATCAAGAATGATCAGTTCAAAGCACTGGCATATGACATCGAAGAAATGGATAAGTAAATGATGCAGACTGAACTCCCCGTCAAGGGCGAGGAGCGTTTGAAGATT
The DNA here is from genome assembly GCA_017443065.1 of Lachnospiraceae bacterium. Lineage (GTDB taxonomy): Bacteria > Bacillota > Clostridia > Lachnospirales > Lachnospiraceae > Butyrivibrio. The sequence continues at coordinate 19,798 of JAFSPF010000001.1, forward strand.
CCCGGAAAATACCTTTTGTTTCTCCTGACGCTTGTTTGCGCCGGGCTGATGATTGTTACCTTCCGGTCCTCCTTTTTGTCCGCCGCGTTCCGTACCGCCGGCTCTTTTCTTGTGACCCCCTTTCAAAAAGGACTCAATACGGTTTCCGTCTGGATTTCCGATCAGCTGGACCGCCTGGATGATATCGAGAGGCTGCAGGAGGAAAACCGTCTGCTGCAGGAGCAGGTGCAGAATCTGACGACGGATATCACGAATCTCCAGCAGGACCGGTATGAGCTGGAACAGCTTCGTACGCTGTATGCGCTGGATGCGCAGTATGAACAGTACAATAAAACCGGCGCGCGCATCATCGCGAAGGATGCGGGAAACTGGTTTCATTCCTTCATCATCAACAAGGGCTCGCAGGACGGCATTCTTGTGGACATGAATGTGATTTCCGGTGCGGGGCTGGTCGGGCGCGTGGTGGAATGCGGCACAAACTGGTCGCGTGTGCAGTCCGTCATTTCCGACAACGCCTCCATCAGCGGCATGGTGCTCTCCACGGCGGATAACCTGATCGTGGACGGGGATCTGGAATTATATGAGCAGGGACTGATCCGGTTTTCAAAGCTGGTGGACAATGCCGGAAAGGTGAAAATCGGTGAGAAGATTGTGACATCCAATGTCTCGGACAAATACCTTCCGGGCATCCTGATCGGCTACATTACGGAGATCGGGGATGATGCGAACAATCTGACGAAATCAGGCACACTCACCCCCGTAGTGGATTTCGAGCACCTGGAAACCGTGCTCGTGATCCTGGAGCGCAAGCAGAGCGGCGGGGACGAATAGGGAAGAGCATTTATGTATAAGAGGCTTCTAAAAGTCACGGGCAGACGTGTTCTGATTACGCTGTTTTTGATTGTGATCTGTTTTGCCCTTCAGACATCCGTGCTGAAGATACCTTTCTTCGGAAATGTATCCCCGAATCTGATGCTGGTGCTCACGGTTTCCCTGTCCCTGATGCGGGGGGAGATTCCGGGGCTTCTGACGGGATTTTTCTGCGGCCTGTTCGTGGATGTGTTTTTCGGTGACATGATCGGGTTTTACGCGCTGCTGCTGATGTATATCGGGTTTCTCTGTGCGCGCTTCCATAAAATGTTTTTCCCGGAAAACATGATGATGCCGCTCTCCGTTATTTTTGTAAGCGATCTGGTTTACGGACTGGTCTGTTTTATTTTTCTGTTTGCGCTCCGTTCCCGGTGGAATCTGCCGCATTATCTTTTCCGCGTGATTCTTCCGGAGGCCTTATACACCATACTGATCTCAATCCTTTTGTATCCTCTGGTGCTCAGACTGAACGGCTGGCTGGAGGATCTGGAACAGAAGGGGGCAAGGAAATTTGTTTGAAGATGTAAAACAGGGATTTTTCCGTTTTATCACATCCAGGATTACGGTGCTCGGCGCCATTCTTGTGCTCTGCGGCGCCGGTCTTGTCGCGCGTCTGTTTTCGCTGCAGCTGGTTCACGGCCAGGAATACATGGACTCCTTTCAGCTGATGATCCGTAAGGAACGTTCGATTCCCGGCGTCCGCGGTAATATTTATGACCGCAAGGGAAACCTGCTGGCGTATAACGAGTTAACCTATTCCGTAACGATAGAAGACGTCTATGACAGCGGCAGGGGCCACAACCGGAACCTCAACCGCTCCGTGTCCGGGATGCTGGATATTCTGGAGCGGAACGGGGACTCGCTTGTGCTGACATTTCCGATTGAGCTGGATGCGGATGGCGAGTATGCGTTTTCGCTCAGCGGAACACAGCACATGCGCTTTCTTGCGGACGTGTACGGAAGACAGACCATACAGGAGCTGGAATACCGGGAGCGCATCAAAACGGCGGCGGAGGTGATCGAGGATTTGTCGGTGAACTTCGGTGTCGGGGATTACGCGGATCCGGAGAACCTGAATTCCTTTGTCCCCGGCCTTGGCGTCAGCAAGGAGCGTGCGCTGAAGCTGATTACCGTGCGTTATGCCATGATGCTGACCGGTTATCAGAAGTACATCGAGACTGTCGTTGCGGAGGGCATCAGCGACAGGACGGTTGCGGATATCCGGGAAAACGCTTCCGCCATGCCGGGCGTTGACGTTGCGGAATCCACGACACGCAGATATGTGGACAGCGTTTATTTCTCCCAGATCATCGGATACACCGGCTCCATCTCCAAGGACGAGCTGGAGATAATGCAGGCGGAAAATCCGGAGTACGCATTGAATGATATCGTCGGCAAGGCCGGCATCGAGCAGACCATGGAATCCGCCCTGCAGGGGAAAAAGGGGTCGGAGACCGTCTTTGTCGATAAGATGGGAAAGGTGATCGAGGTCGGGGAACATATCGATCCGCTCCCCGGCAATGATCTTTATCTGACGATCGACAAGGACCTGCAGATGGCGGCGTATGATCTTCTGGAGAGCCGGATCGCCGGTATCATTTTACAGCGGCTGGAGCCGGTGCGCGTGGCAAAGAAGGACGCGCCGTCCAAGGACATGATCATCCCGATCTATGACGTTTACTTTGCCCTGTTCCGGAACAATGTCATCGATATTTCCCATTTCGGAAAGGCGGATGCGCAGACAACGGAGCGGAAGGCGCATCTTGCATATGAGGCCAAGATCAAGGAGGTGTTGACGAAGCTGGAAGACGAGATGCGCAGCATATCGACACCGTATAACCAGTTGTCACAGGAATACAAGGTGTATCAGACGATGATTACCTCCATGCTGTATAACCATGACATCATCAATTCGGATCTGGTGGACCGTACGGACAAAACCTATATTGCATGGACAACGGAGGAGGTGATTCCGCTTTCGGAATTCCTGCGTTACTGTATCTCCATGAACTGGATCGATGTCACCCTGCTGTCCCTGGAGGATCCGTATTCCGATGCGGAAACGGTGTATGACGCGCTGGTGAATTATATCATCCATCACCTGTCCGAAGACGGCACCTTCCGCAGCAGACTGTTCAAGTATCTGATCGATGATGATATTCTGACCGGCAGTGACGTCTGTAATCTTCTGATCGAGCAGAACCTCGTCACGCTGAGTGAGGAGGAGACGGATCTCTGGGAGCGGAACGGGATCGATGCCTATCATTTCATGGTGGAACGCATCCGGAACCTGGACATCACGCCGGCGCAGCTGGCCCTGGACCCCTGCTCCGGCTCCATGGTGGTCACGGATGTCAAGAGCGGAGACGTGCTGGCGCTTGTTTCCTACCCGTCCTATGACAACAACCGCATTCAGAACAGCAGATACTTCTCGCGGGTTAATAATGATCTTTCCCGCCCGTTATATAACTATGCCACACAGCAGCGCACGGCGCCCGGCTCCACCTTCAAGATGGTTTCCGCAGTCGCGGGCATGGAGGAGGGCGTGGTTGCGCCGGAGAGCACCTTCGGCTGTGTCGGTGAATTTGCCCTGATTACACCGAGCCCGAAATGCTGGATTTATCCGGGCGGTCACGGCACGCTCGGGATGGCGGAAGCGATCAGGCATTCCTGCAATAATTATTTCTTCAATGTCGGCTACCGGCTCGGCTCCTATGACGGAAAATTCAGCAATGATCTCGGTGTGGAAAAGCTGAGATCTTATGCGGAACAGTTCGGTCTGACGGATCTTTCGGGGATCGAGATTGCGGAGAATGATCCGCAGCCCTCCACGATGGACGCGGTGCGTACCGCCATCGGACAGGGTAATTCCGGCTACACGACAGTGGGCCTTGCCAGATACGTCACGGCGGTGGCCAACCGCGGAACCGTGTATAATCTGACATTGATTGACCGGCTCACGGACAGTACGGGGGAGGAGATTTACAACAACCAGGCCACGGTAAAAAACAATATCGAAATGAACCAGCATTACTGGAATACGATTCACGCGGGCATGCGGGGCATGGTGGAAGCGCAGCCCTTCTTTGACGGCATCGGCGTCAATGTCGCCGGAAAAACGGGAACCGCGGAAGAGAGTCGCTCCCGCGCGGACCATGCGCTCTTTGTCAGTTTTGCGCCGTATGAGGACCCGCAGATTTCCGTGACGGTCCGTGTGGCCTTCGGTTATACCTCTTCCTATCCCGCGCAGATTGCCAAGGATTTTTACCGCATTTATTATCATCCGGAACTGAAGAACGAATTGTTGTCCAATACGGCCAACGAGCCGAGCAACCAGGTGGTGAACGATTGAGAAGCTCCGCAGCCATGAGAAAATATAAGCTGATGACGCTGGAAAAGACGGATAAGTCCGCCATCAGCTATAAGATCAGGCATCTGGATTTTCTGCTGATCCTGCCGGTGTTGGTCCTGTCGGTGATCGGTATCATTGCGGTGTCCAGCGCGGACGCCTCCGGCCTCCGCCGTCAGATTGCGGGCGTGATCGGCTGTACGGTGCTGATGCTGCTGGTTGCCTTCATTGACTACCAGTTTATTTTAAGATTCTGGTGGCTGGGTTATCTTGTCAATCTGGTTTTGCTGGTGCTGGTGCTTCTGGTCGGGCATGAATCGCACGGCGCCTCACGCTGGCTGTATATCGGCGGCGTTTCCGTGCAGCCCTCCGAGCTTGCGAAAATTCTGATGATCCTGTTTTACGCGCAGCTGATCATGAAATACAGGGAACGGATCAAGACCTATATCTTCCTGCCCTTATGCATTGTTTTGCTTTTGCCGCCGTTAATCCTTGTATATCAGCAGCCGGACCTCTCGACAACGGTGATGCTGGGGATCATCTTTGCGATCATCATGTTTACCTCCGGGGTGGATCGCAGAATCGTGGCCGCCACCTCGCTGCTGGTCATCATCCTTGCGATCGTGACGGTCTATACGGCCGCAGCCTTTGAACCGGGAATGCATCCCATCCTGGATGATTATCAGCAAAGACGTATTCTCGCCTGGCTGCATCCGGAGGACTATGCGACCGCGGAAGCCCTGCAGACACAGAATTCCCTGATGGCGATCGGCTCCGGGCAGCTGTTCGGCAAGGGGATCAATACGAATGAAATTACCTCGGTCTTAAGCGGCGGTTACATTTCCGAATCGGATACCGACCTGATTTTCACGGTCATCGGGGAGGAGATGGGCTTTCTCGGCGCCTCGGTTGTGGTGCTTCTCGTGCTGATGATCTCCATCAAATGCCTGATGATTGCCTCACGCGCGAGAGACCAGGGAAGCCGTATCATTGCGTCAAGCGTAGCCGCCTGGATCGGCTTTCAGGCCTTTTTGAACATGGGCGTTGCCACGGGCATCATGCCCAACACGGGCATACCGCTTCCCTTCGTTTCCTCCGGTCTGTCCGCCTTAATCAGTGTTTTTATTGCCGTCGGCATTGTGTTGAATATCGGGATGCAGGGAAAAAGGAGATACAGCGCATGAGAATCGCACTGATCGCACACGATGACAAAAAGAAACTGATGCAGAATTTTTGCATCGCATACCACTCCATTCTCGGAAAAAACGAACTGCTGGCCACCGGCACGACGGGCCGTCTGATCGAGGAGGTGACCAACCTCAACATCCGCAAGTATCTGACCGGTCATCTCGGAGGGGAACAGCAGCTTGCGGCTGCCATCGAACAGAATGAGGTGGACCTCCTGATTTTCCTGCGTGACCCGCTGACAAACAAAAAACATGAGGTGGATGTGGCGCATCTTGTCCGTCTGTGCGATATGCACAATATTCCCGTGGCAACCAATCTGGCCAGTGCGGAGCTGTTATTGAAATCCCTGGACAGAGGAGATTTTGAGTGGCGTGAAATGTATAAGTAAAAAAACAATTACGGCAATGCTTCTGTCATTGCCGCTGTTTCTTCTGTCCTGCGGTGATGTGTCCGGCTATGCCTTTCCGTATGCATCCTACGCCTCCGGTATGCGTGCGTACACGGAAAGCGGAGAGGTACGCTACCCGGCGTTTGCGCGTGAGCTTTGCGTGACGGCGGAGGATGTCACCGCGCCGGATCTTGTCTTTGCGAATGATGAAAGCGCGGGACTCTTTGATCTGACAAATCATGAGGTGCTGTATGCGCACCGGATTCATGAAAGAATGGATCCCGCGTCCATGACAAAGGTGCTGACGGCCATCGTTGCGCTGGAAAACGGAAGTCTGGATCAGGTGCTGACAGCCTCCACCTCACGTTACATCACGGATCCCGATGCGCAGATTCTGGAGATGGAAGCGGGAGAGCGGATGACCCTGCATCAGGCGCTGCATTTTCTGCTGATGTTCTCCGCAAACGATGTTGCGGTGATGATTGCGGAGGGTGTTGCCGGTGATGAGGCCTCCTTTGTCGAGCTGATGAACCGGAAGTGTCAGGAAATCGGCGCCACCAATTCCCATTTTATGAACCCGCACGGTCTTACGGATGCGGAGCAATACGTAACGCCCTATGACATGTATCTGATTTTTCAATACGCGCTGCGCTTTGACAGCTTTCAGGAAATCATTTCAAAAACGAACTATAAGACGGAGTATTACAAGGCGGACGGGGAATTGAAGGAGGTCGAGGTTCCGTCCACAAACGCGTTTCTCCGCATGGGAACAGGCGTTTCCGCCCCCGTGGGCGTGACCGTGATCGGGGGGAAGACGGGGACGACCCTTGCCGCCGGCCACTGTCTGGTCCTGCTGGCAAGGGATGTGAACGGCGCGCCCTATGTTGCCGTTTTTATGCATGCAAAGGACCGGACCTCACTTTATGAAAACATGGTGGAACTGCTGAAAAAAGCGGTAAAATAAGACCATGCACAACTTGTATTTTCCTCCGGAGTTTTATATAATACTGATATATTCATTTCTTGTCGTATGAGGGGGTGAACGTCATGATACAGTTAATCGTCGGAAAAAAAGGCAAAGGGAAAACGAAATGTCTTCTCGACAAGGTAAACAGCGAGGTCAAGGAGGTCCTGGGCAGCGTGGTTTACCTGGATAAAAGCACCAAGCACATGTATGAGCTCAACAACAAGGTGCGCCTGATCGACGTACCGGATTTCATGATTGAAAACGCGGAAGAATTCATCGGTTTTGTCAGCGGCATCATCGCCCAGGATCACGATCTTCAACAGATGTATCTGGACAGCTTCCTGAAAATCGCCTCCCTCGAGGGACAGGATATCACGCCTGCGATCGAGCGTCTGGAGCGTCTCGGTGAAAAGTTTGACGTGGACTTTATTCTGAGTGTTTCGATGGACGAACACGAGCTTCCGGAAGCGGTTCGGGATAAGGTTCATATTTCCCTCTGACGAAAGTCCGCATTGGATACGCAGCCGTCTCAGGGAAAAAAACTGAAAAGGTTCCCGAAGGGCAGGAGTCTCAATTTAGGGATGATTATTTTTGCTGTCATCCTGATCTATGTGATTATCGTTGTTGTCGCATATTTCCGCACGGAACGAATCGTCGGTTATGAAGTAAAAGAAGGTTCCTTATCCTCCAATCATATTTATAACAATGCCATCGCCGTACGCGAAGAGCAGCTGGTATATGCCGGTAACTCCGGCTATGTCAATTACTTCGCGGCGGAGGGCTCACGCGTCGGCACCGGCGGCCTGGTCTATACGATTGATTCCGCCGGGGGCCTTCAGGAGATCATGATGACCGAGGGGAACGGTACCATCGTGTTCAACGCGTCGGACTACGGCGAGCTTCGTAACCAGATTGTTCAGTTTACCTCCGCCTTTCATCCCAAAAGCTTTTCCACCGCCTATGATTTCAGAAATTCCTTAAACGGAACGGCGCAGAAGCTGACGAATCAGCGGGTACTTGCGAGCATGGAGGCCCTGAACGATGCGCGTGTGGAATCCATCAGCTATTATTCCTCGCCCATGTCAGGCATTGTTGTCTATCACATGGACGGGTATGAGGACCTGACGCCGGAAAACGTGACCTCCGACATGTTCGGGGATACGGCATATGACCGCAATCTCTTCGGAAGCAACGCGCTTGTGGAGGAAGGGGATCCCGTCTATAAGCTTGTCACGGATGAAAACTGGTGTGTCGTGATACAGACAGATGCCGAAACGGCGGAGCAGTTAAAATCGGAGGAATATATCCGGGTTCGTTTTCTGAAGAATCAGGATGAATCCTGGGGGCGCGTGGAAACCATTGTGAACGGCAAGGGGGAGCATCTCGTCGCCTTATGGTTCAGCAATTCCATGATTACCTTCTGCACGGATCGTTTTCTGAGTATCGAGCTTTTGTTACAGGAGCAGAAGGGCTTAAAGATTCCCAATACGGCCGTGGTGGACAAGAGCTTCTTCCTTGTAGAGACATCCTATGTCACCATGGGAGAGGAGGGGACGGAGGGTGTTATGAAACGCGTCTATTCCGAAAACGGCACGGAGAGCGTGGAATTCGTCGCAACCGGCGTCTATGCGGAGCAGGACGGGTATTATTACATTGATCCGGCCTTTCTGTCCGCCGGGGATGTCCTCTATCAGCCGGATTCACAGGAAACCTGTACGGTTTCCGCGCAGGAAACGCTGACAGGGGTGTATAACATCAATAAGGGATATGCGGATTTTCGCAGAATCAATGTTCTTTACGCCAATGAGGAATACTCCATCGTGGAGTCTGACACCATGTACGGTCTGAGCGTTTACGACCGGATTGTGCTGGACGCTTCCACGGTGACGGAGGATGAATTAATATACAAATGATGCCTGCTTCCTCATTTCCGTCACGAATGTCATCTATTATAAAACTTGTTGACAGAAGAGTCAAAAACACGCATAATATTAACGTATATGCGTGCAAAATGTGTTCATGATTTTTCATGGAGATGAGGCAGAATATGAGTGTAATGGATAAATTTCTGACGGCGATGAAGCTGAACGGAGAGGATGACGAATACTTCGAGGAAGGCGAGTACTACGGAGAAGAAGAGGAAGACGAAGTCGTAACGCCGATCCGTCAGAGAGATTCTGCAAAAGGGGAGAACAGGATTCCGGTACAGCAGGAGGAAAGGCAGCAGAGGCAAAAGCCTCAGTTAAAGCCTGTTCCGTCTGCGAACCGGCAAAGAAAAGGCGGGGGAAGTATGGCTATGCATCAGGGTATGGAAATTTGCGCAATCAAACCGACATCGATGGAGGATACGAGGGAGGTGACGGATACGCTCTTAAAGAACCGTTCCGTGATTTTGAATCTCGAAGGAATTGATGTCGACGTGGCGCAGCGGATCGTGGACTTTGTCTCCGGTTCCTGCTATGCCATGAAAGGAAATCTGCAGAAGATTTCCCGTTATATCTTCATTATTACGCCTGCGAGCGTGGAGATTTCGGGGGATCTTCAGGAGATGATCGGCGGATCGACCTTCGGTGCCGCGTCCTCCGAGAACTGAGTCTGATTACGGGACTTATCGTACGGGCGGAGGTTTTCCTCTGCCCGTTTTCCTTTTTTTGCCAAAAGGAGTCGCTTCATATCTGACGGATGCAGATAACCGCAGGAGAGGGAGATATCAGGATGCACAGACTGCCGGTCATGTGTGACGGTAAAAAGGCATATGAGATTGTCATGGGGGAGGGTACGTTGTTTGACGCGCCGGATTTTGACATTTGCGCGGGAAAGCGCGTCATGATCGTGACGGATGATCATGTGGCGCCGCTGTATGCGGAGGCGCTGAAGGAACGCCTGTTGCCCTTCAGCGCATCGGTGTCCTGTCATGTGCTCCCTGCGGGAGAGCGCCATAAGACACTGGATGAAGTGCGGCGGCTGTACGGGGCGCTGATCCCAGCGCGGTTTGACAGGAATGACCTGATTCTTGCCCTGGGCGGCGGTGTCATCGGTGATCTTGCGGGCTTTGCTGCGGCCACCTATCTGCGCGGCATCCGTTTCATCCAGATCCCGACCACCCTGCTTTCCATGACGGATTCCTCCATCGGCGGAAAGACCGGGGTGGATTTTGACGGCTATAAAAACATGGTCGGCGCCTTTCACATGCCGGCGCTTGTGTATATTCACCCGGACGTGCTGAAGACGCTGCCGGACCGGGAGCTTTCGTCCGGGATAGCGGAGGTGATCAAGCACGGCCTGATCCGGGATGCCGCCTATGCGGAGGAGACCGCGAAGCGCCGGGACGAGGTGTTTGCAAGAGATCACGCGTCACTGACGGCGCTGATCAGGCGCAGCTGCGAGATCAAGGCGTCGGTCGTGGAGGCGGATCCGTATGAAAAAGGAGAGCGGGCACTCCTGAATTTCGGCCATACGATCGGGCATGCCATTGAAAAGGCGTACGGCTTCCGCATGCTGCACGGGGAATGCGTGTCCCTCGGCTGCGTTGCGGCGGCCCGGATTTCTTTACGGCGAGGGCTGATCGGGGAAGAGGATTTTGCGCTGATCCGGGAACTGTTTTCCGCCTATCGCCTGCCGGTATCGGCGAAGGACCTTCCCCCGACGGAGGAGATTCTTGCGCTGACGCTCTCCGATAAAAAAATGCATGCCGGACAGATCCGCTTTGTACTTCTGAAGCGGATCGGGGAAGCCTTCGTTTCGGAGGATGTGACAAAAGAGGAGATGAGAGAAGCTGTCGACACCCTGCGGGAGGGGACCGCGTGAATACAGAGCAGAAGAGAGCGGAACATACGGATTCTATAAGCCGGGGGAAACAGCTGATCCTGTTTCTTCTGCTTCCCGCACTGGTGCTTTTGGATCAATATACAAAACATCTTGCGGTGCTTCATCTGAAGGAGCAGCCGGATGTCATCCTGATCCGGGGCGTCGTGCAATTATCCTATGTGGAAAACCGGGGCGCTGCCTTCGGCTCCATGCAGAATATGCAGGTTCTTCTGATCGGGCTCCCTGTGATTGTCCTTTGCGGCATTGTCTATGCCTTGTGGAAAATGCCGCCAACAAGAAAGTACCTGCCCATGTTCCTTGTCCTTTTGGTGCTTGCGTCGGGCGCAATGGGAAATCTGATAGACCGGATCATGCATGCCTATGTGGTGGATTTTATCTATTTCTCCCTGATCGATTTTCCGGTCTTTAATGTGGCGGATATCTATGTCACCTGTTCCGCAGCAGTACTTATACTGCTGATGCTGTTTTATTATAAGGATGAGGATACGGCGTTTTTGAAGCGCACACAGGATGTGTCCGTCGAAGACCTGCCGGTACAGTCGTCAGTATCTGACGCATCTGCGGCGGGGACGGATTTGGAAGAAGCAGCGGAAGATAAAGCAGCAGGAAGGCCGGAAAACAAGAAGGACGGAGCCGCCGGGCATGAATGAGCAGACGGCCGGATTGCAGCAAAAAACGGAGCAGTTTCGCAGGATGCAGGTTCCTGTGGAAGCGGTATATGC
>JAFSPF010000052.1 GCA_017443065.1 Lachnospiraceae bacterium
ACGACCACGACCGGCGGCGCGACGACCACGACCGGCGGCACCACGCCCGCAGACCAGGCCGTGCAGCAGGCGGCACCCGGCGTACTTGCCGAGGCAACGGCGGCGACTGACATGGGTGAGGTTCTCGGCGCAAGGAGGCCCGAAGAGCAGACAGCGGAGAATGCCCGCACCGGACAGACCGGCGACATGCCCGCAGGATTTCACGTCCCGGCGCTTTTGACGGCCTTGTGTGCGGCCTGGATTCTCATCCGCACGGGACACGGAAAACCGCTGAAGGCGATCACGGTCAAGGAGAGTTCCTCTGACGGCCTGGAGTGGATTACGCTTGACTGAAAATGAACCCGCGCAAAACCCCTCAAATGTAGGATGTGAGGAACGAAAGAATACGCTATGCTTTTTACAAAGCTGGCGTATTCTTTTGAGCGCCGGGACGATGTAGAAGAAACGGTTCTTTTTGGAATATTACACGGTGAACAAGAGAGTGAGGGAAAACAGATGAAAAAGAAAAGAGCGTTGATCATGATGCTGCTGGCGGCACTGTTTGTGACGGCAATGCCTGCGGTGACGCTGCCGATGGAGGTGCATGCGGCGCCGCCGGATAGTGAATGCGGTCACGAGGATGGTCATCCTCATGTATGGATTGATATGGGGGTCGAAAAGCCACCGACCTGTGTAACAACCGGAGAGCATGGATGGCATTGCAGGACACATAGTGTGTATACGTCGATTACCATCCCCGCCACCGGCCAGCACAACTGGGGCTCCGTCATGACCATGGGGCAGGCAGGATCTACCTATCTCTCTCCCGGCGCGGACGGGTGGGTCACCGTCTCAGAGCCGACCTGTACCAGGGCAGGAGAGAAAAAAAGAAACTGCTGGGATTGCGGTCTGAACGAAAGCCAGGCGATTCCCGCCCTTGGCCATGCCTATGACGGCGGCAGTGTGACAAAGGAAGCCACCTGCACGGAAGCGGGCGTGAAGACTTTTACCTGCACGCGCTGCAATGAGACAAAGACGGAACAGATCGCGGCGAAGGGACACAACTACCAGACGAACGTCACAAGACAGGCCACCTGCACGCAGGAGGGCGAGAAGGAAACGAAGTGCACGGTCTGCGGCGATACAAAGAAGGAAGTCATCCCGAAGATCGCGCACAATTACCAGACGACGGTGACAAAGGAAGCCACCTGCACGGCGGACGGCACAAAGACGACGAAGTGCACCCTCTGCGGCGAAACGAAAACAGAGGCCATCCCGAAGCTTGGCCATAACTATCAGGAAACGGTCACAAAGCAGCCGACCTGCACGGCGGAGGGCGAGAAGCAGACGAAGTGCACGCGTTGCAATGATACCAAAACAGAGAAGATCGCCGCGCTCGGCCATGACTGGGACAGAAGCGCCACCGTGCAGCCGGAGGGCTTTACGGACGGCGAAGCGCATGCAACCTGCCGCCGCTGCGGCGAAGAGGAGAAGCAGACGCTCTCCGCGGGGGTTGCACTGTTCGGTAAGCTGCGCAATCTGCCGCTTGACGGGATGCAGGACGCAGAGGAGCTGGTGATCGTGGAGCAGACGGAAGGCGAGTTTGACATCAGCCATGAGACGGGCGGAAGCGTGCCGCTTTCCGTCACGGTCGAGGGCGGTGTCGCACCCTATACCTACACCTGGTATTCCGTGAAGTTACAGTCGGGGACGCTGTCGGCTATCCATTCGGCTTTGCAGAGCAGCAAATCCATGGAGATCAGGGATGTCTATGCTTCGATAGGCAGTAAGGTGAAGGAATCATTCAGCGCTGCCATGCAGTCTGCGGGAAAGATGCAGATCAGCTATACGATCCCGAACCTGAACGGTATGGTGAATAAGGGGAGTATCATTTCCGGGGAAGGCAGCAGCACTTCCGGGAAAAAGGAGAACAGGCTACCCCTCGGACATCAGAAACTGCAGGAGGGTGACAGCCCTTCCTGTGACGCGACGCTCGGAGAGCATGCCTATTACTGTGTCGTGAAAGACGCGGTCGGCAACAAGGTGACCTCGGAGGAAGTGACCGTTTACTGGGTGCCGTACTTCATCGTACAGCCCGAAAACGGCAACCTGCAAGAGGGCCCCGTGACCTTTACCGCGAAGCTTGCGGGCGGACGCCCCCTCGACGGGGAATACAACTATTGGTATTACTGGTACAGGGAAGACGGCAGCATCGTCCGGAAAGACGAAGCCATTGAGATGGACTGGGAAAACGGCATTTTCACAACCGACGTTCCCGGCAGCTACTACTGCATCGGGGCTGATGACTTCATAGAAGAGGACATCATTTCCCGGACCGCCACGGCCTATGAAGCGGAACCGCTTACGGTCAGCTGCGTGGGAGATAATGTTGTGCATGTTTATCCGGGAGAAGGCGACAGTGTCACGCTGGAATTTGAATACAAAGGCGGTGTGTCACCGTATACCACGGAGTGGATCAAAAATGAGGGGGAAGGAGAGACCGGCGCCCCTACAACGGAAACCACGTTTTCCAGAACCGTCAATGCCGCGGAAGCCTCTGAAAGAGGAGACGCCTATACCCTGCGCGTCAAGGATGCCATGGGAGCAGTAGCGGAAGCAAAAGCGTATGTGTACTTTAATGAACTGAAGATCGTCACGCAGCCGGAAGGCACAAAGCTTCCGCCGGACGGCGGAAAGCATACCGCAATCATTGAAATTGACCGGGGCGAGGCAGCATTTACTTACCAGCTGATCAGAGGACAGGAAATCGTTGAAATCAAAACGGGCGGCAATCATATGTCCTTTGAAATCAGTCAGTCCGGCACCTATGATATCTATGTGACGGACGCGAAGGGACGCAACGCGAGATCCAACGAGTTTGCCGTGGAAGACTACGGCTTCCAACTCAAAAACTACCCCGAGCGTATCCTTGCAACGGATCAATACGGGGGAGACGCCAAACTCGTCGTGGAAGTGGAAGGCGGGGAGGCACCGTACCGGTTTATCTGGAGCAAACTGTATGTGGACGAATCGGATAAAAGAATCTGGTACCAGAGTCCCTGGGGCGATACGAGAGAAGATGCCGTCTTTACGCAGGATACAAGGAAAACCAGCGCCCATATTACACCGGGTGCGCCCGGCCTGTGGGAGTGTACGGTGCAGGATAAAAACGGCGCAACGGTCACGACGAAACCCATGGAGGTGGTATGGGACCGGTACCAGCCTTATATCACCGTACATCCCGAGAGGATCGGATATGGTGACACCAAGCCTGCCACACTTGACTTACATTGTGCGGCTGTGGGAAGGGACGGCACCGACAAAGAACTGATATACAGGTGGGAGATTCTCATTGACGGAACGTGGACCAATTATGATGCATGGGTAACTGCCGAAAGAAACAAAAATGCGGCGCATGATTATAATCCGGGAAGCGCGTTTGGCAAGCAGCTGCGCTGCGTGGTGACGGATCGCAAGTGGGGAACCTCCACGATCAGCAGAACCGGCGGCGTTTACCGGAAGAAAATGATCAATATCGCCACATTGGAAGACGGGCAGATCGTAAACGGACAGATCGGCTACTCCAGAAACGGGCGAATCCTGTTCCAGGGCGGTCTTGCGCCATACACGGTAAAGGTGGAAAGATATCTGACAGATCCGTATGGAAACAGGAGCGTATGGACAAGCGGTCAACACTGCCTGAAAAAGGTGACAGAGAAGGGCGAGATGGTGGAGCTTACGTTTGAGAAGCTGGATCTGTATCAAAATGTGGCACCGCATGGAAAGATTCCGTATACCTACCGCGTAACAGTGACGGATGCCAGAGGAAGCGTGATCTCACATGAATTTACCTGCAAGTTTTATTGATGCTTGCGTGAGGGCATTGGCGGCACCCGGGAAGAGCCCCGGGCACGGAATGAAAGGAAGGGTGAAAAACATGAAACATAAGAAGGCAGGTCTTTGGATAATGAGTCTGATGCTCCCGGTTTCTCTGCTGACGTCCTGCGCGGGCGCGTCCGGAGACGGCAGCAGCACGGCCGTAAGCGCAATTACGGAAAGCGCGGCGGAGGCGACAACACAGGAAGCAGAGCCGGAACCGGAGACGGTGACCACCGATCACCTGGCGGAAGCGGTGGCCGGTACGTGGTACGCGGAGATGGAAGGGATGCCGCTGGAAATGGAACTGAAGATGGACGGCACCTATACCATGACCATCCTTCCGGGAAGCGAGGCGGCCGAAACGCAGGACGGCACCTGGCGGACAGACGGCACGGGGATTTATTTCGGCGAGGAGGAGACGACATCGCTTTTCATCGTGCAGGCGGAGAAGTGGGAAGTGACGGCGGAGGAAGTTCTGGCGGAGGCGGAAGCAGAAAACGCGCCGGAGACGGCGGCGACAGATGCGGAAACGGATACAGAGCCGGAGGCGGAGCCTGAAATGCAGACACTGCTCGCCTGGGAGGAGGCAAACGTTTTCTTCAGCCGCGAGGCGCCGGAGTATTATCAGCCGGGTGCGGTGAAGACGGATACGAAATCCGGCGATTTGGACGGCTACTGGGTGACCGCCTTTGTGGGGGTCGACGGTGCGCTTCTGGACGCGGCAGTGTTTGACGATCACACGGATATTTACATCGAGGGCAGCAAGGTCGCGCTGGGCGGATACCTCTTTGGTGACGTGACCGAAGACTTCACCTTCGCGGACGGTGCGCTCGCCTATTCCTACGGAGAGGGAGAGCAGAAGGTCACGATCCGCATGGCATTGCAGGAGGACGGCCTGTTGCGCATGGCGCTGAACGAAGACACGGAAGATGAGATTACGCTGTACCTTGTCGCTTCCGCCACGGACGACGGCGAAACCGCAGAGGGTTGAGAACGGGAGGACGGAGGTAATAAAAACGACGAAACCGGAAACAATGTCTTTATACGACCTGATCGCCGCATCGCTGGTAAACGGGGAGCTGCCGCGGGATTTTTCTTTGCCGGAGGAAGACGGTGAGGAAGACCTTTCGCTCTCTTTTGCCGACGGTGCGCGGGACGGTATCTGCATGTATCATATGGGAGGTACCTGGGAGATTACGGATGCGGAGAAAGCGTTGATGATCCGCGCACTCCATGCGGCCGCCGGGAGAAGGACGAAGGGAGACGGGCGCGGCGCGGAGGATTTTGAAACGGCGGAGGGACTGTTCCGGGAGCTCGGCCGGAAAAAGAGCGCCCTCATGATGGCCGATGAACTGCAGCATTATATAAAGAACCACAGGGATGACTTTAAGGCAGGCGAACTGTACGAAGCGTCCCTGTGGCTTCTTTTGCAATCGACGGACAGGGAATGTGTCAAATTCGGTCTGCTCATTTTGGAGCTGCTGGATACGGATCACAATGAAGAGGTGAAGAATCACATCCGGACGCTCGGTCTAAGCGACGAGTTTACGCTCTTTGCCGTTTACATCATGAAGACATGGCGGGAGGGCAATACCGATGTGTTCCGGCTGGCGCAGAAGGTGCACGGCTGGGGCAGGATCCATGCCGTCGCACACTTAAGACCAAACGCCTCAAGCATCAAGCGCTGGATTCTGACGGAGGCGGTGGAAAACGATATACAGGATGCCTATTCGGCGCTGATGTGCTGGAACAAGTCGGATGCCTGGTTTGTTTTAAGAAATTATCCGGATGACGCGCAGTTTACGGGCATCCGTAAGATCCTGTGCGCCCTGTTGCACGAGGACGCCGCTGCCGGTATTTCTTCCATGGAGAACCGGGAGCAGATCCTTTCGCTGTTTCTGGATGAAGCGGAGAAGCGGTTGGAGAAACTGACGCTCGATGATTATCTGGTCATCTATGACATTTCTCTCTATTGCAAGGAAAATGAGGAGAAACCCCGAGAGAGTTATCTCCGGAGCAGGAAGATCCTTCTGACCTACCGCTGCGCCTGTGTCACGATAGATGCCGTGAAAGAGGGCAAGGCGATGGAGATGGCCAAAGGGACGGGATTTGACGTGAAACGCTACATCCCGGATCTTTTGAGGGGTTCCCTGAAGGACCACATGTATCTGTGCCAGTATATGATGGAGGATGATGCCTGCCGGAAGGAAACCCTTGTGATTTTCCGCGAACAGCTTCCCCTGGAGCAGATGAAAACCGCGCCGGGGATGTCACTGGGGCTTGGCGAGGCATACTGGAAGGAACAGGCGCTGGTCTTATTGATGCAGGAGTTGAGGCATTATCCCGGCGAGGGAAAGGACTTTGTGAAATGCGCGCTGCAGACGGAGCCCGTCCGCAGCAGGAACAGCGGACTGTATGCGCTGGAGTGCTGGGTGACAAAGGAAGAGAAGCCTTTGTCAGAGATTTTGCCGGAGTTTCATGATTTGCTTACGCGCTTGCGCGATGCGGAGCCTGCGGAGTTTAACAGGAAGAGGATCGACGCGCTTTTATCCGGTGCCGTCTCCTTTGAAGGGATTGATGATATTAAGAAGGAGATCGAATACAGCAGGGACACATTGAATATTCTGTCTGACGCCATCTCCGATATCGGCTCCTGGCTTTGGTGGAACACGGAGGATGACATGATCCAGATGGAGTTTTGCGATGTGCAGCTCTATGACGATACCAAAGAGGAAAAAGAACCACATTCCGGTCATATCGCGGTATGCTTCACCGGGAATTATTTTGCCGTTTTTCTGGATAATCTTGAGAAGGAAGAGGAGAACTGGTATATAAAGCTGCATCATGACGACGCCGGACCGTTTGAACTGGACGGATATGAACTCTCCTTTGACAATGTGAAGGACGCAAAGAATGTGATGCGATCCTACCGGCGAAGGCATGCCCTGCGTCCGCGCTTTGACGAAAGCCTGTTTTCGGAGAGGAAGCATATCATGTCCGGTAAATGCGGGGATGTGGGCTTTGTGGTCGGCGGAGACCGGATCGTGGTGGTATCCCACCGGGGAAAGTATACGGAGGAAATGATTGTGGAAGGAAATAAGCGCTGGTGGGAATACTGGAAAGATTACTGGCGCCTGCGGAAGACGCGTGACGCGTACGAAAAGGACTTTGCCTGCGAGGCAACAATCCCGGTGAAGAAAGACGACCCGCAATAAAACCCGCTTCGCAAATTATCTTTGACACAGAGGAACTGCGCCTGAAAAAACCCGCGTTACGCATTCAACCGGTAACGCGGGTTTTTATGTGACATAAGAACCGTCCTTTTTCTCTCTGTGTCTTTAGTCCAGAACTTCGACAAATTCCGGGAGGGTCTGGATGTAGAAGGTTGCGCCGTCCTGTGCGATCAGGCCGGTCACCTTCACATGCGTGCCGTCCTTAGGATAGGCAGATTCCTCGGCACCCTCAATCACGAACTTCGTGCCGCGATAATTGGAACCGTTGGCATCATTCTGTCCGATGCTATAGGACATGCCGGCCCCCATATTGCTGACGACGCCATCGATCTGAACCACCTGGCCCGTCTTTGCACCGTTCTGGATGTCCTTGGCCAGTGCCGACATCGCATCATAGGAATCCGCAGCGATTGTCTCATTCACGTTCGCAAGTGCTTCTGCGGATAATCCGGCTGCCTGTTCTGCCGCCTGCGAAACTTCCGCCGCCGCGGTGCTGGCTGCCTGCTGTGCCGTGCTCGTCGCGGTGTTTGATCCGCCGCCGCCGCAGGCCGCAAGGGACAGTGCCATCGTCAGTGCCATTGCTGTTGCTGTCAGTTTCTTCTTCATGTTTTCCTCCTTTTGTTCTCCGGGCACATCCGCACCCGGTTTGGTTGCTTTGCTGACGGTTCTATCCTACCGCGTTATCCCCATTTTTACACCCTACATTTGAGGGGTTTTACAAAGGGGCATTCTGACACCCCCTTCCAAATATTAATAAACCATAAATAATATATTGACAAATATAAACTTATCTGTTATATTCTTCCTTACCGGCGGGGTTCGTCCGACAGTCCCCGAGGACGCACGCCGAACATATCACTATCATCTTTGCGCTCAGATGCGCGTCTGAAGAAAGGAAGGATTCTATTATGTCAAAGACCAAAAAAGTCACACGCTACGTAGCAGTTGAGAAGGCCTCCGGCCCCATTCGTTTTACGCTGATGAACGACATGATGTTCCATATGGTCATGTCGAAATCAAAGCGTGCTCTGAAGGGACTGATTTGTGCATTGAAGGGCCTGCGGGAGAAGGATGTCAAATCCGTGAAGCTGCTGACCCCGATCGATTACAATGAGGTGCTGCACAAGTTTATTGTGATGGATGTCCGCGTCGAGATGAACAATGCTGAGATTCTTGACATCGAAGTACAGATCGGAAATGAATACGACTGGATTCCGCGCTCGCTCTTATATCTGTGCAGAGCATACGACAATCTGGA
The DNA here is from genome assembly GCA_017443065.1 of Lachnospiraceae bacterium. Taxonomy (GTDB): domain Bacteria; phylum Bacillota; class Clostridia; order Lachnospirales; family Lachnospiraceae; genus Butyrivibrio. Next base: position 8,350 of record JAFSPF010000052.1, read on the forward strand.
AGCCGGAGAAGAATATGAGAACACAAAGCCCGCCACGCAGGTGGGGATATTGGATTTCGATCTCTTTCCGGAGCACCCGGAGTTTTATGCAAAATACCTGATGACGAACGTCAAAAACGGCAATGTTTACACTCCCGATTTTGCCTTAAATGTGCTATCATTAAAGCAGATCGACCTGGCAACGGAGGAAGACAAACAGAACGGCCTTGTCTACTGGGCGAAGCTGTTCAAGGCGACGACTTGGGAAGAACTCAGACACTTAAGTGAAGGCAACGCGGTATTCATGGAGGTGACAGAGAAGATGGCGAAATCAAACGCGGAACTCAAGCAACGTGCTCTTTTGGAAATGCATGAAAGGTACCTGCACGACTATGCGTCTATCAAAGGTCACCTGGCACGCGCGGAAAAAGAACTGCGCCGCCAAAAACGCGAGAACCGGAAGCAGGCACAGGAAATTGAACGTCTGCGTGCCGCGCTGGAAAAGAAAGAGAAGAGATCATAATTCTGCGCTTCGACACAGATAA
>JAFSPF010000053.1 GCA_017443065.1 Lachnospiraceae bacterium
CCCTGCCGCCCTCCGTCTCCGCAAAGACCGCGTCCACACCGTAGAGCGTACGGATGAGTTCCCTTGTCAGCACCTCCTTCGGCACACCCTCCGCCACGATCCGGCCCTCCTTCAAGGCAATCAGCCGGTCCGCAAAGGACAGCGCGTGCTGCGGGTTGTGTGTCGAGAGCAGCACGCCGTAGCCCGCATGCGTCAGACGCCGGATTTCCTCCAGCACCCGCAGCTGGTTGCCGAAATCCAGCGCGCTCGTCGGCTCGTCCATGATCAGAAAGGACGCGTCCTGCGCAATCGCACGGGCAATCAGCACCATCTGCTGCTCGCCGCCGGAAAGGCTCGCAAAGCCGCGTTCCGCAAATCCTTCCATCCCGAGTTTTTGTAAGGCCGCGTATGCCTCCTTCTCCAGCGCCTTCGAGGGTGCGCCGAGAAGGGAAATCCGTTTCGCCATTCCCATCATCACGACATCCAGGACGTGGAAGGAAAAGGTTGGCTTGTGAATCTGCGGAATATAGGCCATGTATGCGGCCCGCTCCTTTTCCGTCATCTCCCGGATACTTTGCTCATTCACCCGCACATCACCGTGCCCATACGGAAGAGCGCCGAGCACACAGCGGAAGAGCGTACTCTTTCCCGCGCCGTTCGCGCCGAGCACCGAGAGGATTTCCCCCTCCCGCAGCGAAAAGGATACATCGTTCAGCACCTCCGATGCGCCGTAGGAAAAATGCAGCTGCCGGACCGCGATCTCCTTCATCCCTTCTCCCTCCGTGTCATCAGATACAAAAAGAAGGGCGCGCCGACAAAGGCCGTGAGGATGCCGATCGGAATCTCCACGGCGAGCAGGTTTCTGGAAATGTCATCCACGAGCAGCAAAAAGACCGCGCCCGTCAGCATGGAGGCGGGGATGAGAAAACGGTTGTCATTGCCCGAAAGTCTTCTGCAAAGATTCGGAACGACCAGCCCCACCCAGCCGATCATGCCGGCCGCGGCGACACTTGCCGCCGTGAGGAGCGTCGCCGCAAGGATCACGCAGAAGCGCAGGCGCTCCACGCGGACACCCATCGCGCGCGCCTCCTCCTGCGAAATCGTCAGCAGATTGACGCGCCAGCGCAAAAGCAAAAGCACCGTCATGCCAATCAGCATCGGCGCAAGCACAACTGCGACATCCCGCATCTTCGTGCCGGAGAGCGAACCCATCAGCCAGTAGGTGATGGCGGGCAGCTGGTTGGACGGATCCGCCACCAGCTTGATATAGGATGTGCCGGAGGAAAAGAGCGAGCCGATCATGATGCCGGCCAAAAGCAGCGACACCGTACGGTTCCCGCGGATTTTCGCGCCGGTCAGGTACACGATGCCGAGCGTCACAAGACTGCTGACAAAGGCGGACAATGTGATTCCTATGGAAGGCAAGCCGAAGAGAATCGCCAGCGCCGCGCCGAAGCAGGCGCCGCTGGATGCGCCCAGGATATCGGGAGAAGCCATCGGATTCTGAAAGGTGCTCTGGTAGGCGCATCCCGCTGCGGAAAGCGCGGCACCCACAAGACAGGCCAGGAGCACCCGCGGCAGACGAATATTGCAGACTGCAATCTCCATCTGCGCGTCCCAGCTTTCCGCAAAGGGCAGATGCAGTATGCGGCTGCCGAGTATTTTGATCACGTCCGGCAGCGGCACCGGGTATCGTCCGATCACAAAGGATAACAAAAAGACGATGCACAAAGCCGCCGCCATGACAAGGATGCGACGGTGCTGCACCGCCTTCGCTTTGTGTGTCTCCACAAATGTCTCCTTCTCAATGGCACTGCCGCCGAAGGCGGCTGCTGGAAAGTCGTATCGTTTCCCATACGGCTCTTGCGCGATCACATGTATTTCGCGCGCGGCTTACGGCTCATGACATTTGATGTTTTAGATCCGTAAGCTCGGGGACTCTGTATTCCGTTATCAGGAACCCATTGTATCATATTACGCCGAAATATGCGTCACGGGTTTCCTTCCTTTTTGTATAGGGAAAACCTGACGCTCAGGCAGCGATACTTTTTGTCAGCCATATCATCAACTCTCCGATCAGTCCGGCAGCTTCCATGTCCGGGCATTCCGAAAGAAGCGAAGGCCCGCGGGCTGCGTATGCGTCAATTCTCTCCTTTGTGTAGGAAAAAGCATCCGTCCCGCGCACAAAGCTTAAGACCTGCTGCAGCTTTGCCTCCGCCTCCGCATCGGTGCCTGTCTGCGCTTCCTGCAGAAGCGCACGGATCTGATTTCCCTGTTCCGTATGCAGCGCGCGCAGCAGCGGCATCGTATAGTAGCCTGCGCGGATATCCGCATGTACGGCCTTGCCCTCTTCCTCCTGTGCCGAAAGATAATCCTTGAGATCATCCCGCAGCTGGAAGACGTAGCCGAAGCAGTGTCCGAGCTCCGTCAGCTTTTCCAAAACGGCATCGGAAACGCCGCACTCAAGACCCGCGATACGAAACGCCGCCACGAAAAGCGCGACGGTCTTACCGCGGATAAAACCAAGGTATTGCTCTTCCGCCACATCCGCATCAAAGCGTGCCTGCATCTGTGCCGTTTCGCCGAGGCACATCTCCTCCACGGCCTGCGCGATCTCCTCCCCGGAGCGGTTCATTTTATCCTTGAGCAGGGTGGACAGCACACGAGAGAGCAGAAAGTCTCCCGTGTAGACCGCGATGTTTTTTCCGTATTTCCCCTGTGTGGTGGGTCTGCCCCTGCGCAGAGGCGCGTCATCCACCACGTCATCATGCACGAGCGACGCTAAGTGCACGATCTCGATCAGGGCACCGAGATGACTGATGCGCTCCAGCTGCACCGTGTCCGCCTTCAGCGCATGCCCCGCAAGGAGGGAAAGCATCGGACGAATCTGCTTGCCGGGTACAGACAGAAGCTCCTCCAAAATATCCCGCATCGGGAGCGGCAGCTGCAGATACACTAGCGTATCCCGCAGGTAGGCTTCCACATGCTGCAGATCCTCCGTAAGGTATGTCTTCAGCCGCTCCTGCAGCCCGGCGTTTTTTTCCGCTTCCGTCATCTGCATCAGCCCTGCCGGTATTCGATACCCATACTTCCCATGGGATAATGCCAGACGCGCACCACCTTGCCGCCCGAGACCACACGGCAGGTGCCGCACTCTAGGCAGCCCTCGTGGTTGAAGATCACCTTGCCGTTCTCATACTTGTACAGTTCCGCCGGGCAGGCCTTCACCACGCGCATGATTTCCTCTTCATCCGTAAAGTCCGGATCGATTTCGATATGCGGGTTGAGCTCGTCCGGATAAAACTTATCAATTCCTAATTTATCATCGACTGACATTTTCTTCATGATCTTAATTGCTCCCTTCCGTCGCAAGAAAAATGCTTCAAACGATACTTTACAACGCCCTTAACGCATCCATGCCGACCTTCGCCAGCTTGAAGATGCCGCCGGATTTTTTCAGCGCGGGCATCGCAAACTTCATCAGATGCCTGCGGGGATTGCCGTCAATCGCGAACATTTCGGAGAAAATCTCTTCAGCCATCACCGGATACTTTGTGAAAAGCTCCGTATGCTCCATCAGCTTCGGCGCCGCCAGATGGTGTTTCATGTCCCGCAGCACAAAGCTGTTATCAAGCATCTGCTTGTAGACGGACAGCGTGGAGGCGGAAAAGTCTCCCTTTTCCTTGGCCTTGAGTACCGTTTCCGCGGCCAGACGTCCGGACTCGATCGCGAAGTCCATGCCGCGCACGGTGTAAGCAATGTTGATCACCATGTTGGCCGCGTCTCCGGCTAACAGCACACCGTCCTTGTACAGCGTCGGAATCATGTTGTAGCCGCCCTCGGTGACAAGATGTGCAGCGTATTCCAGAAGTTTTCCGCCCTCGATCAGGGGAGCCACCACCGGATGCGCCTTGGCTCGCTCAAAGAGCTGCGGCACGGAAAGCTCCGACTGTCCGATGTAAGAGGTCGTCAGCACCAATGCAAGAGATAAGCTTTCTTTGTTCGTATAGAGGCACATGCCGCCAATCCCGCCGTCGGAGGGGAATCCCGCCATCATCCATGCGCAGCCCTCATTTTCCATTAACCCGAAGCGATCGCGGATGACACTTTCCTCCAGGCCGATCACTTCCTTCACGCCAACCGCCGTCTCCGCCTGGGCCAGTTCTTTTTTCATACCGAGGCTCTGTGCCAGAGGGGAATTGACGCCGTCCGCAAGGATGACCACGTCCGATTCCATTTCTTCATCGCCGCACTTGACGCCGCAGACTTTTCCGTCCTTTACAATCATCTCATCCGCGTGGATGCCGGTGATGAACATCGCACCCTCAACCTCCGCCTTTTCGGCGAGCCACTTGTCAAACTTGGAACGCAGCACAGAATAAGAGGCGGTCTCCGCTTTGCGGAAGGACTCATCCGTATATTCGATCGTGGTGCCTGCCTTCTCCGAGAGCAGGGAAATCCGCTCCTTTGTGATTTTACGCTCGATCGGCGCTTCCTCCGCAAATCCGGGCAGAATCTTTTCCAGTGCATGACCGTACAAACGACCGCCGGAAACATTCTTGGACCCGGCCCAGTTGCCGCGTTCGATCACCAGCACCTCCAGTCCTGCCTTTGCAAGCGTCAGTGCGGCGATACTCCCCGCAGGACCCGCACCGACAATAATCGCATCAAATCTGTCGTCACTCACGATACTCTCTCCTTTCTTTACCATGTCCCGCATCTCCCGGCGTGGGGCGGCTTCACTTGTTATATCATTGTATGGTAATCCAAGGCCATGACGGAAGCGTGTTGTTTTTTTGGACGTGTATGGTTTTTCCTTACACCCATGACCTTCCGCTCACGCTCCTGCCGTGTTACTCTCCATGCCTGCCGCTTTTGCGCCCCGCGTTGGAATCACCGCAAAGAAGTAATAGCCGTTAAATATGGACAGACCGATTCAAAGGTCACCTCCGGCTCACTCGCAAGCGCCGCCGCATCGATGTTGTAAAACACATACTTCAG
>JAFSPF010000054.1 GCA_017443065.1 Lachnospiraceae bacterium
CAAGTGCTCATAGCAAGCATTCCTATAAGGGATGAAAAAGAACTTTGACAACAAAATAAAATCTCCCAGTATGATGTAAGAATGAGCAACCAACTCAAATACATCAAACAAAGGAGATTTTATAGCGATGAAAGTAAAGTCAAAAGACCGTCTGAACCGAAAACTGAAACTGATTACCACCAGGACGCTCATAGGGGGCGTTGACATTGCCAAGCACACACAGTGGGCGCGTTTTGTCGATTATCGCGGCATTGAGATTGGTGGTGCGATAAAATTCAGCAACGATAAAAACGGCTTTGAGGATATTTTAGCCACAATCCGCAGGCTTTGCAAGGAGTACAGGTTTAAGCATGTGGTAATAGGAATGGAACCTACGGGGCATTACTGGAAAGCACTGGCAAACTTTCTGATGAAACAAAAGAACATCACGGTGGTTCTGGTAAATCCGTATGCGACGAAGTGTGCAAAGGAACTTGATGACAACAGTCCGACGAAATCGGACAAAAAAGACTCATTAACGATAGCGAAGTTGGTGAAAGATGGCCGATACTTTGAAACATACCTGCCCCATGATGTGTATGCCGACCTGCGCGTGCTGTCAACCACAAGACAGGGGTTAAACAAGCGTAAGAGCGCCATAAGGAACACGATCACAGCGATCATGGATGAATACTTTCCAGAGTTTACAAGCGTGTTCAAGCATCCGCTGAAGGGAAAGGCCTCCAGGCATTTGATGAAGACGCTGCCGTTCCCTGGGATCATTCTGAAGGCCGGAGAAGAAGGCGTGCTTGAGGAAGTGAAGGCGGCTGTCAAAAAGACCGTCGGACGGAAGAAAGTACGGCAGTTGCTCGAAGTGGCGACATCGTCCGTCGGCGTGGACTACGGAGAGGACGCTGCACGGTTCAAGCTGCGTCAGATGGTAGAGGAACTGGAACTGCTTGACATTCAGACGGAAGAACTGGAAGCGAAGATGTCACAGATGCTTGAGCAGGTGCCGCACACAAAATACCTGCTGAGCGTGAAGGGCTTCGGGATCGTAACGCTTGCCACTTGCCTTGGTGAATTAGGAGATCCGCTGCGGTTTGATGATCCAAAACAGATGGTGCGGATGGCCGGATATAACCTGATGGAGGACAGCTCCGGCAAAAATAAGAGCGGGACGTGCATATCGAAAAGAGGGAGAAAAGCACTGCGCTGTGTGTTGTACCAGATGGCATTGACGATGGTGGCAGTGAATCCGGAAATGAAAAGGTTATATGCCTATCTGAAAACACGGAAAGAAAACCCGTTGAAGAAGGCGCAGGCGCTGGTAGTCATCAGTAAAAAGATACTTACGTTGATTTACACGTTGTCAAAGAAACAGGAAATGTACAAGCCGAAGAAGGTCTTTGGCGTTGTCAGGAAGAAGCAGCTCGCGAAGGCTGCGTAAGAAAACTCCATATACCGGAAAAGGCACGGGGACAAGGAGGAATCCTCCATCAGCCCAAAGAGGCAGCAAAAAAGCACAAGACTGCCCCGTGCCTTTTATCCATAAAGCTGAATGAAGGAATGTAAGGGCATAAGACCCGGCGAGAACTGGTAGGGTAAGCGGATGGATATATGAACCGGCTGCGGAAGAAACAAGCGTATACAGGAAATACAAGCAAAACCTGTGGATATATGGATAACCGGCATTCCGCCATGGACAATGCATGGACATCCCGTGGACAGGCAAGCTGCCCACATGATGCCCACACATTGCCCACAGCGTCATAAGCGAACCGGTTACCCACATAACCACAGCTACGACAACGACGGCGATGCTTGCGCTCTTTCCTGTTCGATATAAAACTGAGAGATTCTATTGACAAAGTTCAAACAAAGAGGTAGGAGGATAAGAATATGAATGTCGTTATCATGGAATCACTTGGCATCGGCGCCGAGGAACTGGCGTCCTTTCAAAAGCCCTTTGAGGAAAAGGGCGTCACATTTTCATCCTTTGAAAAAACAACGGACATCTTCCGTCTGATTGAGCAGGCCAAGGACGCGGAGGTGATGATCCTCGCGAATATGCCGATGCCCGCGGAGGTGATCCGCGCCTGCACAAAATTAAAGTTTATCGATGTCGCCTTCACGGGTGTGGATCATGTGGGGCTGGATGCCGCAAAGGAAAAGGGCATCGCCGTCAGCAACGCGGCCGGTTATTCCAATGAGGCTGTGGCGGAGCTGGGCGTCGGCATGGCGCTCTCCCTTGCCAGAAACATGCGCGAGGTGGAGGAACGCTGCCGCGCGGGACAGGACAAAACGGGCCTCGTCGGCTGGGAGCTGAAGGGAAAAACCGTCGGCATCGTGGGCCTCGGAAAAATCGGCACGCGCAGCGCGGAACTCTTCCACGCCTTCGGTTCGGAAGTTCTTTCCTACAGCCGCTCCGTCCATGCGGATGCGCCGGCCTTTGTCTCCCAGGTATCGCTGGAGGAACTGCTGACCCGCTCCGATGTGGTGGTACTGCACACGCCGCTGACGGAGGAAACCCGCGGCATGATCGACAAGGCAGCGCTTTCGAAGATGAAGAAAACCGCCTTCCTGATCAATCTCGCCCGCGGTCCCGTCGTGAACGAGGCGGATCTTTGCGCGGCACTCCGGGAAGGTATCATCGCCGGCGCCGCCATCGATGTCTTTGACAAGGAGCCGCCGCTCGATATCACGCAGCCGATCCTGCAGGCGCCGAAGACCCTGGTCACGCCGCATGTGGCCTTCGCGACGGAACAGTCCATGACCCTGCGCGCAGAGATCGTATTTGACAATCTGGCGAAGTGGATGGAAGGAAATCAGATCAATAAAATTCTGTAAGGGAAGGTACTAACGCCGCTGCGCCGCGTGCTTTTCCTGTTTCACCAGATACATCTGTTTATCTGCTGCGCTGAGGAGATCCGCGGTGAGCCGGACGCTCCCGTCACAGAAACAATGGCCGATGCTGACCGAAAGATCATAGGGCAGCGCGGCTTTTGTTTTTACGGCCGCAAGGTCGGTAAGGAGCATCTCTTCGAAGGCTTCCGGACTTTGGATGTGTTCTGTATCGTTAATGGCTACAAACTCGTCACCGCCGAGGCGGGCGATGAATCCGCTCGTGCGGTTTGCCGTCATGCGCAGCGCCTCCGCGATCAGTTTCAGCGCACGGTCTCCCTCCAGATGGCCGTAAGTATCATTGATTTTTTTGAAGCGGTCCGCGTCGATCATGAAAAAATACAGCGGATTCTCTTCTGAGATTCCGGGCAGAATCTCCTCGAGATATTGTTCCATGCTCTTGCGGTTGTTGAGGCCGGTCAGGGAATCCGACTGGATCATGTCCGCCTGCACGCGGATGAAAATGATCAGAACCGCAATGATGATCGAAGGGCCTACAAAGGGATAACCGCCGATCACGAGCTGCAAAAGCGCGCCGATGGTCGGTGCGATGATAAAGAGGGAGATCCGCTTCAGGCGCTGTCTTCTGGCAAAGGACTGCTCTTTTTTTGCCACGAGATAGGCATGGACCGTCGTAAAGACAAAATAGAAATAGGCGACGACGAGTTGGACAAAAAACAGGCTTCCCCTGCGGAAGGTTTCCGTGTCGTCATAATGGAAGAACCAGCCGGTGCGGATGGAGGCAAAGCTCATAAAGGCCATCGCCACCCCGGGAAGTGCAAAGAGGATACGAAAGCGGGTATTTCTTGTCATGGACGGCGCGATCTGCAGCTCCGCAAAAATAAACCAGAAGACGGCCAGCAGGGAAAGCAGGGCCATGTAGGCGCCGGAAGCAAACTCCGCGATGATCACCGGCGGTCGGATCACGCGCTGGAACTGCATCTGTGCAATACTGTCCAGCACCATCATCACCATATACAGACGGAGAATCCAGCGGAACGCGCGCACTTCCCCTTCGCTGCCGAGATCGTGGCTGGCCTTGTTGTGCAGAATCGCCGCGATCACGAAGCAAAGGATGAGGATTTCCAGATATAACACAATGTAAAGATTTGCCGCTATCATACTATCTCCCGCTGTATGTGTAAAACGAACGAAATTCTTTAATTTAACATTATATTCCTGTATAGTCATAATGCCAACCGTATGAAAACGGTCTTGACAAACGGGAACATAAGTTCTATAATATAGTCGGCTTTGAAACGGAGGTGCGGTATGCTGCAGATTCTGGACGAAAAAGAATTACGCTCTGCTGACAGCATTGAAGATGAATACAAGAACTGCAAGTATATTCTGATCGGTTTTAACAGTGTGGAGGACCCGACCGGTTATCTGTACTGTGTCAGCACTTCGGATGAAAGCTATCATGATATCTGCTCGATCAAAAATGATTTTGCCAGACGCAGGATACCATGCATGTTACGGGGGAGTTACAATAACGGGGGCGGCTTAGGTGTACAATACGAAATTAAAGAATGATCGGTATATGATCGACTGTGTGGCAGTTTATTCCATGCCGCAAATCGTGACATTTGTTCTGGATACCGGTGCAAAATATACCTGTTGCAGGTATGAAGAGATCGATGATACCCTCCGGGAAGAAGATTTTCATACTGCAGAGACCAAACTGATCGGCGGCATCGTCAACGGCCCTGCTGTCAGACTCTATGCCTGCAATCTGCATCAATTCTCTGTCGGTAACATTGATCTTGGCGCACGGAAAATCTGGATTTCATTTGACGAAAGACTGTCTGACAGTGTTCTGGGCTTAGATATTCTAAAACACGCCCTCTTCCTGCATGATCCGGCAGAGAAAGTGCTGTCCGTTTTTGAAAGCACAGAAGAATTAAAAGACAGTTTGTCGTAGGATTTTGTTCGCGCTTTCCGGATCCGGATATAAAGCGATTTTCTTTTAAAACGAAGAAACTTCTTTTATGGAGTCATCGAAAACGACCTGATCAAACAGTTGACCGCCAAACCGTTTCTTCTCCACTGTCTCGGAATTCTCCTGTTCCTAAGCGGCATCCCCGAACATCAGGGTATATTCGATTTCCTGCGGAGTGGACATCGCGGTTGTCAGTGCTTTGATCTCCACCGTCCCGTTTTCCGGCGCGACGAAACGGAAGACGGAATAGCCGTCCGGATAGCTTTCCTTCAGCGCTTCCACATCCACGCCGTCTGCGGAAAGCGCATCGTCCTCTATGCGGCCATGCTGGTTGTCGCCGATTTTGACATACTGGTAATGGGGGGAGTCAAAGAGAATGGTCTTCACATGTCCATATGCAGAGGCTTCCGCCTTCAGGCAAACGATTTGTACATTTCCCGTTCCACCGGTAAAAGAGAAACGAAGCGCCTGTTCCTCCGGTGCCGCCTTCGTACAGGCGGATACCAGCAGACAGACACCAAACAACAGGCTGAAAAGCCTTCTTATGTACATACACCTGCGGCTCGGACACATACAATTAGAATAGCCTCAAATGTTCATTTTGTCAAAGAATCAGGCGTACCTGACGGGGTTGCCGAAAAGCAGTCCTTACCCCCTCCGCTCCACAAACCAGCGGTAGTTTTCTTCATAGAAGAGATGAATCCGGTTGCCGCAGACCATGCAGGTGTAGCGGATGCCGATGCCGCCGCCCTTGCGGCTGGCGGCGCGTTCCGTGCGCAGCACGCGGTCGATGAAATACCGCCGGCCGTCCTCCCAGGTGATCCAGAGAGGGATGAGGCGGCCGTCCGGCGTGAAGCGCGCACTGACATCGACATAGGTTTTACGCGGAAGTGCAGCCTCCATGGGATGACAATTCCTCTTCGTCCTTTGCGATCCATACAAAATAGTTGATTAGGGTGATTTCAGACTATCACAAACAAATGTTTGCCGCAATCGAACAAATCATGAAACTTTATTTTATCTTATGTTCGCTTGCATTTTTCACTTGGACTGGCTCTGCAAAATCCCCATTATATGCACAATTCCGTTGCGTGTTTTGCGGGCGGAAAGCGTATGAAAAAGCCGCCGTATCCCTTGATACAGCGGCCTTTCGGGTGATGGGCGTGACGGGGCTCGAACCCGTGACCTTTCGCGTGTGAGGCGAACGCTCTCCCGGCTGAGCTACACTCCCGGAACAGATAGAAACATGTTTTGGATGGGCGCAATGGGGCTCGAACCCATGACCTCCCGCACGTCAAGCGGACGCTCTCCCAGCTGAGCTATGCTCCCGAAGTCACATCACTGCAACGAAATATACTTTAACACAGTTTCCGGAAAAAAGAAAGACCTAATTTCAAACTGCGGTTTTCTCCTTCTTCACGCGTTTCCGGGAAGAGGTAATGGCCTTCATCGGGCAGACGAGGGTGCAGAGGTGGCAGCCCACGCACTTTCTTGTGTACGACAGCTTATCCGTCCGTGCCTTCGGGATGCAGCATCAGGGAAAGCAATACGGGCGCGTACAGGCGGAAATGCGCCTCCGCGCGGCCGGGGAAATACTTTTCCAGATTTTCCAGGGTGTCGTATTCCGTGTTCATGAACATGCCGTATTCCCCGATCGTGGAGATGTAGGTCTCATAATATCCTGTATAGGCGAGGTGCGGGTGTCCCGCGGCAAACCAGTGGGCCGCCTAAAAATAGACATACGGAATCCCCCGCGCCGCAAAATCGCGGTGGACACTGATATCCGCCGTGGAGGGCGAAAAAACGACCAGATTGGCGTGCAGGGAATCCGCGGAGGGCATCGGATGCGCCTTTGTCCAGGGATTGGTAAAAATCCCGATTTCATCCGGCGGAGGTCCCTCACCGTACTTTTCAAAATACCCGTCCAGCTCCTCCGGGCCGTAGACATGGAAACCGAGCTCCCGCGCGTAGCGCACGGCAAGATCATACCCCTCCGTCCGTGTCACTTCGCCGGTTTTTCTGTCCGTCACGCCGCCGTAGATATTGCAGTAATCGCCGAAGGCCAAAGCGTCCAGATTGATCATCAGCACGGTGGATGCGATTTCCTCTTCGGACATCGCCCCCGCATACATTATGGAACCCAGATAGCCCTCTTCCTCCGCATCAAAAAAAACAATTTTTACCGTCAGGTCAGGATGCGTATCCTTCAGGGCGTTTGCGGCCGCAAGGAGCAGTCCGACGCCCGAAGCGTTGTCCCCCGCGCCGGTGCCGTCGTAGTGCGCCCCGACAATGATCTGACGGGAGGGATCCTTGCCGGGAACCGTCAGCTCAATGTTGGAAAGCTCAAAGGTGTTTTCCTTTGCGGTATCGCCGTCGGCACGGCCGGTCTGCGTGACCTTATGCCGGTCGATCCGGATCTGACCTTCATACCCCATCTCTCGCAGCGTACGGATGATCCAGCCCCTGCAGGCACCATGATCGCTGTCCGCACGGGTAATATCCCTGTCCGGATACTCCGTCGCCATTTCACACATCAGTCGATAGGCTTCCGCCGCCACGGCATCCGACTGCAGGAGAATCTGCCGGATGCCCACGTCTGAGGCGTCCGTATCCGCCGGGGCGTTTGATGCGGCGGCTGCGGCATCCTCCGCAGGTGCGACGGTCTCCGCGGGAGAAGACGCGACGGCTTCGTCCGCGGGAACGGATGCGTCCACGCTCTGCACATTTTGCGGCATATTGCGCACACAGGAGGACAGGGATGTGATGAGGACGGCACACATCAGTAGAAAAACGGATTTCTTTTGCATAACGACGGAACCCATATAAAAATGATACAACAGTTTGATTTCCTTTTCTATCTTTTTTTGCTATACTTTTACCCATGGATGAAGGAATGCTTCAGAAAATCTTCGGGGAAGTCCCGGAAAAACTCCTGCGCTTCGGCCTCCGGCTTCTCGTGGCGATCCTGGTTCTCATCATCGTCTGGAAGCTGATCGGATGGCTGGTGAAGCTGGTGCGCAGGGCCATGTCAAAGGCCGGTGTGGATCAAGGTGTCATTCAGTTCACCTGTGCCTTCCTGAATGTGCTCTGCAAGATGCTGCTGATCTTCGTGATCGCCATGGGCTTCGGCGTGGATACGGCGGGCGCCATTGCGCTCCTCGGCGGTGCCGGCGTCACGATCGGTCTGGCCATGCAGGGCTCTCTTTCGAACCTCGCGGGCGGCGTCCTGATCCTCATCACAAAGCCCTTCCGTGTCGGGGATTATATCCGGGAGGACAGCCACGGCAATGAGGGTACGGTAAAGGAAATCTCGCTGTTCACCACCAAGCTGGCCACCTATGACAACAAAATCGTCGTGCTGCCGAACGGCAATCTGGCCAATACCTCCCTGACCAATTTCACCGGCGCCTCCAAACGCATGCTGGAGATCAAAATCGGCGTGGCCTATGATACGGACATTTCGCTTGCCAGGGAAACGCTTCTCGCCGTCGCGAAGGAGCATCCCGCCGTATTTCAGG
>JAFSPF010000055.1 GCA_017443065.1 Lachnospiraceae bacterium
AATCAAGGAAGAGATGAACTCTCTTGCATCCACACTCCCTGAGTACTCAACCGTGATGGCAATGCGTGGCGTTGGCAAAACGCTCGGTCCGCAGCTCATGGCTGAGCTTGGTGATATTTCGAGGTTCACTCACCGGGAAGCCATTACGGCCTTTGCCGGCGTTGATCCCGGTGTGGATGAATCCGGCCAGCGTATCAGCAAGAGTAACCGCGCATCTAAATGTGGCTCCGCACGGCTTCGCAAGACACTTTTCCTGATCATGTCTGTCTTGCTTCAATCAAAACCGGATGATGCCGTATACCACTTCCTTGACAAAAAGCGCTCCGAGGGCAAGCCGTACCACGTTTACATGACTGCTGGAGCAAACAAGTTCCTCAGAATCTACTACGGCAAAGTCAAGGCGGCACTTGCTGCCCAAGCAAACCAAGAGTAAGTCACGCTATCATCGTTTAAAATGTGACCGTCCTGTGTCGACGGCCTGTTTTCAATGTCCAAAAAACTGCCTACAAAACTTTTTCATTTTGTGCTTGACTTTTTATTAGCAGGCTTTTTGAAGGGCGTTATAACTCTTTCTGTAATCCTTTGTCGTTGCGACAATCGTACTAAGATTGTTAATTGAACCGTGTATTTTCAATACAAATCTGGAATTATCGTCCCAAAAGGAAAAATCCTCTGGAATCGTTATTGGAGTAGCGCCACAATACTCTTCAAAGTAGGTGTCCCAGTTTGTTGTTATAATTGTACGTATCTGGTAAATATCTGCTAATTCACGGTGGAACGCGGTTGCTTGCCTTTCTAATTCTGGAAAGGAGTTAATGTATTGAAATCTTTCTCTAATTCTATTTAATAGTTTTTTTCTTCCATCTGGTTTTTTACAATATTTCTCCATCAACTGGCTAAACGAATGTGCATCATCCTCTATTTCAAGTTCTTTCTTGATAGAATCGTAGAAGGAATACGGAAGAACCATTTTGTTTTCAGTGCTTATGCCAGCTCCGCAAAACAATACTAGGTTGCCCTCAATTGCCGCAGAAATAAGGGCTTCGGGCATTTGAAATTCTTTATTGTTTCTACAAATTGCACATTCTTCGGTCATAGCGTTTTACTTAAAAAAAGGTATTGTTTATGCTGTTTCTGATATGATATTTCTTTCGTTCGTTTCGCATAACGTCTGTACTAATTCCTTGTAATCTAAGTACTGAACACCATATTCTCCGTCATGGATCATCTCTGCCAACTCACTGTCGTAGTAAATGCGCATAGCATCCTCCAGAGAGATTTTCTTTGTCTCTGCAAGATATGCTATGATTCGCTCTTCCAGGTTTTCCTGATATATCTTCTCTAATACATCTTCGCTCATGCTTAAACCTCCCCAGCCGACTGAAACACCAGAATCTGGTCGATTGCCCTTTGCGTGATAAAAGCAACCTGGTCATACGAAGGATATACCTTTATTTCTTTTAATGCCCGCTCCTTATCCCATACTCCTGTATGATACATATCAACAACACGGAACACCTTGTCATTAGCCACTTTCCCTGAAATCAGGTCATATTTCAAATATTCCTCTCCACCATCTCTGCAAGAGCATACAAAATCAATCCATTCCTCCAGATCCTCCTGAAATGTCTTAACGACAAGGCCGGCGGTGTCCGCTTTCATCTCATAAACGTTGATAATAGCGGTGTCTTTTTTCAGGAGTGCTGCTTTCCGTCTCGCCCAGCGCTCTGCCTGTTCTTTAACCGTTGTGACATAAAAGCCCTTACCAAAATCAAGCGGTCTGTGAGAGTGTAAGACGTCCGGCGCTTCTATCACTTCTACTGAACCATGATACACGATCATACTGACGCCCCTCTTGTTTGCAAGTATTCTTCAATGTCATTAACGATATATTCCGTCCCTTGTGTATGTAATATCTCATAATGCGGGACAAGATAATCATCGATACACCCGATCTCCTGCAACCGATGGTATACGTCCGACGGGCGCTTATGCCATCTGTTTGCGCAGGCATGGATCATATATATAACAAACGAAAATGATTCCCTGTCCATGGTCTCACTTCCCTCGTTTCATCTCAAATTTCCGATTTCTATTATTCTACCATATTCGCAGTTCATTTAAAGAGAGAGGGGCGCGCCCTCTCTCTTTTTCCTCGCGTTCCCGGCGGGGCGCACGAGGTCCGACGTTCCCGGCGGGAATCGAACCCACAGCTAGCGCTTAGGAGGCGCTTGTTTTATCCGTTAAACTACGGGAACATGGTTCTGCGGCGCATTTGCACCGTCTTTCAGTATAGCCCTTCTCCTGCGTTTCCGCAAGAAACTTTTCCGCCTGCCGATGTACGCTGTCCTCAGTCCACAAAGTTGACGCCGCCCTGCAGCCAGATGTTGCCCTTGAAGCGGCGGCCCTTCTTCGGTTCCCCTGTGAGGTCCTGCGTATTGACGCAAAGATCGAAGTACATGTCATTGCACAGCAGCTTCATCAGGCAGATTCTCTCTTTGCTGTCGACGTTCTCCACGTCCTCGCACTGCACGATCTCGCCCAGCACCGAGTAATGATCGCATTCCACGCCGAAGGGCATAAAGTAGGTATCCACCAGCGTAAAGACATCGCTCTCCTTGATTTTTTTGGACACGGCGGTATAGGTATCCATGTCCTCCAGGGTCAGCGTTTCCATCGCCTCCTCGTTGCCCTTCTTGGCGGCGGCGATCAGGCGATAGCGTCCGGCCGCTTTTTTCCGGGAAAAGTTCCGCTCCTTCACGCTTTTCATCACGGGCATGAGGATGGTGCCGCCGTCGGAAAGCGCCGCGAGCGAAAGGCTTGCCCCCTTGAGCGCATCGCGTTTCTTGTCCAGGCGCTCCATATAATCCGCCATGTTGCGCAGATAGAAAATGAGCGAGACGCCGATCCTTGTCTCGTCCACGAGTCCCGCATACCCGACCTGGGAGGAGAGCCGGTCGAGCGAAATCTCCTCCGCCGTGGAAATCCCGTCGCTGTAAAGAAAAGGGAAATAATACTCGTAAAAAAAGGATTCATTTTCATCCATGGCGCCGCAGACGGCAAGGCCCATGTTCTTTGCATAAAGCTTGTAAAACAGAACATAGGAGATCCCGTCCGCATCCTTTGCCTGTCTGACGAAATCGGCATGCTGCACCGTATCGCCGACGAGGCGCTGGATTTCATCCCTGGTTTGCGCGCCGGCAAAACCGACCGAACGCAGAAAATGATGCATCATGCCGAAATCCTTTCCTTGCCGCCCATGTACGGCTGCAGCGCCTTCGGGATGTTGACGCTTCCGTCCGCATTGAGGTTATTTTCCAGAAAGGCAATCAGCATCCTTGGCGGTGCCACCACCGTATTGTTTAAGGTATGCGGCAGGGTATTCGTCTTTTCGCCGCGCACGCGGATTTTCAGGCGTCTCGCCTGCGCGTCGCCCAAGTTGGAGCAGCTGCCGACCTCAAAGTATTTTTTCTGCCTCGGCGACCAGGCCTCCACGTCACAGCTCTTCACCTTTAAGTCCGCAAGATCGCCGGAGCAGCATTCGAGCGTCCGCACCGGAATATCCAGGGAACGGAAGAAGTCCACGGTGTTCTGCCAGAGTCTGTCGTACCACACCGGACTTTCCTCCGGCCTGCAGACCACAATCATCTCCTGCTTTTCAAACTGGTGGATGCGGTAAACGCCGCGTTCCTCGATGCCGTGCGCGCCCTTCTCCTTGCGGAAGCAGGGGGAATAACTCGTCAGCGTCTGCGGGAGCTGCTCTTCGTTTAAGATCTGATCCTTGAAGCGCCCGATCATGGAATGCTCACTCGTGCCGATGAGATAAAGGTCTTCACCCTCGATCTTATACATCATCGCATCCATTTCCGGAAAGCTCATCACGCCCTCAACGACATTGCCGTGAATCATGAAAGGAGGGATGCAGTAGGTGAAGCCGCGGTCGATCATGAAATCCCTGGCATAGGACAGCACGGCGGAATGCAGTCTTGCGATATCGCCGGTCAGGTAATAAAAGCCGTTGCCGGCGACCCTTCCCGCGGCCTCCATGTCAATCCCCGAGAGCTTTTCCATGATCTCCGTATGGTAAGGAATCTCAAAATCCGGCACCTTAGGCTCCCCGAAGCGCTCGATCTCCACGTTTTCCGTATCATCCTTTCCGACCGGAACGGAGGGGTCAATGATCTGCGGAATCACCAGCATGATTTCGCGGATTTTCTCCGCGATCTGCGGCTCTTTTTCCTCCAGCTCCTCCAGGCGCTTCGCAAAGGCCGCCACCTCTTCCTTGATTTTCTCGGCCTCCTCTTTCTTGCCTTCCTTCATCAGGCCGCCGATCTGTTTGGAAAGCTCGTTGCGTTTCCTGCGCAGATCATCCGCCTCCTGCTGGACCTCGCGCGCTTCCTTATCGAGCGCGGCCACCTCGTCCACCAGGGAAAGCTTGTCCTCCTGGAATTTCTTTTTGATGTTTTCCTTTACCAGCTCCGGTTGTTCTCTGATCAGTCTGATGTCGATCATGTTTGTACTGCTTCCTTTCTCTTTTTCCCGTCTGATCGACGGCTACTCTTAAGAAGTCCTTAGTCTCTCGGGCGAAGCGCCTCCGAAAAAGCCTGCTGCTCCTCGCGGCCGAGTTCGATGGCGCTGACACCCGCCGTGATTTCCTTGATGTAAGAATAACAGCCGTCTGCGGACTGCACGCTGTTTAAGACAAAGCCGTTGTCCTCCTCATCCAGCATACACAGGGCAAAGGAGAGCTGCCCGCCCATCTGGTGAAAGGCATCGTATTTGATGATGCCGACTTTGCACACATGCGAAGACATGCGCATCTTGATCTCTTCGATGTCCCTTTTGTTGCGGGAACCGTTCTTCATCAGATGCTTGTTGTCCCGGAACAGCCCCTTGATCTCCGATTCCAGCGACGCGCCTTCCCTGCCCTTGGTAAAGGTTCTGACCCTCCGTTCCAGTCCGGAAACACGAACCAGAAGAAAGACCACCAGCGCCAGCAGAATCACGACGGCCACAATGAGAATAATGGTGATAATATCCATATCCCTTTGCTCCTTTTATGCCAGAAGTTTTCCGGAGATTTTTTCCAGATCATCCCCGGAATAAAACTCGATTTCCATCTTTCCGCCGCCGTTTCCTTTGGAAATGATTTCGACGCGCGTGCCGAGGGTCTGCTTGAGACGCTCTGCCAGGTCCTGATAAATCGCTTCCAGTGCCTCGTTCTTTTTCTGCTGCCTGCGGATTTTGCCCGGCGTATCCAGCTGCTTGACGATTTTCTCCGCATCGCGCACGCTCAGACGCTCGTCAAAAATCCTTTGCGCCAGACGATACTGCTCCTCCGCATTTTCCACGGGGATGAGCGCCCTTGCGTGTCCCGTCGTCAGCATCTCGTCGATCACCATCTGCTGGACCTCGGGACATAATTTCAAAAGACGCATGGAATTCGTGATATAAACACGGCTCTTTGAAACGCGCTCCGCCACCTCATCCTGTTTCATGTGAAATTCTTTGATCAGGCGCTCATAGGCCTGCGCTTCCTCGATCGCGTTTAAGTCCCTGCGCTGGATGTTCTCGATCAGCTGGATCTCCACGATCTCGCGCTCGGTCAAATCATTGCGGATGACGACCGGCACTTCCTTTAAGCCGACCTTCTTTGCCGCCCGCCATCTGCGCTCGCCGGCAACGATCATATAATAATCGCCGCGCTTGCAGACAAGGAGCGGTTCCAGCACCCCGAACTGCTTGATGGAATCCGCCAGCTCCTCCAGGGCATCCTCGTCAAAATGTTTTCTCGGCTGCTCTCTGTTGGGCTCGATCTTGTTGATGCCCATCATCGTGCGTTCTTCCGCGGACGTTTGCTCACTGCCCTTTCCCTTTGCGGGCGGGATCAGACTGTCCAGTCCTTTTCCCAGCGCACGTTTTTTTGCCATCTTCTTCTCCTCCCCCGCTTTTTATGCGTCCCTGTTTTTCTCTATCAGTTCTTTTGCCAAAAGGCGGTACGCCTCCGCCCCCGCGCTGCGCGGTTCATATACATTGATCGGCTGCCCGAAGCTCGGCGCTTCCGCAAGCCGGATGTTTCTGGGGATCAGGGTGGTAAAGACATGCTCCGACATGTTGCTTCTCACATTTTCCACCACCTGCGCGCTTAAGTTGGTGCGGCTGTCATACATGGTGAAGACCACGCCCTCCACGCTTAGGTTTTCGTTCAACCGCTCTCTCACCAGACCGACCGTCCGGAGCAGCTGTCCCAGACCCTCCAGCGCATAGTATTCACACTGGATCGGCACCAGGACGGAATCCGCCGTTGTCATTGCGTTGATGGTCAGAATCGATAAGGAGGGCGGGCAGTCCAGGAGAATAAAATCGTAGGCCGGACGGATCTTTGCAATTTCCTTTTTCAGGGCATACTCCTTGTCCTCAATGCCGATCAGCTCGATCTCCGCCGCGGCCAGATCCACATTGGCCGGAATCAGGTCGATGTCCGCCTCCCTGATATGCAGGATGGCATTGGATGCCGTCATCTCCCCGATCATCACCTCATAGGTGGAGTATTCCTGCTCGTTTTTATCGATGCCAAAGCCGCTGGTGGTATTGCCCTGCGGGTCCGTGTCGATGACCAAAACATGCATCCCCTCCGCGGCCAGGGCCGCTGCGAGGTTGATGGTGGTCGTCGTTTTTCCGACACCGCCCTTCTGGTTTGCGATCGCAATGCACTTATTCATACATGCTCCTCTCTCCTTACAGGAACATAGTGTACCATAGAATCTGTTTTTTCGCACCCAAAATGTTTCACGTGAAACATTTTGGGGCTTCGTGAAACCTTTTTTCGGCCCCACAAGATGTCATTTTCATTTTTTTGTTCTCTTCCATATCTTGTGGGAAGGCTTTGCGGGGCAAAAATGTTTCACGTGAAACATTCAGAGGGGGCGTTTTTTTGCCATGCCCGCCCTGCGCGGATATTTTTCCGGCGTTCCCTTCACCTTCTCCAAAAAGATCAGACGCCGTTCGGTATCGCTGTTCGGAAGCACATAATCCTTCACCTGCAGCACCCTTCCGCCCAGAACCTCCAGCGCATGCGCCGCGCGTTCCGTTTCCTCCTCCGTCTCCCTGCTTTTATAGGCGACAAAGATCCCGCCAACCTCCAGCAGAGGCATGGCATATTCCAAAAGAACGGACAGCTCCGCCACCGCACGCGCGGTCACAATGGAATATCCTTCCCTGTGATCCGGCTCCTGTCCCGCTTCCTCCGCGCGCAGCTGCAGACAGCGGATCCCCGCATCTTCCGGGAAAAGCGCTACGCGCACCTCCTCCAAAAAGGAAACGCGCTTCGCCTGTGCCTCGATCAGCGTCACCTTCGCTTCCCTTGCAAAGAGCTTCAGGATCATCCCGGGAAAACCCGCGCCGCTCCCGAGGTCCGCCAGCCGCTCCCCCTTTATTTCACGTGAAACTTTTTCCGGCAAAAAGGCAAGAAGCGCCAGGGAGTCCGTCACATGCAGACGGCAGAAGCCTTCGAAATCCTCGATCGCCGTCAGATTCATCTGCCGGTTCCGCTCCGATAAAAGTTCATAATACCGTCCGAGCGCTTCCTTCTTTTCCTCCGAAAGATCCATGTCCCAGGCGGAAAGATCCCTGCTTAAGCCGGACCAGTCATACGCTTTCCTCATCGGTCCGCTCCTTTTTTCTTCTCCGCTCCTCCGCTTCCAGATATACCAGCAGCAC
The DNA here is from genome assembly GCA_017443065.1 of Lachnospiraceae bacterium. Taxonomy (GTDB): domain Bacteria; phylum Bacillota; class Clostridia; order Lachnospirales; family Lachnospiraceae; genus Butyrivibrio. The sequence continues at coordinate 7,720 of JAFSPF010000055.1, forward strand.
GGAAATGTCCGCGGGATTCACCCCGCCGATCCGGGACGCCGCGCCGATGCTTTCCGGCTGAAACTTCGCAAGATGCTGCGCGGCCTCCCTCCGGAGTCCCTTGATTTCAAGATAGGGCAGGTCTTCCGGAATCCTTCTGGTTTCCATCTTCCGGAACTGCTTCACCTGCTGCTCCTGCCTCGTGAGATATCCCTCGTATTTGATTTCGATCTCCGCCTGCCTGGTCACCTCTTCATCCAGCAGATCCGTTCCCGTTGCCTTTTCACGTGAAACGATTTCGGCGCGTTCCGGATCGATCTCCTTTAAGAGATCATAGTCCAGCTCCGGACGGGAAAGCAGGGCCGCGAGGGTCGTCCCGCTTTTCACCGGGGAAGAACCGTTTCTCTCCAAAAATACCTGCACCTGCTCTGTCGCGCCGACGGTCGTTTTCTTTAAGCGCGCAATCTCCTTTGCGATCCGTTCCCGTTTCCAGCGGGTTCGCGCAATCTGCTCCTCCGAGACCAGACCGGCCGCATAGCCCTTTTCCCTGAGACGCAAGTCCGCATTGTCCTGCCGCAGTAACAGACGGTATTCGGCGCGCGCCGTCATCATCCGGTAGGGTTCCCATAAATCCTTATGCACCAGGTCATCCACCAGCACGCCGATATAGCCTTCCGCGCGGTCGATGAAAAGACCCTCCCCGCCGGTGATATGCGCTGCCGCATTGACCGCCGCATACAGACCCTGCGCCGCGGCCTCCTCATATCCGGAGGAGCCGTTCACCTGTCCCGCAAAGAAAAGACCTTTGCAGACGCGGCTTTCGAGGGAGGTGGTCAGCTGCCCCGGCGCGAGACAGTCATATTCGATCGCATAGGCGGGCTTCACAATTTCGCAATGCTCCAGTCCCGGAACCGTCCGGTAAAACTGTACCTGCACATCCTCCGGCATGGAGGAGCTCATGCCGTCAATATACATTTCCGTGGTGTCCGCACCCTCCGGCTCCACAAAGACCTGATGTCTGTCCTTATCCGCAAAGCGCACCACCTTATCCTCGATCGAGGGACAATACCGCGGGCCCACCCCTTCGATCACGCCGGCATAGAGCGGAGAGCGGTGCAGGTTTTCACGTAAAATTTCATGTGTTTTCTCATTGGTATAGGTCAGATAACAGGGAATCTGTTCCTTCTGTACGGAGGCCGGATCCGTGTCAAAGGAAAAGGGAACGACGGGCACATCGCCCGGCTGTATTTCCATCCGGGAATAGTCCAGGCTTCCCCCGTCCATCCGGGCCGGCGTTCCCGTCTTGAAACGGCGCAGCTGAACGCCGATTTCTTTCAAAGCCTCCGAAAGAAGCGTCGCCGCGGGCTGCGCGTTCGGTCCGCTTTCCGTAATCACCTCCCCCGTCAGGCAGCGTGCCTGCAGATAGGTGCCGCTGCAGATCACGCAGACCTTTGCCTGATAGGAAATGCCGCTGCGCGTCACCACGCCGAGGAACTTCTGCCGCCCCTCCGCATCTTTCTCACATAAAAGCCCTGCCACCTCTCCCTGGCGCAGGGAAATCAGGGGGTTCTTTTCCAACGACCTTCGCATGTGTGCAGAATATTGTTTTTTGTCCGCCTGTGCACGCAGGGAATGCACCGCCGGTCCCTTCGAACGGTTCAGCATCCGCGACTGCAGAAAGGTCTGATCGATTGCATGTCCCATCTCTCCGCCGAGCGCATCGATCTCCCGCACCAGATGTCCCTTGGAGGATCCGCCGATATGCGGATTGCAGGGCATGAAGGCCACATGATCCGTGCTTAAGCAAAACACGAGCGTGCGAAGAGAGCGCTTTGCAAAGGCAAGCGCCGCCTCGCAGCCGGCATGTCCCGCACCGATCACGACCGCATCATATTCCGTTTCGCTCCTTGCGCGAATAATTGTTTCCACTCCCTTTGCCCTTATTTTCCCATGCAAAACTCGCTGAAGATCCGCTCGATCAGCTCTTCGCTAGCGTCCTCTCCCGTGATCTGCGAAAGCGCCTGCACCGCCGCCATCAGATCCACCACGTAAAACTCCTCGCTTACCTCCTCCGCGATGCTTTTCTTGAGCCTCGCAAAGGCCTCCTTTGCCGCAAGCAGCGCTTCCTTATGGCGTTCGCTCGTTAAGAAGTATTCACCCCTTGGCACGGTTCTTTCTTTCAGGAACAGTGCGGTGACGGCTTCCCGCAGCGCATCCGTCCCTTCTCCCTTCAGAAAGGAGGCCGGCAACACCTCCCGGACCTTCCCCTCCTCCGCAAAAAAACGCTTTGCCGCTTCCTTTGCGGCATGGCAGGCTTCTTCAGACAACAGATCCGCCTTGTTCAAAAGCAACAGGACCGGCGTTTCCTTTCGCACGGACTTCAGGCTTTCCTTCGCCTCTTCCAAAGGCTTTGTCATATCCGCGACGAGCAGGACCAGTGCCGCATCCTCCGCTTCTTCCTTTGCCCTTGTCACGCCGATCGCTTCCGCCGCATCTTCCGTTTGCCGGATGCCCGCGGTATCGCTTAAAAGAAGCGGAAACTCTCCCAGAAAAAGCTGTTCCCGGAGCACATCCCTGGTGGTGCCGGGAAGATCCGTCACGATCGCCCTGTCCCTTCCCAGCAGCAGATTCAACAACGTCGATTTCCCCGTATTCGGTGCGCCGATGATCGCGCAGCGGATGCCGTCCTTTAAGAGCATCCCCTCTTCCGCGCGGGAAAGCAGGCGGTCGATCTCTTCTTCCGTCCGGGACAAAACAGCGGAAAGCCGTTCGCCGTAGCCCTCCAGCTCCTGCGCATAGACATCCGGGTCATCCAAAGAGGCCTCGATCAGCGCGCATTCCGAAAGCAGGCTTTCACGCATGCCGCGGATGTTGTTTCCGAGCACCCCCCGCAGCTGCTTTGCGGCATTGCGCAGGGCAAAATCATGCTGCGACGAGATCATGTCCTGCACCGCCTCCGCCGCGGAAAGGTCCATTTTTCCGTTCAGAAAGGCGCGCTTCGTAAATTCGCCGGGTTCGGCCGGGCGCACCCTTCCGCCCGTTCCCCTCAGCACGCGCGCCAGGGTCTCCTTTAACACAAAGGCACCGCCGTGGACATTGATCTCCACAACATCCTCCCCCGTGTAGGAGTGCGGGGCGCGCATCACGGAAACCAGCGCCTCATCGAGAATGCTGCCATCCTCTCTCAAGACATAGGCAAAGCGGATCGTATTCGCTTCCCTTGCGGAAAGACCGTGTCGCATCCTCGCGTCCGCAAGGATTTCCTCACAGGCTTCGATCGCCTTTTCCCCGCTTACGCGCACGATCCCGATGCCCGCATCGTTTAAGGCGCTTGCTATGGCAGCAATGGTATCCGTGTTTTGCATAAAAAGACGCCGCGGCTTGTCTCACCGCGGCGCAATCCTTTCCTTCTTCGGCCGCGTTTCTTACGACCGTTTCGGTGTCACCACGACGCGCCGGTTCGGCTCCTCGCCTTCCGAATGTGTCGTGACATATCTGTCCTGCTGTAAGGCGGAATGAATGATCCGGCGCTCGTAGGGGTTCATCGGCTCCAGGGAAACCGGCCTTCTCGAACGCTTTACCTTAAAAGCAATGTTTTTCGCAAGGTTTTCCAGTGTGGCCTTGCGGCGGGCACGGTAGTTTTCCGTATCCAGCTTCACATGCACATACTCCTCCGCGCCCTTGTTGACCACAAGCGATACCAGATACTGCAGCGCATCCAGGGTCTGGCCGCGCTTGCCGATGAGCACGCCCATCTCCGGACCCTTCAGCTCCATGTTCAGCGTGTGTTCCGTTTCGTCATACACGCTGTCTGTTTCGACCTCCAGCTGCATCGCCTTTGTCACATCCAGCACGAACTGCTTCGCGGCATCCGTCGGGGAAACGTCCTTCACCGCCGCGCGGATTACCGCGGGCTTTGCGCCCATCCCGAGGAATCCGCCGGATCCCTCGCTTTCCACCTCATACACCAGCCTGCTACTGGGAACGCCCAGTGCGCGGCAGGCTTCCGTGATCGCATCATCAACCGTTTTTGCACTGAATTCCTGATATTCCATCTTCCTTTACCTCACCGGGGTTTGTTGTTCTTTTCTTCGTAGGCACGCACGCTGTTTGCGATCGCCAGAAGGGAGTCCTTCCTGGCCTTTCCGCTGTCATAATAACTGCGCGATTTCTCCAGGGCCGCATCCTTCTCCTCCTGGGAAAGGGTGGTTCCCGAGAAATTCACGTAGGAAGCAAGGGAGCGCGTGTTCATGGACGCGTACTGCGACATGTTCTGCGTGCGCTCGCCCTTTTTCTCCATTTTCTTTTTGTACTTTTCCTGATTCTCTTCGATCATCGCCTCCAGATCCATCTTATCGATCCAGCGGTTGATGAAGATCTGCTGCACAACGCGGATGACGGCACCCGCTATCCAGTAAAGGCCGACACCGACGGGCAGGGAGAAGCAGATAAACGCACTCATCAGGGGCATGAACAGATTCATCGTACGCATCTGGTTTGCCATTCTGGCCGCCGGATCATTCGGGTCATTGGAGGCGGCCGCCGCCTGCGGCATGAGCTTCGTGTTCAGCCACTGTGTCGCCGCGGCAAGAACGGGAATCAGGATGCCCAAAAGCACCATCAGATAATTTCCGGCAGACCAGTTGCTGGTGATCGTGTAGGAAGGAGAGTCCCCGATGTTCATGCCGAGGAAGCTGTTCATGCTCTCCACCTTGGCGCGCGTCTCCGACGTGACCACATGCTCCGCGCCGTTATCCACCTCCGGGTATTTTTCCACGATCATATCCCAGTCCGTCGTGGAGGCGCGGTTTAAGACATCAATATAGGTATTCTGTGCGTACTCGTTTGCCTGGTCCTCCGTAAACGCCTCGTTCTGGAACTGCGCAAGATACATGTTTGCGCCGCCTAAGCCCTGCATAAACTCCGCGGAGCCGGAAACCCCGAGAAGGCCGACGGCCAGGGGGAAGAAGACGCGCTTGACCTTCGTGACATAGGCGGGAATCGCATAGATCACGCGGTACAGGGCCCAGAGGATCGGCAGCTGCACCAGAAGCGGAAGGCAGCTTCCCATCTGGGAGACGCCGTACTTGGCATAGACCTGCTTCATCTCCTCCTGCTGTGCGTACATGGAGGCATTGTCCCGCCGTCCTTCGTATTTTTTGCGGATGGCGGTCAGCTCCGGATTCATCTTGGCCTGGAGCTTCGAGAAACGCTGCTGGCGGATGGTCAGCGGCATCATCAGAAGATTCACGATCAGGGTAAAGAGAATGATCGTGACGCCGATGTTTTCAATCCCGACGGCAGAAAGCAGTTCATAGATGCCGTGCATGATAAAGCCGAGCAGTTTGGAGATCGGGCCGATGATGCGCCCCTGGTTCTGTGTCAGATAATAAATCACTTGATTACTCCCCCTTACGGTACCGGATCATAGCCCCCGCTGGAAAAGGGATTACAGCGCAGGATCCGGTATGCGGCCATGGCGCTGCCCTTCAGCGCACCGTATTTCATAACCGCCTCTTCGCCGTACTCGGAACAGGTGGGAATATAAGGACAGCGGACCGTTTTGCCCGGTGCAATATATTTCCTGTATCCGTGTATCCCCGCGACGATGATTTTCTTCATTAATTAAATACCTTTGCCCTGCCCAGAAGCTGCAAAAGCTCCTGTTGCACTCCCGAAAACGTGAGTGCCGCGGTCGGTCCGATCCGCACTTCCTTCTTCATCACCACCATAAAATCATGACCCGTTCCGAGGCGTTCTTTCTCTAAACGAAAGACCTCCTTCACCAGTCGTGAAAAACGGTGTCTTGCCACACTGTTGCCGTTTTTTTTTGAAACGGTGATCCCCAGGCGATTTTCCTTCAGATCATTGCTGCTGACAAAGAGGATGAGCGTCTTTCCCGCAAAACGTTTTCCCTGCCGGTATCCCTTCCGGAACTCCGAAGGCGTTCTTAAAGATAACAAACGCGAATATGGCCGGCATATCCGCGTGCGTTTCGCTGCGTTTTCCGAACACGGCGCGCTCAAACGGTCAGGCGCTTCCTGCCTTTGAGTCTTCTCGACGCCAGTACCTTGCGACCGCCCTTGCTTGCCATCCGCGCACGAAAACCATGCACGCGTTTGCGCTGTCTTCTGTGCGGCTGATACGTCATTTTCATCTGTATTTCCTCCGATATGAACCGTTAATCTAAGACATTATAAAGGCAAAGCGCAGTCCAGTCAAGCAAAAACAGCGTTTTTTTCCGGTATTTGCAAAGGATGCGGGAAACGGATTAAATAACAAAAAAAATTTTATTCTGTATCTTGTGCTTTTTTTCTTTATCCACAACAACATGTTGAAACGGTGGATAATTCGTGAATTTCCTCCCTGGGGGTTCCTTCATCCACTTTTTGTGGAAAACCTGTGGATAAGTACGTCTTTTTCGGCTTTTTTATCCACATTTTTGCAAAATACCGGCCCGGAAACAAAAAAATAAAAAAAGTTATCCACTTATCCACATGCATTTGCCTTTTTGAAACGCCTCGCTTATAATGAAGTCCGTTTTCAATCATTTTTCCGGAGGTTTTCTTATGCCGACTGCAGAGACCGTAACACAGACACTTTCCGCGCATTTTGAGGATGTCAAGCAGCAGATCCGCGAGGACTGCGGTCTGACCAACATTTCCTATGATACATGGATTTTTCCCCTGTCCTTTCTGTCCTATCAGGACGGCGTGGTTTCCATTCTGATTCCGACGGACAATCTGTTGCAGCAATCCTACCTGGAGAAGCATTACATCGACTTTTTCCGTGTGGCGCTTTCGGAGCAGGCGGGCATCAACGTGGACGTGTCCTTTGTGTTGCCGAAGGATACGCCCTCCTTGAAGGAACAGGGCCATGAGACGGACCCCTTTCCGGAGGAAGAGGAGGCCGCGGTCACATCCTCTTTGTCCGATTTCAGCGGCCTGAACGTCAAATACCGTTTTGACAACTTTGTTGTCGGCGGCAACAACAATTTTGCCTATAGTGCGGCCCTGGCCGTTGCGGAATCGCCCGGGGATGCCTATAATCCGCTGTTTCTCTACGGGGGACCGGGGCTCGGAAAAACGCACCTGATGCACTCCATCGGCCATTTTATCGGCCATAACAAGCCCGGCTCCAAGATCCTTTATGTCACCAGCGAACACTTCACAAACGAGGTGATCGAAGCCATCCGTTCCGGTCAGAAGGATTCCAAAATCATGTCGCGTTTCCGCGAAAAATACCGCACGGTGGACGTGCTGCTTCTGGATGATGTGCAGTTTATCATCGGTAAGGAAAGCACACAGGAGGAATTTTTTCATACCTTCAATGCCCTGAAGGAAGCGGGAAAACAGATCGTCTTGTCCTCCGACAAACCGCCGAAGCAGATGGAAACGCTCGAAGAACGCTTCCGTTCCCGTTTTGAAAGCGGTCTGATTGCGGATATCCAGGCGCCGGATTACGAAACCAAAATGGCCATCATGAAAAAGCTCGGCGAGCAGTATCCCGTCGAAATCGATGACGGTGCCTTTGCCTACATTGCAAACAATATCAAATCCAACATCCGCCAGCTGGAGGGTGCCTTTAATAAAATCATCGCTTTTTCAAGAATCAATAATGTTCCCCGGATCACGGAGGAAATTGCTGCCGAGGCCCTGAAGGACTTCCTGTATCCGGATGCGGACCGGATCGTGACGTACCAGCGCGTGATTGATACCATTTGCGAGCACTTTTCCATCAGCAAGGACGAGCTGCTTTCCTCAAAGCGCAGCGCCGAGGTGGTTCTTCCCAGGCAGCTTGCCATGTATATCAGCCGAAAATACGTACCGAACAATTCCTATAAAGAAATCGGAAAGGAGCTCGGCGGCAAGGATCACACCACGGTGATCAGTGGGGAAAAACGTGTGATTGACCTGTTAAAATCAGATTCCGAGGTGGAACGCACCCTGGATATCCTGATTAAAAAAATCAATCCATCCCTCTGAGCATCCACAGGGAAAAATTGTAAAAATAAGCGAAATATTGTATAATAAGGGATGGTTTACACATATTCACCGCTATTAAGAATATGATGATTATATTATCTTTTTTATTTCTTTTTCCGGGGGAGGAGAAATTATGAAATTCATCTGTGCACAACAGGAGTTAAACGCACGCACAGGCGTTGTGCTAAAAGCCGTTCCGGCAAAGACCACCATGTCCATTCTGCAATATATTTATATTGATGCGGGAGAGGAAGGAATCCGTTTCTTTGCCAATGACATGGAAAACGGCATTGAAACAAAGGTGGAAGGCACCGTGGAGGAAGCGGGCTATGTCGCAATCGAGGCGGCGCTCTTTTCTTCGATCGTAAGGACCTTACCCGATAACGAAGTGACCGTGACGGTGGATGATAATTATCTGGTGACGCTGGACTGTGAGTCCACGCACTTTACCCTGCCCGGACGCAGCGGAGATGACTTTACCTTTCCGCCGGAGGTGGATAAGACGGATGCCGTCACGATGCGGCAGGCAACCTTAAAGAACTTTATCGCGCAGACCGTCTTTTCTGTTTCCACAAACGATGCCAACCGCATTATGACAGGTGCGCTCTTGACGATAGAGGAAAACGAGTGCAGCATGATCGCGCTTGACGGTCACCGCATTGCCATGCGTAAAACAGAATTACAGTCGCCGGTGAGCGGAACAAAAAAAGCAATCATTTCCGGAAAGACCCTGCTGAAGCTCAGGGATATTCTTTCGGACCAGGCGGAAAAGGAAGTGCAGATTTATTTCACGCAAAAACTCGCAAGCTTTTCCGTATCGGATACCTTCTTTACCACGAGACTGATCGACGGCGAATACTTTGACGTTTCCCAGATGATTTCCGGGGATTATGAGACAAAGATGCAGGTGGGCCGCCGGCAGTTTCTGGAGGGAATCGAACGTGCCATGACCCTGTCGCATGACGGCGACAAAAAGCCGATCATCCTCGGCATACAGGACCAGGAAATGGAAATCAAGGTGTCCTCCACCCGGGGCAGCATGAATTCCCTTGTGATGGTGAAAAAGGACGGAAAGGACATCCTGATCGGCTTTAATCCGAAGTTTTTAACCGACGCGTTGCGCGTGATTGAGGATGACGAATTGTCGATTTATTTTGTCAATCCGAAGGCGCCCTGCTATATCCGCAATGAGGAGAACAACTATCTCTACATGATTCTTCCGATCAACTTTAAGACGGTGGAATGAGCATGGGGGAGATACGCTTACGCGAGGGTGATGATTTCATCCGTCTCGGGCAGGCAATGAAAAAAGCGGGCCTTGCCGACAGCGGCGCAAAGGCAACGCAGATGATCCTTGACGGATGTGTTGCGGTAAACGGCGAAAAGGAGGTCAGGCGCGGCAGAAAACTGTATCCGGAGGATACTTTTAGCGTAAACGGGGAGAAGATAACGATACACAGATGATCATTCGTTCCGTTGAACTGTCCGATTTCAGAAACTACAAAAGCCTGGCACTTTCTCCTGATCCTGGCGTAAATATTTTTTACGGGGACAATGCACAGGGAAAGACCAATCTCCTCGAAGCGATCTTTTTGTCCTGCACGACGAAATCCCATAAGGGCGCCAAAGACAAAGACATCATCCGCTTCGGCGAAAAGGAGGCGCACATCCGCACGTCCGTGGATCAGGACGGAAGGGTGATGCGCGTGGATATGCATTTGCGCGCGGCAAAGTCGAAAGGCGTTGCGCTTGACGGGATAAAAATGCGCAGGGCGGCGGATTTTTTGCAGAAGCTCAATGCCCGCATCATCTTTTTTTCCCCGGAGGATCTTGCCATCATCAAGGGCGGACCCGCCGGAAGAAGACACTTTCTGGATATGGAGCTGTGCCAGTTGGATGCGAACTACATGGAGGCCCTATCCGTATTCCAGAAGAGCTTAACGCAGCGCGCAAGCGTCTTACGGGATGCCAGGGAGCGCGGAAGCATCGCCGAATTTGCGCCGCTTCTGGATGTGTATGACAAGACCCTTGCGGAAAGCGGAAAGGAAATCATCCGCGCAAGAAAGCGCTTCATCGAAGAAATGGAACCGGTAATGCGAAAGACACATGCGCTTTTGACGGGTGAAAAGGAGCATCTGCAGTTATCCTATGAGCCGGACTGCACCGAAGGAAGACTCGAGGAAGAGATGCGCGCAAACCGCACAAAGGATGTGCAGACCGCGCAGACCAATGCGGGCCCCCACCGGGATGACATGAAGTTTATCGTGCGGGGAAAAGGGACGGAGAAGATCGATATCCGGCATTTCGGCTCCCAGGGACAGCAGCGCACGGCGGCGCTCTCCCTGAAACTTTCGGAGATCCAGCTGGTGAAGACCAGACAGAAAGCGCAGCCCGTGATGCTCTTAGACGACGTGCTGTCGGAGCTGGATGACCACAGGCAGACGCAGCTTCTGGAATCCCTCGGCGGCATACAGACACTCATCACCTGCACGGGACTCGATGATTTTGTCGGAAAACGGCTTTCGATCGATAAAATCTTTCATGTGAAAGAAGGAAGCGTAACGGCGGAAAATTAAGAAGAGAAAAGAGAAGAACACATGGCAAAAGAACGGCACAATATCATGGAGGGACAGGCGGAATACGGCGCGGACCAGATTCAGATTTTAGAAGGTCTGGAGGCGGTCAGACGGCGTCCCGGCATGTACATCGGTACCACCTCCTCCAGGGGCCTGCATCACCTGGTTTACGAAATCGTGGACAACGCGGTGGATGAGGCACTCGCGGGATTCTGTGACAACATCTCCGTCACGGTGCATCCGGACAATACCGTCACCGTACGCGACAACGGCCGCGGCATCCCCGTCGGCATCAACCACAAATCGGGACTCCCGGGCGTGGAGGTTGTCTTCACCATCCTGCATGCGGGCGGAAAATTCGGCGGCGGCGGATACAAGGTTTCGGGCGGTCTGCACGGTGTCGGCGCTTCCGTCGTGAATGCGCTTTCCGAATGGCTGATCGTGCAGGTCTATCAGGACGGCAAAATCCACGAACAGCGTTATGAACGCGGCAACGTCTGTCATCCGCTCAAGATCGTCGGGGAATGCACGGCGGAGGAGACGGGGACAAAGGTCACCTTCAAGCCGGACGCGGAGATTTTCAAAGAAACACTGGAATTCGAATACCCGGTCTTAAGGCAGCGCCTGCGCGAAATGGCCTTCCTGACAAAGGGACTGATGATTACCCTGCGGGACGAGCGCGTGACGGAGGAGCATCCGGAGGTGCGGCAGGAGAGCTTTCATTACGAGGGCGGCATCCGCGAGTTTGTCGCATATTTAAACAAATCCAAAACGCCGCTCTATGAGCAGATCATGTATTTCGAGGGAACGAAAAACGGCGTGCAGGTGGAGGTCAGCATGCAGCACAATGATTCCTACACGGAATCGACCTACACCTTCGTCAATAACATCAACACCCCCGAGGGCGGCATGCACTTAGAGGGCTTCCGGACGGCGTTGACGAAAACCTTCAATGATTACGCAAGAAACGCGAAGATGTTAAAGGATTCCGATGACAATCTGACGGGCGAGGATATCCGCGAGGGCTTAACCTCCATCATCTCCGTCAAGATCGAGGACCCGCAGTTTGAGGGACAGACGAAGCAAAAGCTCGGCAATTCCGAAGCGAGGGGCGCCGTGTCCGGCATCCTCGGAGAGCAGCTCACCTACTTCCTGGAGCAAAACCCGGCCGTTGCCAAGATTATTCTGGAAAAAGCCATTACCGCCGCACACGCAAGGGAAGCGGCCAGAAAGGCCAGAGACTTAACGCGCAGAAAGGGTGCGCTCGACGGCATGGGACTGCCCGGAAAGCTTGCCGACTGCTCGGACAAGGATCCGAAGAACTGCGAGATCTTTATCGTCGAGGGAGACTCTGCCGGCGGCAGCGCAAAGACCGCAAGAAGCCGCGCCACGCAGGCAATCTTACCCCTGCGCGGAAAGATTCTGAATGTCGAGAAGGCGCGCGTGGACAAGATCTATGCCAATGCCGAGATCAAGGCGATGATCACGGCCTTCGGCACGGGCATTCATGACGATTTTGATTTATCGAAGCTGCGCTATGACAAGATCATTATCATGACCGATGCGGACGTGGACGGCGCGCATATCGCGACCCTCATGCTCACCTTCCTCTATCGCTTCATGCCGCAGCTCATCAAGACGGGGCATGTGTATCTGGCCAAGCCCCCTCTGTTTAAGCTTGAGAAAAACAAGAAGGTCTGGTATGCCTATTCGGACGAGGAGCTGAATCAGATCTTAGAGAGCGTCGGAAGGGACCAGAACAATAAGATCCAGCGCTACAAGGGTCTCGGCGAGATGGATCCGGAGCAGCTCTGGGAGACGACGATGGATCCCGAAAAGCGCGTGCTCCTTCGCGTCGACATGAACGAAGAGGCGGAATCGGATATCGACGTGACCTTTACGACGCTCATGGGAGACAAGGTGGAGCCGCGCAGGGAGTTTATTGAGCAGAACGCAAGGTTTGTGAAAAACCTGGATATTTAAGAAGGACAGGACGTGTCAATGGAAGATCAGTTTGAAAAGACGGTAGACAGAGACAGGATAGAGGAGGTCGATCTCCAGAAAACGATGGAGACATCGTATATTGATTATGCGATGAGCGTCATCGCGGCCAGAGCCCTTCCCGATGTCAGGGACGGCTTAAAGCCCGTGCAGAGACGCGTGCTTTATTCCATGATCGAGCTGGGGAACACGCCGGACAAGCCGCACAGGAAATGCGCGCGTATCGTCGGTGACACGATGGGTAAGTTTCACCCGCACGGCGATTCTTCCATCTACGGTGCGCTCGTCAATATGGCGCAGCCCTGGAACATGCGGGCGCCGCTCGTGGACGGACACGGCAACTTCGGTTCCGTGGACGGAGATCCGCCCGCGGCCATGCGATATACGGAGGCGAGGCTTTCCAAAATCTCCACGCAGATGACGGCGGATTTGAATAAAGACACCGTCGACTTTGCGCCGAACTTTGACGAAACCGAAAAGGAACCGGTGGTTCTGCCCTCCCGTTATCCGAATCTTCTGGTGAACGGGACGACCGGCATCGCCGTCGGTATGGCGACCAACATCCCGCCGCACAATCTGCGGGAGACGATCGCCGCGGTGACGAAGATCATCGACAACCGGATTGAGGAAGACCGGGAGACGGACGTCGAGGAGCTGATCGAAATCATCAAGGCGCCGGACTTTCCGACCGGCGGCATCATCCTCGGCACGCACGGCGCGGAGCAGGCCTACCGCACGGGAAGAGGGAAGGTGGTCCTGCGTGCGGTGACGGACATCGAGCCCATGCAGGCCGGCAAAAACCGCATCGTCGTGACGGAGCTGCCCTACCTTGTCAACAAGGCAAATCTCATCGCAAAGATTGCGGATCTCGTCAAGGAAAAACGCTTAGACGGCATCACGGCCCTGCGTGACGAATCCGACCGCGAGGGCATGCGGATTGTGATTGAACTCCGGCATGACGTCAATCCGCAGGTTATGCTGAACCAGCTGTATAAGCATACGCAGATGCAGGATTCCTTCGGCATCATCATGCTGGCGCTCGTAAACGGAGAGCCGAAGGAACTCTCCTTAAAGGCGATGCTGGATCATTACTTAAAGCATCAGGAGGAGGTCGTCACCCGCCGGACGCAGTTTGACTTGAAAAAGGCGGAGGAGCGCAACCACATCCTGGAAGGGCTGCTGATCGCCCTGGACAACATCGATGAGGTGATCAAAATCATCCGGGGCAGCCGAGACACCGCATCGGCCAAGGAACAGCTGATGGCGCGCTTTGCGCTTTCCGATGTGCAGGCACAGGCCATCGTCGATATGCGCCTGAGAGCCTTAACGGGTTTGGAGCGCGAAAAGCTGGAAGAAGAGCATGCGGAGCTCCTCGAAAAAATCAAGGAATACAAGGCCATCCTTGCGGACGAAAAGCTGCTGCTGGGCGTCATCCGCACGGAGATTACGGAGATTGCCGAAAAATACGGCGAGGACCGGCTCTCCGCGATCGAATACACCGAAGCGGACATTGATATGGAAGACCTCGTGCCGAACGAGCAGACCGTGATCGCGATGACCTCGCTCGGTTATATCAAGCGCATGGGCGTTGACAATTTCCATGCCCAGAACCGCGGCGGCAAGGGCATCAAGGGCATTTCCACGATCGAAAACGATTACGTGGAAGACCTGCTGATGACAAAGACGCACAACCATATCCTGTTCTTTACGAACTTCGGGCGCGTCTATACGCTGAAGGCCTACCGGATTCCGGAAGCCTCGCGCACCTCGCGCGGGGTCGCCATCGTGAACCTTTTGCAGCTTGCGCCGAACGAAAAAATCTCCGCGATCATCCCGATCAAGGGATTTGAAGAGGGTGCCGGAAAGCATCTCTTCCTTGCGACCAAGAACGGGACGGTCAAGAAAACGCCGATCGAGGCCTTTGCGAACATCCGCAAAAACGGCCTCAACGCCATCACGATCCGCGAAGGGGACGAGCTGATCGAGGTGAAGCTGACCTCCGAAACCTCGCATATCTTCATGGTAACGAAGTACGGCATGAGCATCCGCTTCAAGGAGACGGATGTCCGCGCGATGGGACGAAGCGCCTCGGGCGTTCGGGGCATCATGTTACAGCCCGGGGATGAGGTTGTCGGAATGCAGCTCGACACCCAGGGTCCCTCCCTCCTCATTGTTTCGGAAAAGGGCTACGGCAAGCGTACAAAGCTGGAGGAATTTACCTTACAGCATCGCGGCGGCAAGGGCTTAAAGTGTTATAAGATCACCGAAAAAACAGGCGATGTCGTCGGCGTCAAGGCGGTCGGCGACGAGCATGAGCTGATGATGATCACGAATGCCGGCACGATCATCCAGCTGCGCATGGATGACATCAATGTGTATTCGCGCATCACCTCCGGCGTCAAGATGATCAATGTGGATGAGGGCGTGACCGTGGCAAAGATCGCAAAGGTCCGCGCGGATGCCGATTTCGAGAAGGAGAAAACGGAAGGAGAAGAAGGCTGAGGGGGAAACCGGGATGACCAGAATCGCATTTTTGATTTCCGAAATCGTAAGTGAACGCACCAGACGCATCCTTCAGGGCGCCGCACAGGAGGCGGAGAGGACCGGAAGTGCTCTCTTCGTGTATCCGGGGCGCTACCTTGTCAGCACGGGCAGGGAGGAAACGGAGCATCCGGACTTTTATCAGGAAACGGCGGTCTTTGATTACATCGATCCCGCGAACACGGATGTCATTCTTCTGGACACACGTGAGATCTGCAAGCATGCCAGCGCACGCAAGAAGGAAAAATTTCTTTCCGCCTTTGCGGGAAAGAAGGTGCTGACCATGCAGGAAACGGAAGGCTTTCCCTGCGTAACACAGGCGGAAAACGGCAAATATGAGCAGCTCGGGGAGCATGCCGTCAGGGATGCGATCCGCCTCGCAAACAAGGCGCCGGAAAAAACGGAGGTGAGCGGTCTGACGGAAGAGGAGACGGAGGAAGCGGCCATCAAAACGCCCTCCTCCCGGGGAAGCGCCATGGACGTGCTCTCGAGAGCCACCCATGCGCTCCTGCATCACAGCTATTATCAGGACAGCAACCCCTATGACACCATTCTCCGCCAGACCCTGGCCTTTGGCAGCCGGTACAGCGCCCTGTATCTTTTCCGTGAAGCAAGCGAGCACACGGAGCGGAATCCGTGGGAGATCCCTTCGGAAATGCTTCTGATTTCCATGATCCGCGCCGGAAAGGGGACAAAGCAGGCGGAGGCCAAAAGCGTCAGGACAAAGGACGTATTGAAGCCCTTCCAGGGATTAACGGATGCGCATGCCTTTATCCTGAACAATCTGTTTTTAAACGAGCGGCAGGTGGGACTGCTTGTCATGGAGCTGACGCCGCATCTTGCGTCCCCCTATGTCAACACGCAGTTTGCCTCCCTTGTTACGGGGGCGGTGCGGCTGATTGCCGGAGACCAGGAGCTCCTCCGCGCCCAGGATGAGATCAAGGCCAACAAGCAGGCCATGGATAAGGACCAGTCCGTTCTGGAGCGCCTCGGGGATGAGGATTATCTGACGAAGCGCTTAAACCGCCGCGGCTTCTTTGCGCAGGCCTATGACGCGCTGCAGAAATCCTTCCGGGAGGGGACGGTTGCGATCGTTGCCTATATCGATATGGATTCCATCAAATCCATCAATGAATTTTTCGGCAGGGAGGAGGGCGATGCCGCCGTGAGAAGGGTGGCGGACCTGCTCTCCGAAGTGTTCGGAAAAGAAAGCATCTTGGGGCGTATCCGCGGCAATGAGTTTGCGGTGTTACTTGTAACGGAGGATGCGGGACGGGCGGACGAGCTCAAGGAAGAGATGTCACAGCAGAACATGCGGCTGATGAAGGACGAGACGAAGCCCTACATCATCCACCTGCAGTTTTCGATCTGCGCCTTCCGCCATGAGGACAACCTCTCCTTAAAGGAGATGCTGGCACAGACGGATGACAACCTGCAGAAAATCCGTCAGATGTGAAAGGGGTCCGGAGCGTGCGGAAACTGGCTTCATGGAACGTGAACGGACTCAGGGCGTGTGTGTCCAAGGGTGCGTTTGAGCACTTTCTGCGGAAGGAAAAACCCGATCTTCTCGGGATTCAGGAGACGAAGCTTCAGGAAGGACAGATCTCTCTTTCCCCCGAAGGCTATGACAGCGTATGGAATTACGCGGAAAAGAAGGGTTATTCCGGAACGGCCGTTTTTTACAGAAAGGAATTTGCGCCTTCCGTCGTCACGAAGGGCATCGGGAAGGAGGAGCATGACAGGGAGGGGCGCGTCCTTACCCTGGAATATCCTTCGTTTTATTTTGTCACGGTATATACCCCGAATTCCCAGGACGAGCTGAAACGGCTTTCCTACCAGATGGAGTGGGAGGAAGCGTTTTTATCCTATCTGAACGGGCTGAAAAAGAAAAAGGAGGTCATTGTCTGCGGTGATCTCAATGTCGCCCACAAGGAGATCGACCTAAAAAACCCGCAGACGAACCACCATAATCCCGGCTTCACGGATGAGGAGCGGGCGGCATTTACGCGCTGGCTTCAGGCGGGATACACGGACACCTACCGCCGTTTTTATCCGGACCGGGAGGGGGCCTACAGCTGGTGGAGCTATCGCGGCGGCGCAAGGGCAAGAAACGCCGGATGGAGAATCGATTATTTTGTCGTAACGGATACCCTGATGCCACGGGTAAAGGATGCCCTGATTTACCCGGAACAAACCGGTTCGGACCACTGTCCCGTCGGATTACTGCTGGAAGAATAACACATGAGAAAAACACCGGAAAAAAAGAGAAAAACGGCAGGAGGCCGTGTGGCGGCACTGTTTTTGATGTGTCTTTTTGTGCTCACGCACACGACCAGTATCCAGGCCACGGAAGGATACTGGTATTATGAGGAGTTCGGCGTGCAGGAGGCGCATGACAGGGGAATCGACGGTACCGGCATCTGGATCGGCGAGGTGGATACCATCGTCAACACGGAGGTTCCCTGGCTTTCCGAGGCGAACATCATCCTGAAGGATCACGCGATCACGACCTATTACGGCGATGTGCCCGCCATCAGCACGGATTTCGATATCGCCTTTCACGCGACGGACATGATCTCTCTCCTGCAGGGAAACGGCGAAGGCGCGGATTCAGGCAGGGCGCCCATCGGCGTGGCGCCGGGCGCAACAATCTATCACTATGCCGCCGTGACCAGCGAGGATGATTCCTTGACCGGCGGGGATGTCTATGAGGTTGCCGTGAACTATGCCCTGCAGGACGGCGTGGATCTGATTTCAATCCCGGCCGGGGGCATGAGCGAGTACGAAAGACAGTATCCGGTCATTATGGAGGCCATCCGGCGCGGGATTCCGCTGATCGTGGCCCATTCCAATGACCGCACCTCGGTCGACTGGTATGCCGATCCCGACGCCTATACGGACCGCGAGAAAAACCGCCTGGAGTTTCATGATATCTTAAGCGCGGACAATGACGACGAAATCTGCTACTGGTACGGTATGGTAACGGTGCAGTCGGTCGGCGAGGACCGGAACCTGCAGGATTCCTCGCGCACAGAGGATGCGGGGACGGACATTGCGGCACCCGGAGAACACATCTGGATGGAGTTCAACGACTGGGGAAAGTTTGAGGCGCATGGCGGCGGATGCTCCGCGGCAACGACGATCACGTCGGGCTTTCTTGCCCTGGCGATGCAGCAGTGGCCGGATGCCACGGGCAACCAGATCCTGCAGCTCATGGTGCGCACGGCCACCTTCCCAGAGGACAACGCCTATCAGTCCGTGCCGGTTTCGGATTCCGCCGCGGGGATTCTTGAGCTGACAAGGGATCCGTACTTAGGCTACGGCATCATCAGCCTGGAGAATATGCTGGCAACGGATCCGTCCGTTTATCCTGACGTCAACCCCATCCTTTACAAGGATATTGCGCTGGCGGTCCGCAATGCGGAGGCCTCCGGAAGACCGGAGCTGCTGCAGGAGCCGGAGCTCGTGGCAGTGGCGGAGGTACTGGAAGAACAGTTGACGGCCGCCGGAGAGGATATTCCGGATTTTCTCACACGTGTGCTGTCCGGTGGCAGCACGCCCGAAGAGGAGCCGGAGGAGACCCCGCCGGAGGAAGCAGGTGCGGGAGAGATCGAAAGCGCCGGGGAGGATGAGGAGGCGGAGACGGAAACCGCACCCGCCGTACCCGCGGCACCGGGACCGCTGGATGATGAAGAGGAAGAGGGAGGCGGCATCGGAACATATCTGCCGCTCATTGTGGCGGGCGTGGTGATTCTTGCCTGCGGCGTGCTGCTTTTGGTGCTGAAGCCGAAAAAAGACAGGACGGACGTCGATTAAGACAGGAGGTGCGGGATGGGTAAAATCAGAAGAAGATTCCTGGCGCTGACGGGAACGCTGTTGGGCGGCTCCTATCTGATCGGCGCAAATGCCTATGAGGGGCTGATAGCGGCGGGCGGCGAGAAGGAGCCGGCGAAAAAGGAATCCCTGCTGTTTCCGGAGCGGCGCAGGGAGATCTCCATCGATGCGATCGACGGGATCAGACTGCATGCGGCCTTTGTGCCCGCAGACGGGGAGGACGGGAAAAAAAAGCGCAGCTATTGCCTCCTGCTGCATGATGATACGGCATCCCTTGCGCAGTGCGCACCCTACGCCCGGCATTATCAGGAAAAGGGGATGGACATTCTGGCGGCGGATCTGCGCGGTCACGGGGAAAGCGGCGGCAAATACCGCGGATACGGCTATGATGACCGTCTGGACGTGCTGACCTGGATCCACTGGATTTTGAAGCGGGATCCGGAGGCGCGGATTGTGATTCACGGACTGGGCGTCGGTGCGGCCGCGGCGCTTTACGCGCTGCCGGAGCATATCCCGACGGGCGTCTATGCCGTGATTGCGGATTCTTCCTACACCACGCTTTCCGAATATCTGCTGCGTCTTCTAAAATACAGACAGAATTCCCGGATTCCGGCAAGAATCCGTCTCTTTGTGCTTCGATATGTGACAAAGCTTCGTGCGGGATATGACATCAAAGACGCGGACGTCATGCGCGCCGTATCCCGGGCGCAGACACCGGTGCTGTTTCTGCACGGGGACGCGGACCGGACGGTTCCGGTGGAAATGTCAAGACAGCTGTATGCAAGAGCCCAGTGCACGCGGGATATCAGCATCTTCCCCGGTGCCGGGCATCTGGAGGAATATTCGCTCCATCCTTCGCGCTACCGGGAAGCCGTGGATGCCTTTCTGGAGAAACACTCACCCGACCGTCTCTGAGATGAGCTTCAGAACGGAAGCCACCGCATCCGGCTGGCCGCTTCCCTCCATTTTGGAGATGTAGCGGTCCCTGTTTTGGTACACCGCATGGATTTCCTCAAATAAAACATCTTCATCCAGATCCTCGTCCTGAATCACCTCGGAAAAGCCCTGGTTTTTGAAGGACTGCGCGTTTAAGATCTGGTCACCGCGGGAGTTCTTCGCGGAGAGGGGAATCAGCACGTTCGGAATTTTTAAGGCCAGAAGCTCGCAGATCGCGTTGGCGCCCGCGCGGGAGACCACCACATCCGCCAGGGCAAAGAGATCCTTCAGCTCGTTTTTCACATATTCAAACTGGGCATAGCCGCTCATCGTGAGCTTCAGATTGTCCATCTTGTCATCGCCGCAGATATGCACCACATTGAATTCCTGAAGAAGCTGTTCGAGGATGCCCCGGACGGCGTCGTTGATGGAACTTGCCCCGAGCGATCCCCCGAGCACCATGACGACAGGTTTTTTGTCCGTAAAGCCGCAGAACTGCCTCCCCGCCTCGGCATTCCCCTGCCGTAGCTCCTCGCGGATGGGGGAACCGGTCAGGACCGTCTTGTCCTTGGGGAGATAGTCCATGGTCTCCGGGAAATTACAGCAGATTTTCTTTGCCTTTCCCACACAGAGCTTGTTGGCAAGCCCCGGCGTTAAGTCCGATTCATGCAGGATGCAGGGAATCTTGTACCTCGAAGCCGCATGAATTACGGGAACGGAGACAAAGCCGCCCTTGGAAAAGATGACATCCGGCCGTTCCTGCTTTAAGATCTTTTTCGCCTGACGGTAGCCCTTCAGCACGCGGAAGGGATCCGAGAAGTTCTTGGGATCAAAGTAACGCCTGAGCTTTCCCGCGGCAATGCCGTAGTAGCGGACGTCAAAATCCGCCAGCAGTTTATTCTCGATCCCGTCCACCGTCCCGATGTAGGCGATATCATAGCCCTGTTCCTTAAGCCCCGGAATCAGCGCTAAGTTTGGTGTGACGTGCCCGGCGCTTCCGCCGCCCGTCAGAATGATTTTTTTTGCCAAAACAGAAGTCTCCTTTGCCGCCGTCAAAACTGCTTTCAGTATACCATAAACGAAAAAAAAAAAAAGATAAATATGCTATACTACTGGTACGGAGGTTGTTTCATCTGTGCTGTTCATGATGCTGTCCCTGCTCGATGATGAGCAAAGGGAAATAATTGAAAAAATCTTCAGGGAAGATAAGTCCTTCTTTTTTTATGTGGCAAGAGGCATTCTTGTGTCAAAAGAGGACGCGGAAGACGCTGTTTCGGAAGCTTTGTTGAAAATAGTCGATAATTTAGAAAAAATTTCAAAATTGCCGCGTAATAAAATGCGTGCCTATTGCATTACTATTGTAAAGAACTGTGCGAGGGAAAAACTGCGACGGGACAAAAGACTGGAATTTACGGAAAACCCCGGGCAATATACCGAAGATTTGGGTGAAAGCACAGAAGACCGCTTTTTCAAAACCATTCCGTCGTCGGAGATGCAAACGATGTTGTCCGGTCTTTCGGAGGATGAGCAACGGCTATTGTTCCTTCGCTATGAGGAAGGAAGGAGTTACAAGGAGATCGCTTGTGTCCTGCAATGCACGGAGAACAGTGCCAGAGTGCGCGGATTCCGCATCTTGGAAAAGTTGCGAAAGCAGATGGACGGGATCATCAGATAAACAAAACGAAGAGGCAGGGAATGAACAAAGGCATTTCGCCAAATGTAAATAATGCAGAAGAAATGAACGCATACTTTGAACAGCTGTTTTCCGCAGCGGAAAAAAGTCTCTTGGAAGAGTTACCGCAGCGGGAGCTGTCGGACGAGGGAATCTGTGTTTTGTGTCAGCAAATCCTTGCGCTTTCCGATACCGGGAAAGAATTGTTCTACGGAAGGTATTGCTATCAGATGTCCAACGATGCCATGCAGACGGTTTTCGGAACAAGCTTTCCCGCAGGGCGGCTTCAATACTACAAATCGCTTCTGTCCTCAGCGCATAATCTGAAAGAAGGAGAAAGAATCAGTGAGCGTTCTTACCAAAAAGCCAGTGAGATGGCACTGGATCAGGATATGGAACGGACGGAGAAAGAAGCGAACAGACAAAAGATGTTAGTATTCCCCGCCGGAACAAAAAAAATCATCCGCGTCCTGGCAAAAGGAATCGTGGCGGCGATGGTGATATTGACAGTCGGATTCACAACCGCAATAACCGTCAACGCGGAATTCAGAGAAAGAGTTATCAACTGGTTTATTGAAACATTTACAGAATACAGCAAAGTGCAAACCTCCTCCGATCAGGACATCACGATAGAGGATTTGAGATCCTATTACCCGGCGCATATTCCGGAGCGGTACACGCATACGGAAACAGTTATATTGGATATTGAAATTGCATATTATTATGAGGATCCTGAGGGAAACACGCTGTATATTCGTTTCAGTATACCAGGGACAGAGGTCGGAATAAACACAGAAAACATGGAAATAAAAGCATTGGAATTCAGAGGGGAAGAAGCGTTCATGGCATTTGATGACGAAAACAGAGGCACATTCGCATTTGTAGTGGACGGTATTCCCATATTTATCGGCGGTCAGATGAGTGAAGAAGAAGCGATGGCAATCGCAAACGGAATAGAGAAACGATAAACACTCGCGTTTCTTTCCAATGAACAAAACCCTTTTGTCCGCTCTTTCGTAATTTTGAAGGAACGGACAGAAGGGTTTTTCTTCAGCGAATAAGATTTCTAAAACTTTTCTAAACCCTGTAACAAAACGGCAGGTTCGTGCATCAGTTATATGTAAATGAAATAAGCACCCCAAAAAAGGAGGCTACTATGTTCAAAAAGGTTTTACTTGCGGGATTTGTTTCAATTCTTTTGCTGGGTCAATCCATTCCGATCAGTGCTGCGACGGTGACGTCAACAACCATTTCCGATGTGGCGGGGCTCAGGTGGAGCGACACGCTGTCTTACAGTATCCATATATCTTCCAACAAAAACACGATTACATCCATAATGAGCGTAGTAGCATTTAACACAAATACGTTTCAAAAATGACGAAGCATTTTGCTCAAAGGAGATGACGTAGATGGGAAAAAAACAGTATCTTGAACGGGTATTGGTTTTTGGGATAGCGCTTTTTATACTTTCCGGCTGTGTTTTTGGGGAGGCAACTGGCTCCCGTATGGCAGAAAACCCTGGTGAGATGGAAACGGCAGGCAGTACGATCAGCGTGCGCATGGAAACCCCGGAAATAACAGAGGTTCCGCTTGGGGCAGTATTTAACAGAATTTGCGGCATTCTCCCCTACGGAAACGGCATGACGGTGATAGGTACAAAAGATGGTACGGTTCGATTGCTGAATATGGATTCTGAAGGAAACCACGCTGACAGCATTGCATTAAAAGCGCCCGACACAGCCTATCAGATTTATGATGTGGGTGGCGATGAGGAGCAAAACATTTATATCTTATATGGCATAAGCACGAAACAGCCCGGCATAAAGTTAATCACATACAATCATCAGGGCAATATGTTGAAGGAACAGGAAATACCGGCAACAAGAAACTATATGCGGGGACCGTTAATGATAAATGACGATACAAAACTCTTATGGAACGAGGAAAAAATCATTGTTTGCAGGAAAGATGACTGTATCTCCTTCACGCCGTTTTCCTCCGGCGAAACGATTCATACTATCACAATCGACGCGCAGCAGAGGTGTCATGTGACGGTCTCAAAGGAAAATAAAGCGGGACTTTACCTTTTTGATCCGGACACTGGAGAAGCAAAAGAAGAAATACTTTCAGAAGAAACAGGTCTCACGGCATATACCCAATGCATAAGTGAGGACGGAAAGATATTTATCAATACAAACGAGCGCCTTATAGAATACGACGCGGAAAAAAAGCAACTGTTACGTCGTTTTGACTGGGGTGCCATAAATGGCGGGCAGATCAAGCACCTGGTTGAACATGGAAACAACCAATTTACGTGCGTAAATGCGATAACACCGACGGTTTATTTCATATCGACAATTGAAAAAACCACAGAGCGAAAAGTCATCATCATAGGAGCTTTACACGGTTATACTACAGGAAAGTTGGAGAGATTTGTTTCATTCTTTAACATGCATAATGAGGACTATTTTGCAAAAATCAAGTATTACGCAGAACCGGATCTGTTACGTGCAGAATGGGTCACAGAGGATGTGCCCAGTGTTGTGAATGTGTATGATATGGACATTCCGCAAAATGATGATTTGTTTGTTGATTTACTTCCCTATCTGGAACGCGGAGATGGAATCACAAAAGATGATATTACAGAAAGTATGCTTCGCTCGTTTCTTTGCGGAGAAAAACTATTCGTTATTCCCTCCGCGGTTCAAATTGAAACGCTGTATGCCCGGACGGAAGATGTGGGAGATCGGATTGGTTGGACCATGGAAGAAATGCAGGATCTTTTGGCACAAAACGGAGACGCATATCAGCCATTTCCCGGATGGCTTACTCCTATTGAACTGATGAATTGGCTGATTTCGTCTGATCTTGGAAGATTTGTGGATTGGGAAAAAGCAAATTGTAGTTTTGACAGTCAGGAGTTCATAGATGAGTTAATGTTGTGCGCAGAAAAAGCGCCTAAAACGTATCAGCCGTCTCCGAATAGTAAAGTTGGCGTTCATGGCAATGAAGTCCTGCTGGCACCGGAGTGTTTACAAGCGGTAATGAATTTTCCTCCCGTGCTTCGATGCGCATTTGATGGAAAACCGCTGACGTTTATCGGATTTCCAAACCCCAACGGAAACAATGGCAGTTATTTTTGCGAGGAATCGTTTGGAATGTTGTTTGGCATACCCGCAACTGCGCCAGATAAAGAGGGCGGATGGGAGATATTAAAAGTCATGCTTTCGGAAGAATGGCAGAGAGAGGAGCATTCTTTTCCTGTCAACAGATATGTGCTTGAGGAAAGGATGCTGAATTTGAGTTCAGAGACGGAGTATGGCGAGCAGGCACTTACAGACGAAGAAATCAGTAAGTGTTGGCAGTTAATCAACGGGACAGAGGTATATCTTCGCGAAGATGTCAAGGTTGCCACGATTATTGGGGAGGAAGCAGAAGGCTTTTTTTCCGGAAAGCAGACAGCCGAAGAAGCCGCAAAGATGATTCAATCCAGGGTGACCTTATATTTACAGGAGCAGTTTCAATAGATGAAATTAAAGATAATTGCAATCGTCAAACAAAAAACCGCGGGCGGCACCCGCGGTTTTTTCATCGAAACGCTTTTCGTCACAGCCGCTCCTTCAGCGCCTTTGTCATCTCCTCATACCCGGGCTTTCCGAGCAGGGCAAACATGTTTTTCTTATAGCTCTCGACGCCCGGCTGGTCAAATGGATTGACCCCTAAAAGATAACCGGAGACGCCGCAGGCAAATTCGAAGAAATAGAAGACCTGTCCCAGCGTGTAGGCATCCTGCGCGGGAAGATGAAGCATCAGGTTCGGCGTACCGCCGTCGGTGTGCGCAAGAACGGTTCCGTTCATCGCCTGCCGGTTGACGTATTCCACGGTCTGTCCGGCAAGATAGTTAAGCCCGTCAAGGTCTTTGGAATCCGAGCCGATCACGAGGGAGCGGCGGCTCTTCTCCACGGAGAGCACCGTTTCAAAGAGGACGCGGTTGCCGTCCTGGATGAACTGCCCCATGGAATGTAAGTCCGTCGTGAAGTCGACGCTTGCGGGGAAAATGCCCTTCTGGTCCTTGCCCTCGGATTCCCCGAAGAGCTGCTTCCACCATTCGGAGAGGGAGTGCATCGTCGGTTCGTAATTGACGAGGATTTCCACGGTTTTTCCCTTGCGGTAAAGGATATTACGCACGGCCGCATAGAGCAGGGGGCCGTTTTCGTCATAGGCCGTATCCAGCGCGTGGGAGCGCATGTCCTGTGCGCCCTTCATGAGCTGGTCGATGTCCGTGCCGGAAACCGCGATCGGTAAGAGTCCCACGGCGGTCAGGACGCTGAAGCGTCCGCCCACATCATCCGGCACGACAAAGGCTTCGTAGCCTTTTTCATCCACCTCCGTTTTCAGGGCGCCCCTGGCCTTGTCCGTGGTGGCGTAGATGCGCTTTGCGGCCTCTTCCTCCCCGTATTTCCGGATCAGGATGTCCTTGAAAATGCGGAAGGCGATGCCGGGCTCCGTCGTGGTGCCGGATTTGGAAATAATATTCACGGAAAAATCCCGGTCGCCGACGAGATCGATGAGATCCGCCAGATAGGAGGCCGAGATGGAGTTGCCGCAGAAATAAATCTCGGGAGAGGGGGCGCCGTCCGCGCCGCGCCTGTCCTTCGGGGAGCTGTTATAAAAGGCGCCGTGCGTAAATTCGATCGCGGCCCTTGCCCCCAAATAGGAGCCGCCGATGCCGATGACGATGAGCACCTCGGAGTCCTGACGGATCTTCTCCGCGGCCTTTTTGATCCGTGCAAATTCCTCCTTGTCATAATCCACGGGAAGATTGATCCAGCCCAGAAAATCATTGCCCGCGCCGATGCCGCGCGTCAGCGTGTCCTTGGCGCTGAGGGTCTGGATCTCCATCTGTGCGATTTCCGATGCGGAAACAAAGGGGGTCAGTTTGGAGGTGTCAAAACGGATGTCTTTGCTCATGTCAGTCTGCTCCTTTCAGCATTTGTATCACCATGCCGGCACAATCCTGTGCCGCTTTTTTCTCAAAGGTCGGGTAATCCACCTTGCCGCTGCCGTCCGCCTTGTCGGAGATGGCGCGGACAATACAGAAGGGAATACCGTTGAGCCAGGAGGCCTGCGCGATGGAAGCGCCCTCCATCTCACAGCAGGAGGCCTGAAATTCGCCTATGATGCGCTGCTTCACCGCATCATCTGCGATAAACTGGTCGCCGGAGGCGACACGGCCCTTGAAGCATCCGATATCCGGCGCCGCCTGCCGGACCGCCCGTTCCAGTTTTTTGCGAAGCGCCTCGTCCGCGGGGAAAAAGGTCATGCCGAGCATGGGGATTTCCCCCTTTGCGTAGCCGAAGCCGGTGGCCTCCATGTCATGCTGCACCGCATCGGTGGAAAGCACGACATCGCCGATGTTGATCTGATTGTCCAGGGAGCCCGCCACGCCCGTGTTGATGATGTGTGTCACATGAAAGAGGTCCGCCAGAATCTGCACGCAGACCGCGGCATTCACCTTGCCGACGCCGCTCCTGACCACGACAACCTCTTCTTTGCCGATCGTCCCCCTGTGAAAGGTCATGCGGGCAAGGGTCTTTTGCTCTTTTTCTTCCATGGCCTCAATTAAGAGCGCCACCTCGCTCTCCATTGCGCCGATGATACCGTATAACTCCGCCATAGTGTTTACTCCTGATAATGCAGATGCGCTTCGTCCAGATGATACAGGGTGTTTTCCAGATACCGGTCCGCCAGCCACTTTGCCATCGGCAGATTCTGATCCAGGTAATTGCCGCAGTCATGCGGCGTGGCGCCGGGGATCTCTCCCTCGAAATCACGGATGAACTCATACATCTTCGTGATGAGCGGCGCGATCTCCTCGCTCGTCAAATCCCCCGCAAAGACAGCATAAAAGCCGGTGCGGCAGCCCATGGGCCCGAAATAAACGGTTTTGTCCTTCCATTCCGGGTCATTGCGGAGGAAGGTGGCACCCAGGTGCTCGATCGTGTGCATTTCCGCGGTGTTCATGACCGGCTCCTTGTTGGGCGCCGTCATGCGCAGGTCAAAGCTGGTCACGGTTTCCTGACCGACCGGATCCTTTCTTGACACATAGATGCCGGGTTCGAGAATGAGATGGTTCACCTGAAAAGAAGCGATTTTTTCCATAAAAAACTCCTTTGGGAAAGGGCTTGCAACAACGTTTCTATTCTAACATGATTTCCGCAGTTTCGCCATCCCCGCTCAGCCGTCGGAATAGTGGAAGGCACCCTCCTCCTCCAGCGCGGGAAGGTCATGCGTAAACAGCCGGTCCAGCAGCGCGCGCATGTTTTTCATATGGAGGGGCACGTCTTCCGGTGATTGCAGGCGAAAGACGGAGGCGGGGTCCGCCATCTCCTTCAGCATGTCGTCATTGACCCTTTCGTCATAATGCGTAAAATCCATATAGCGGTCCAGATTCGTGATCAGCGCCTCATCGGTGCAGAAATAATAGGCGCTGACGTTGTCGTAGGCCAGAATGCGCGTAAGAAAGGTCTCTTCCTCATACAGGGTCTGTTCCAGCGTACCCGCACGGTGCGCGGAGTCCCAGAAGAGCATGGAGACCGGCGGAAAGAAGAAGATAAATTCCGCCTCCGGATGCGCCTCCACCAGGGCGATGACGCGCGCGCAGTTTCTTTCAAAGGCCTCCCCGCCGGAAGCGGGATCCGCCGTCTCCTCGATGCGGGGGTGCCGGGGGTAATTTTGAAGCACCGCAGCCCTGGAAAAATCCTTGCCCGCATGCCAGCTGTAGCTGCGGGAGGCGTCAAAAAGGGGAGACGAAGACTGCGCAATCGCATAGGGGATGCGACGCAAAAGCACATCCTTGTTGAGGAGATAACGGATGTCGTTGAAGGGATTGTTGTCCGTAAGATACAGGGGAAAGCCGCTGTCCGAAAGCGTTTCCGTCTCCGGATTGCGGAGCGGGGCCGCATCCGCGTTAAACAACACCAGCGAGACCGCCCTTGTGGCAAAGGCCGTATCCGCATAGGCGCAAAGATCATGGAAATTGCCCCAGGAGCGGGCGCCCTTGACAAAGGTTTTGCCAAAGAGCGCATCCGCCTGTGCCAGATCGAAATTGTCGGAATGGGAGCTGCCGAGCAAAAGCGCGTCATAGGCGAAGTTTTTGAGTGTCCCGTCCACCTGGTATTCCTTTTCCGTGAGCACCGGCCGCATGCCGAAGGTAGTGTAACGCGATTTATGAAAAACTGAGCCAAAGAAAAAGGCTCAAACGAACCTTGAAAACTGCAAATATATCGATGAAAATGTGGGGCGCTGCCCCACACCCCGTCCTCGCCGGAAGCAGGAAAGGGTGCGTGC
>JAFSPF010000056.1 GCA_017443065.1 Lachnospiraceae bacterium
ATCAATAGGACATCATGAAACACAGAGGTTGCACGCAGAGGAGATTTGATGTAAAGTAGGGGAACAATTCTGGCAGGAAAACCTGATCACACACAAGGGTGTATTCTGACTTATCAAATCCGAATAAAAACTGACGCGGCCAGCATGGATAAAAAGCGATGACAGGCGCGTGAAAAGCTGATAAAATGGGAATCAGGGGACGGGGTTGTAACGTGACTTCCGTCTTGCGGCAAGGTGATCAGGCGGCTTAGGACATCGAACAAAAATATTCTGATTCGTTTTGTCGCGGAGGATACCATACAGTCCGATGAGGAGGAGGCACACCGCATCGCACAAAAGGAGCGTGCGCACGGTGAAGTCTTTTCTGATGCGGAGGTATGGGCATAACGGTTGAAATCGTATAAAGGAGAGGAGACTATATGAAAAAAGGGACGTTCACAGGTGTTGAAAGCTTCGCTCGGCGCAGAGCGAATACATGTTTAGGGGGGGGTACTGAAGGAAAGGTAAGCCAAAGGCATCGGGTACCGGTCAGGAAACGTGCAGTGTGTGCGGGTTTGCTCGCGGCACTGCTTTTTGTATGCGCGGTATGCGGCGCGGGGAGTATGCTGCCCGCAGGCTTGAAGGACGCGCTGCCGGATGCGGTACGGGAGACGGTTACGCCTGTCACGGCACAGGCGGCAGGGGGAGATCCTGCCATGGTCATGGGGACGTCATCCGTGTTGGGTCAGACAGGCGATTATAACAGCAGCAAAGCGAATACACAGGTGGTCTGGTACAACGAGAAAAGCTGGTACGTCATCGGCTACAACAGGAGTGGGGTTGCCTCCGCCGCCGACAGTATGACGCTGTTTGCCACCGGTATTTTAAAAGACAACGTGCAGTTTAATCCAGACAGCAACCTCATAAATTAGTATTCAGGCAGCAACCTGAAGACTCAGGTGGAGAATATAGCAAGCGGTTTCACAGCCGGGGAACAAGCTGCCATCACCTCCAAAGAACTGACAGGCAATAGCGGGAATTATGGAAGCGGCACGTATAATGGCGATCATATTGCCGGGAATACTGTTAGCGGTGCAATGCTCTGGCCGCTTTCCTTAGCGGAAGCGAATCAGATTAGCTTTCAGGAGTTACGTGAAGCCAGCAACTATTGGTGGCTGCGCTCGCCCGGCAGCGGTGATGACCTCGCGGCGTACGTCATCAGCTACGGCGTCGTAACCGAGGGCGGCCGCTTTGTGTACCGCAGCGACGGCGTTCGTCCCGCTTTTAATTTAAATCTGTCATCTGTACTCTTCACATCTGCCGCCGTAGGCGGAAAATCCTCCGGTACCGCAGGCGCCGACGCTCTGACACCTGTCGGGACAAACAGCGGAAACGAGTGGAAACTGACTCTTCTGGATTCGACCAATTACCCTTATTTTACAGCAAGCATCAACGGTTCCGACAGTGTGGAGGCCGGCGGGAAAATAAAAATCGATTTCAGCGGTGCGAAGAATGAAGCCAATGAGTATGTTTCCGCTATGATTGTCAGCGGATCGGATATCCTCTACTACGGAAATATCGCTTCCGGGAAAACAGCCGAAACGGGATACGAAATTACCATTCCCGCGGCGCTTCAGCCCGGAAACTATGAGCTTCATGTTTTTGCGGAGCGGCATTACAATGACAACAAAACAGATTACGCCTGTCAGCCGAAAAAGCTAAGTATCACCGTCACGGCGCCTGCAACGGTAACGCCCGCGATTACGACCGGTTCTTTGCCGGGTGGAACGGAGGGGACTGCCTACGACCAGCCGCTTGCGGCAACCGGTATTACCGGCATACCGACATGGAGTATTACAGCAGGAACTCTCCCTGCGGGACTTTCTCTGGATCCCTCCACAGGCGCAATTGCCGGTACACCGACGGCTGCGGGAACCTATCCTTTTACCGTGAATGTGACGGACGGGACAAATACCGCAACAAAGGATTTCAGCATCACAATCGCGCCTGCTTCCACTCCGACACCTACCCCACCCCCGACACCTACTCCAACACCGTCAGGCGGCTCCGGGAGTAATGTATATTCCATCTGGTATGAGGTGATCAAAGGTCACGGACAGACATGGGCAAAGGGCAGTGGTGTACCGCTTGCCTTTACAGCAAAGCGCAGCGCGGAGGATGACAAGACCTTTTCCCTGTTCCGGGGTGCGGAGATCGATGGCACCACACTGGATCAGGCGCACTATACCGCGACGGCGGGCAGCGTCCATCTGTCCGTATCTGCGGAATATCTGGAAACGCTGTCGGAGGGAACACATACGATCCGCGCCTTCTTTACGGACGGATTTGCGGAAGGCCGGTTCATTGTGCAGGCCGCACCCGCCCCCGTTCCCGCATCCGCAGCACCCGCGAACATGACGCGTGTGACCTCGCCGCAGACCGCGGATACAAATGTGTTGTTACTGACGATCTCCGGCGTGATGCTCCTGCTCGCCCTTGCGGGTCTGCGCATGACCACAAGGAACGGCAGGCACTCCCGCTGACAACCGTCCGACGGTATTGCCCGTACAGCCACGATCAGCCCGTTCAACATTGCAAACCACAAAAGTAGCCGCCCTGTTCCGAAACCGGGGCGGCTATTTCTGCGGGTTCTTTAAAGCAACACCGGAGGATGCGCGCCGCCTGTCCGGCGGCGGAACGATTCCGCTGCTGCAGATGTGGCTTTCGGACGGCATGAGCCTGGACAGCGCCACTGCCTTTATGATCACGGGCTCCGCGACCAAGATCACCAACCTCGGCGTGCTGAAGATCGCCATGGGATGGAAGCGTTTTCTGCTCTATATTGCTTTTGTCATGCTGTTTGCACTGGTATCCGGCTCAATCCCCTACAAGAGCATCATCAGAGTAATGCGGTTTTGTCCGGGAACATGGAAATAAAAATATAAATAAAACATAAAATAACTATTGACAAATATAAACTGATCTGCTATATTCTTCCTTACCGGCGGTGCTCGTCCGACAGTCCCCGAGGACGCACGCCGAACATATCACTATCATCTTTGCGCTCAGATGCGCATCTGAAGAAAGGAAGGATTCTATTATGTCATAGAAAAAAAAAGTCACACGCTACGTCGCAGTTGAGAAGGCCACCGGCCCCATCCGTTTCACCCTGATGAACGACATGATGTTTCATATGGTCATGTCGAAATCAAAGCGTGCCCTGAAGGGGCTGATTTGTGCATTGAAGGGCCTGCGGGAGAAGGATGTCAAATCCGTGAAGCTATTGACTCCGATCGATTACAACGAGGCGCTGCACAAGTTTATTGTGATGGATGTGCGTGTGGAAATGAACAACGCGGAGATTCTTGACATCGAAGTACAGATCGGAAACGAACACGACTGGATACCGCGTTCGCTCCTGTATCTGTGCAGAGCATACGACAATCTGGAAGCCGGGGAAGAATATGAGAACACAAAGCCCGCCACGCAGGTGGGGATATTGGATTTCGATCTCTTTCCGGAGCACCCGGAGTTTTACGCAAAATACCTGATGACGAATGTCAAAAACGGTAATGTTTACACTCCCGATTTTGCGCTGAATGTGTTATCATTGAAGCATATCGATCTGGCGACGGAGGAAGACAAACAGAACGGCCTTGTCTACTGGGCGCAGCTGTTCAAGGCGACAACCTGGGAAGAACTCAGACACTTAAGTGAAGGCAACGCGGTATTCATGGAGGTGACGGAGAAGATGGCAAAATCAAACGCGGAACTCAAGCAACGTGCTCTTTTGGAAATGCATGAAAGGTACCTGCACGATTATGCGTCGATCAAGGGGAGAGCAGATCGCGCGGAAAAAGAACTGCGCCGCACAAAACGCGATTTGAAGCGGATGGAAAAAGAGAAGGATCAGGAGATCGAGCAACAGGCAAAGGAAATCGCACGCCTGCAAGCCGAGATCGACAGGCTTTCAGAAAGAAAACGATAAGGAGAAACCCCATGAATAAAATCGACATCATGAACGGACCGAAGCAGGTACCCGTGATCATCCAGGGATTTATGCGGGTGCCGGACTTAAGCGTGGACGAAACCGTCAAAGTGATTGAGAACGCCGTGGAGCTCGGCGTGAATTTCTTCGATCACGCGACCTGCTACACGGAGGGTGTGGCGGAGGAGCGCTACGGCGAAGCCTTTGCGAAGACCTCTGTCCGCAGGGAGGATGTGATCCTGCAGAGCAAGTGCGGCCTGTTGTTTCAGGAGGGCATGTTTGACTGGTCAAAGGAAAACATCCTTGCCAGTGTGGAGGGCTCGTTGAAGCGCCTGCGGACGGATTATCTGGACGTGCTGCTCCTGCACCGCCCGGACGTGATCTTTGAGCCGGAGGAGGTGGCGGAGGCCTTTGACAAGCTGGAGGCCGACGGCAAGGTGAAATACTTCGGCGTCAGCAACGTGCCGCCGTACCAGATTGATTTACTGAAAAAATACGTGAAGCAGCCGCTGGTTTTCAACCAGCTGCAGCTTTCGCTCGAACAGTCGCAGCTGATCGACCAGGCCCTGTATATCAACAACAAGACGACGGAGATGTCCGTCGCGCGGGACATGGGACTGCTCGATTACTGCCGCCTGCATGATATCACGGTGCAGGCCTGGTCTCCGTTGCAGCACGGCTTCTTCAAAGGCACCTTCGTGGACAACCCGGACTTTCCGGATCTGAACAAGGCGCTCGCGGAGCTCGGCGATAAAAACGGCGTGTCCAAAACGGCCGTCGCGATCGCCTGGATCCTCAGGCATCCCGCGAAGATGCAGGCCATCGTCGGCACGATGAATCCCGCGCACTTAAAGGACGTCTGCGACGCCTGCAAGGTGACGCTGACAAGGCAGGAGTGGTACAAACTGTATCTTGCGGCCGGCAAATACCTGCCCTGAGCCCTTTGCGCCGCGCTTGTAATTCCACCGAAGATGCGATAAGATAATAGCCGGAGGTGATGATTATGGAAGAGAGACGCAAGAGCAAACGACTGGAAATGGGCGGAAAGCTCATCATGAAACCCCTGGGGGGCGGAGCGGATGCGGAATCCGTCACGATCGAAGTGGTGGATTGCTCGAGACACGGCCTCGGCTTCATCACCGACCGTCATCTGACGATGGGGGATAATTACGAAGCATATCTTGAGATCTGGACCAAAGAGGTTTTACATGTCTTTCTCCAGATTGTGCGCGGCGAAAAGAAAAAGGACGAGGAGATCTTCAACTACGGCTCTGTCTTCATCGGCATGCCGGAGGCGGAGCGTCAGCGTATCTCCGTGTATGAGACGGTACAGGATCACACGAAGGACTAAGACAGCAGCGCAAGATCCTTAAAGAAATCCGGATAAGAAACCGCGATACAGGCATCGTCATCCAGGACGGTGTCCCCTTCCGCGGCAAGAGCGGCAACCGCAAAACCCATGGCGATCCTGTGATCCCCGTGGGTTTTGATTTGTGCGCCGTGCAGAGGTTTTCCGCCGCGGATGATCATGCCGTCCGGCGTCTCCTCGGCCTCCGCGCCCATCTCCCGCAGGTTCCGCACAAGGAGTGCGATGCGGTCGGATTCCTTGACGCGCAGCTCGCCCGCGTTTTTGATAACGGTTTCCCCTTCGGCGAAGGCCGCAAGAACGGCGATCACCGGCAGCTCGTCGATCAGCGTCGGGATGATCTCGCCTTCGATCACGAGGCGCCCTTCCGGGCAGACCAGCTTCGAAGACTTCACGTTGAAATCCGCATAGGGCTCCGCGGCGTTCGTAATGTTAGTCATTTCCACATCCGCGCCAAAGGCCCGGAGAACATGCAGCAGCCCCGCGCGGGTCGGGTTGATGCCGACCTCCTTTAAGTACACCTCGCTTCCCGGAACGAGCAATGCCGCTGCAATGAGAAAAGCGGCGGAGGAAATGTCCGCGGGCACATGCACCTTCTGTGCGCGCAGCAGCGCGCCCGGCGCAAGCACGATCTTTTTTGCAAGGGGTGAAATCTCCGGTTCCTCCGAAACGCGGATGTCCGCGCCGAAGGCACGCAGCATCAGCTCGGTATGGTCCCTGGAGGGGAGCGCTTCATGCACCGTGCTGGCTGCGTCCGCATACAGTGAAGCAAGTAGCACGGCGCTTTTCACCTGTGCGCTGGCGACGGGCATGCGGTAATCAAGCGCGTGCAGTCTTGTGCCATGAATCCGCAGCGGACAGCAGTCGTTTCCGTTCACGCTTTCGATCACGGCGCCCATCTGCGAAAGCGGCTCCATGATGCGCTTCATCGGGCGTTTGCAAAGCGAGGCGTCGCCGGTGACGATGCTCGTAAAGGCCTGCGCCGCAAGGATTCCCGACAGCAGTCTCGCGGTGGTGCCGCTGTTTCCGCAGTTCAGCTCGCCGAAGGGCGTGTCCAGTGCAAAGATGCCCTTGCCCTCAATCTGCAGCACCTGACGTCCGTCCGTTTTGCGCCTCGCATCCTCGATCCGGACGCCCAGCTTGCGGAAGCAATCGATCGTCGCAAGGCAGTCCGCGCCGTACAAAAAACCGGACACCTCCGTCACGCCCTTGGCGAGTGCGCCGAGGATGACGGAGCGGTGGGAGATGGATTTGTCTCCGGGTGCCGTAATTTTTCCGCGCAGTGCGCGCGAGGCGGGATGCAGTTTCAAGTGCTTACTCCTTGTGTTCCTCTATCGTGTTCCGGTAATCACGGGCTTCTTCAAAAAAACGCATCAGCGCGTCCTGATCCGAGCGGTGAAGGCTCTTTCCGACCTGCTGCAGCTTCCGGATCAGCTCGTCCAGCAGAAGCGAAATCTGCGGCGCATTCAACAGCGTGATCTGACGCCACAGCTCCGGCGGAGAAGAGGAGATCCGTGTGAGATCTTTAAAGCCGCCCGCGGCAAGCAGGCGCATCGTGGCCTTCGCGTCATCGTTTTCCGCCACAAGCCCCACAAGCGCCGCGCTGACAATGTGCGGCAGATGGGAAACGGCGGCGACGGCACGGTCATGCTCCTCGGGCTGCATGAGGAAGGGCACCGCGCCCATGGCGGTGACCAGCTGCTTCATGCGCTCCACGCGCAGTCCGTCCGTCTTCGGGGAGGTGGTCAGCACATAGCGTGCGCCCTGCAGCAAAGAGGCCTCCGCGTATTGCAGTCCGGAATGTTCTTTTCCCGTCATCGGATGTCCGCCGACAAAGCGAAGCCCCGCCCGCGCGTCATCCGCGAGGCGGTGGATCGGCAGCTTGACGCTGGAGACGTCCGTGAGAATGGCATCCGGGGAAAGATGGGGCAGCACGATCCGCATGTTGAAGAGATTATGCGAGGCGGGCGCGGACAAAAAAACGATATCGCATTGTCCGAAGGCCGGCCCGATTTCGGAGACCGTTTCGTCCGCGATATCATTGTGACGCGCCGTCAGCAGGACCTGTTCGTTGGTGTCATAGGCAAGCACACGCACGCCCAGACGCTTCTTCAGCGCCTTCGCGATGCTGCCGCCGATCAGCCCCAGACCGATGAAGCCGACGGTCATGTTTTTTGCCTGTTCAAGACCTGTCTGCATGCGCTCCCCCGTCCCGCGTTTCTGTTGCGGAACGGAATTATTTTACCACACTTCCAGATCGTGGTAAAATAGGAATAGTACGCTTTGAATCAAACCGACAGGAGAGAAATATGGCAGAGAATAATAATATGCAGCCCGTCAATATGGAGGACGTGGAACGCAAGCTGAAGGAGGCGGAGGAGCGGCTCGCAAGGGCGAGAGCCCTGAAGGCCGCGCAGACATCGCCCGCAGAGG
>JAFSPF010000057.1 GCA_017443065.1 Lachnospiraceae bacterium
CCCCTGATTCCCATTTTATCAGTTTTTCACGCGCCTGTCATCGCTTTTTATCCATGCTCCAAGAAGGTTTTGGACATCGTAAACTTTGGACGTGATCTGCTCGTACTGCTTCGGCAGGATCGCCCCCTGCTCCCGTGCGACAAGCGCCATGTAGGATAAGAGCTTACACTCCGTCATGGCCTGCCTCTGGTATTCGCGGCGCTTGTCCAGTGCGCTTAAGTCCCCTTTTGTCAGAAATACCTCATTTGCCCGGTACAGATTCTCGATGATATTCAAGGCGTGGTTCTGTATCCTTGATGTCAGCGTAAAACGGAACCGTTTCGGTGATTTCTCCGTTACGGTCAGGATATAACTGCACAGGTCTTTGGCTTTTGTAATGACGGACAGTTCTGCCTGTCGTCCCCCCTTGCGTTCCATCCTTTTTAGTATATCAGAAAACGGTCATTCTGATTTCGCTTACGGATAAAAAAGCGCTTACGGCCTGTTTTACATATCTCTCTTCCGAAGTATAATAGGTTTATGAACGAAAGGAGCCGCGAACCATGATCAACGAAAAACGGATTGTCGATGAATTTCGGGAACTCGTCGCGATCGATTCCCCGAGCTACGGGGAGCGCGCGATGGCGGACCGCTTAAAGGAAAAACTCACAGCCCTCGGCTTTACGGTTTCGGAGGATGACGCCGGCGCGCATTACAAGGGCAATGCCGGCAATCTCTACGGCTTTCTGAAGGGGACGCTTTCCGGGGAGCCGCTCCTCTTCTCTTCGCACATGGATACGGTGGAGCCTTCCTGCGGCAAGAAGGCCGTGCTGCGGGAAGACGGGCGCATCACAAGCGCGGGCGACACGGTACTCGGGAGCGATGACCTCGCGGGGATTGTCGAGATCTTAGAGGCCGTAAGACATCTGCAAGAGGAAGGGATTCTGCACCGGGACATCGAGATCCTCTTCCCGATCGCGGAGGAAGTCTTCTGCAAGGGCGCGGCCGTTGCGGACTATACAAAAATCCGCGCAAAGGAAGCCTACGTGCTGGATATTTCCGGTGCGCCGGGTGCCGCTTCCCTGCAGGAGCCGACGCACATTTCCTTTGACATCACGATCACGGGACGCGCCGCGCACGCAGGCTTCAATCCCGAGGACGGCGTGCATGCGATCGCCGCTGCGGCCCGCGCCATCGCGAAAACCGCACAGGGCCGGATCGATGCGGAGACCACCGTCAACCTCGGCGTGATCGAGGGCGGACGCGCCACGAACATCGTGCCCGCGCACTGCACAGTGAAGGGCGAAATCCGCTGTTATTCGCACGAAAGAGCGGAGAAGCTGTTTGCGGAAATACAGCAGACCTTCAAAGAACAGGCACAGGGCGCGGAGGTTTCCTTCACCCATGCCACGAACCTCATCGCATACAAGGTCCCCGAGGATCATCCGGTGGTGACACGCTTCCTGGACGCCTGCGGGACGCTCGGCCTCCCCGGCACGCTCACCCGCACCCTCGGCGGCAGCGACAACAACCATTTCCTGCGCAACGGCATCACGGGAATTGTCCTTTCCTGCGGCATGAACGATGTCCACTCCGTCACGGAATGGACGAGCGTCTCACAGCTCACGCAGGGCGCGGCCCTGGTGGCGGAGCTGATGCGGAGGGGGTAAGCAAGCTATAACCAACTCAGGACAGACGACGTAAGCCAGTGATCTCCGTGATCGGGAGGGAAAAGGCGATGGCGCCGGCCTTGCTTTCGATGCCGCAGTGTTCGGCAACCGCTGACATGATGGCATTGCGTCCCTGTGCAGCCGCGGCGATCAGGATGATCTCTTTTTCCTCCGCCAGCGTCACGCCCAGGAATTTCTGTGCGAGCTTTGCGCCGGTGCCCTTGGCATGCAGGACGGTTCCGCCGCCCGCGCCAGCCTCCCTTGCCGCGTCCATCACGTCATCCGTATAGCCGCGGTTTAAGACAATCATGATCAGTTCATGGGACGCATTCAGATCCGGTGTGCCGTTGTCCGAGGTTTCTCCTCTTGTCAGAAATGCCAATGTTCTGCCTCCTCCCACGCTTTTCAATGGTATCGCCATCATGACGCCGTTGCCGGGCACGTCGATAAACATCCGCTCCTTGGCGGCTTGCAGCAGCGCGTCCTTCTTTTCGGCATCGCTCAGGATAAAGACCAGCGCCTTTTCCGTCGGCTCCAGCCCGTAAAAATCAAGCTGTCTGCGCGTGGCCGTGCCCCGCCCCATGACGGTCAGCGTCATCGGGATCTCCAGCTCCTTGCAGATCGTGCGCAAAAATTTTTCGCGCGCACGGTCGATGATGGTCACGACGTTGTAAAGTTGCATTGAATCACCATAATTCAATCACATCCGTATCCGCGTAGGCCGCGGGTACGATGGCTTCCTGTTTTGTTTCGCGGGCGCGGATCCCTGCGATCACACCCATGACCTGTACCGTAATCAAAGGCATCAGCGCCACCAGCGCGACAATGCCGAAGGCGTCGGTCAAAAGATTTCCGCCGACCGCCCTGCAGACGCCGAAGGCGAAGGGCAGCATGAAGGTCGCGGACATAGGACCGGAGGCCACGCCGCCGGCGTCAAAGGCAATGGCCGTAAACATCTGCGGTACAAAGAAACTCAGCAGCAGCGCCAGGAGGTATCCCGGCAGCACAAAGTACAGAATCGGGATGCCGTACAGAATGCGCAGCATGGAAAGCCCCATGGCGCCGGCGATTGCGACCGAGAGCGCGATATGCATGGAGCGTTTTGTCACCGCACCCGCGCTGATCTCTTCGACCTGCGCGTTGAGCACGTGCACCGCTGGCTCTGCGGCGACGATAAAATAACCCATCAGCATCACGACGGGGATGATCAGCATCTTTGTTTCGCCGATCGCAAGCTCTTCGCCCAACAGCAGACCCAGCGAGGAAAAGCCGACATTGACGCCGGTGAGGAAGAGAACCAGCCCCGCGTAGGTGTAGATCAGGCCGAGCAGAATCCTTTGGAACGGGCGCTTGCGCAGCTTCAGGGCAAGCACCTGGAACAGGAGGAAAAACAGGGCAACCGGTGCCAGGGCCACGGTGACCTCCCGCAGATAATGCGGGACGGCCTGCAGATAGTCCCTGCCGAGCGCGACCGTATCCGCATAGGAGCTTACGGCAGCCGCGGCGATTTCTTCGCCCTGCGACCGGTAGAAAAAACCGAGTGTCAGCACCGCGAGGATGGGCCCGACGGAACAGAGCGCCACCAGACCGAAGCTGTCTTCTTCCGCACGCTGGTCAGAGCGGATGGCAGCCACACCGACGCCGAGCGAGATGATGAAGGGCGCGGTCATCGGTCCCGTCGTGACGCCGCCGGAATCAAAGGCGACACTGAGATACGCGGGATCCGCCTGCGAGGCGAGCACAAAGATCAGCAGGTAAAACACAAGCAGCAGCCAGCGCAGCTGTACGCCCAGAAGGATGCGCAGCATGGATAAGAGCAGAAACATGCCGACGCCCGCGGACACCGCGAGGATCAGCACGAAGGTGTCGATATGCGGCACATTGACCGCGAGCACCTGTAAATCCGGCTCCGCCACGGTCACAATCACGCCGAGCAGAAAACTCAGAAACAGAATCAGGGGGATGTTGCGGGAGCGCGTCATCTTCGCGCCGATATGGGCGCCCATCCGGGTCACGGAGGCTTCGGAGCCGTAGGAAAACAGCCCCAGTCCCAGGATCAGCAGCGCCGTTCCGATGACAAAGGACAGCATCAGGTCCGTCGGCACGGGCGCGATCGTAAAGGCCAGAAGTGCCACGATCAGCGCGATTGGCAAAACACTTTTGACAGCCTCATGCAGTTTTTCCTTCAAAACGGTGCGGGATGACATCACCTTATTTTAACACATTTTTGTTTGTTTTTGGCGATGCGCGGGGATGTAGGGATCACCCCCGCGCATCTATAGCAGCAAAAAATGGAGTATGGCGTTGTTATTACTTATTTTTTATTTCTTTTTTCAAAGTACACAAAAATCATGGAAATGCCTGCTCCGATTCCCAGTGTCAGCGCCGTCCATGCCAATGTTTCCAGTATCATCTGAAACCTCCTCTCAAACATGTGCAGAATCAGGGGCAGCGATAAAGCCGCTCCCGGGATCCTGGCGTTCAGTATGCTGTTGCGTTACGGAGAAAGCTTCAGACTTCTTTGGAGCCGTCCTGATCGTGTATATACAGAATGATTACGCTTGCGCTGTTCTTTGCGGACAGCGTAAACGGCAGTAAGGCACAACTGTCGAAACCGGTAATCCCGGCCTGTTCTTTGATATCAGAAAGACCGGGAAACGAAACGGCCTTCGCTTTGCCGGTTTTGTGCTGTTCCCTGCGCGCAGAAATCTTTTCCGCATCGGGCATATGATCTTCTTCGTGCAAAAGAGCCGCAGGACGGAGGGCGCTGCCTTGTGAAGCGATCGACCAGGGGTTTGAAGGCCGTGCCGCCGCGGGAGATTCTGCTTCCGCAGGGGAATAAGACGCCGCGGGGATTGTTGCAGAACCAAATGCCCCGGCCTGTTCTCCCAAAGGACTGGCGGCATAGAACCCCAGCGCCATGGCAAAAGCCATGAGCAGAAGCAGCAGTTTTGATTGCTTTGCGCGGAACAACACTTTCATGATGTTATCCATTATAGCGGATCGTCAATGATTTCGTCAAAAATATCATCTTTTGTTCGATTGCGCCGGAAGGGTATTGTTCTTTTTACAGACAGAGATACTTCTGTCGAAAAGTTCGACATATATCAGCAAGGCATGAAAAAAGCAGCCATCCAATCCCTGATACATGCCATCAGACCCGCAGGAAACGCCCGAAACGTGGTTGGATATAACTGCTCTTTACAAGTAATATTATAGCACAAAAGAACGAAAAAGAGGTAGTCGCATCATTTGCGACTACCTCTCAACACATTACCCGTGTATATAACGATGAAATATGTGAAAAGCTGGACGACTATGATTGCGGCGCTTTTTATGAGCCGTCACCCTGTATCGCGCATGCATACCGGCAGGGCGGTTTCTAAATGACACTCTCACTTTTTGTTTGTTCTATCTCTGCCTGTTCCACAACAGGACATAGTCTGTAATGTGCTGAAAGCCGAGCTCCGTCAGGACGGTCTCTTCTCTTTGTTCGGCGAAGTATACCACATGAGCGGCGCCCTCTGCCTTCATTTCGTTCAAGGCCCTGATCAGCAGTGCCTGTTCCGTCGCCTCGTCAAAAACGTTTTCTTTCCGGTCGATTCCGAAAATCTCCGCCATGTTCCCGTCGCGTGTGTAATAAATATTTCCGCGCGCTTCCCCGTTTTGGCAGGCAAGAAACAAGCGCCACCGGCTCCTACCTTCGGAAAAATAAGCCCGGTACAATCGTTCGCTGTTCCAATACATATCCGTATCCGCGTCATGGAGCGACTGAAAGAGCTTCCAGTTATCCGCGTTTACCGCCCTGACATATTCACTCTCTTCTCTAACGGTATATGCGTCAAGGTGCAAGACATACACCGCGCTTTCCTCCCCGACGGTAAAGCCCCGCTTCCTTAAGTGGCGGATCGCAGCCTCGTTTTCCTTCGGGAACCCGAAATCGATCCGGTCTTCCGGGTACTTCTCCCCGATATATTCCAGAAACGCATCGATCGCATCTTCCACGTTTTCTTCCACGCAAAACGCATAAAACCCGATATAGTTTTCCTCCCGGATCCGGTAATAATGAATCCAGCCCTTCACACGCTCCTGTTCAAATAAAAGCACCTCCGCGCCGGGCTCCTCACCGGTCGCAATACGGATGAAATCCTCCTTTGTCTTGATCCCGTCACAATAGGTCGGAAAAGAAGACCTTGTCAGGTCCAGCGCCAATGAATAAGCATATTCCGCATAAGAAAGAAGCTCATGATTCTCAGCTTGTCTGATCATGATCGCCGCCTCCTGTTTTCATGTCCGCGGCATCCTGCG
The DNA here is from genome assembly GCA_017443065.1 of Lachnospiraceae bacterium. Classification (GTDB taxonomy): domain Bacteria; phylum Bacillota; class Clostridia; order Lachnospirales; family Lachnospiraceae; genus Butyrivibrio. Next base: position 5,958 of record JAFSPF010000057.1, read on the forward strand.
CAAAGAGCCGTCCTCCCGACACACTGTAGCGCACGGTAAAGGTCGTGCCGCGTCCGGGCGAAGAATCCACGGTGATGATGCCGCCGTCCTTTTCGATGACGGTTTTGGCAAGGGAAAGACCGATACCGAAGCTTTCCTTCGCACCGCCCTCCGCCTTGTAGAAGCGTTCAAAGATATGCTTCAAATCCTCCGGCGCGATGCCGTCGCCCTCGTCGGACACCGTGATTTTCAAAAAGAGCTTTTCATCCTCCACCATGGCACGCACGGTCTCGCCGGGACGCGAATGCTCCACGGCGTTTTTGAGGATGTTCTTGTACGCCTCCAGCTCCCACTTGTCATCACCCGTAAAGGTCGCGCGGGCGTCCCCTTCGATAAGAAGGCGCACCTCCTTCAGCTCCGCAAGCACCTCCAGGGAATCCGCGGCCTCCCTCAGCAGCTCCGCGGCCGTGATTTCCGCGGGAGTCAGACGGATCGTGCCGCTGTCAAATTTGGCCAGCTGCAGAAGCGATGTGACGAGCGACGCGGTCCGGTCGATCTGCGTGGAAACGGCGCGGAGAAAGGAGCGTCTCGTCTGCTCGTCCATGTCCGGGTTGTCCTTGAGATTGTCCAGCGTGATCTGTATGCTGGTCAGAGGGGTCTTGATCTGATGCGAAATATCCGCCAGTGCGCGGCTTAAATTCTCGCTCTCCTGCTTACTCTGCTCCGCCTGCTCCCGCATCTGCACCGCGATTTTGTAGATCTCGTTGGCAAGGATGGAGACCTCGCCCTCTTCATTCTCCGCGATTTTCAAATCGTATTCCCCGCGGGACACGCGTTTCAGATACTCCAGCAGCGCATGGATCTGCCGCTCGTAGCGTCGACGGCGTATTACCGCAAAAACGGCCGTCACCGCGGCAGCGGTAAACAGCACACACAGAAGCAGCAGGATTATCCCGCCGTTTCCGGAAAACATGCTGTTGCTGTCTGCCAAAAGAAACATCCGACCTCCGCCCGTATGCCTCAATCCACGCGGTAACCCATGCCGCGCACGGTTTTGATCACGTCTTCCCCGAGCTTTTCCCTCACGCGCTTGATGTAAACGGTAAGCGTGTTGTCATTGACGACATCGCCCGCATAATCCCAGATCTGGTCAAGAATCTGCTCTCTCGTCAGCGTACGTCCCCGGTTCTGGAAGAGATAGACGACGATGCGGTATTCCAGCGCGGTGAGGACGATTTCCGACATGCCCGCCTCCCGTGCAGAGGCGGCCTCCTTCGCATCCGCATTCCCGGCAGCCGCATCATGCGCCGTGCCTCCCATACGGTACAGCCGCTTCGCCGCAAGGTCCAGCCTTAAGCTCCCCGCGACGATCTCCTTTGTGCTCTTGTCATAGCGCCGGAGCACGTTGTTGATGCGTGATACCAGCTCCCGGTTGCGGAAGGGCTTGATCACATAATCATCCGCGCCCAGGTCAAATCCCTTCACGACATCGCGCTCCTCATCCTTGGCCGTGAGGAAGATCACCGGCGTCTCCGGACGCGCTTCCTTTAAGTAACGGCATACGTCATAGCCGTCGCCGTCCGGCAGACCGATGTCGATGATCGCAAGATCATAGATCACGGAATCGATCCGTTCCTCCGCCTCCGCCGCCCGCATGCAGGCCTCGACCTCAAAGCCTTCCTTTGTCAGCAAAAACGTCAGGCCGCTTACGATATCCTTATTGTCTTCAATCAACAGTATTTTTACCACTACACCGCCTCGCTGCGGATCGTCTCAATGATGTTCTGCTTATTGATTTTAGCGAGCGAATACCACATCGTCAAACCCACGATAATAAACACCGCCACGACCGAGATCCCGACCGCGTTCCAGGGGATGAAGAAGCCGTCGTCGAAACTGTTGGCGAGAACCGCGTAAATCCCGTAGGCCAGGAGCACGCCAAGCGGCAGACCGATCAGGAGGGACTTGCTGCCGTAGAAAAAGCTCTCGAGCATGATCATCCGGTTGCACTGTCCCCTTGTCATCCCGACCGATTTCAGCATGGCAAACTCGCGGCTGCGCAGCATCATATTGGTCGTGATCGTGTTGAAGATGTTGGTCACGCCGATCAGGGTAATCACCGTGATAAAGCCGTATAAAAAGATCTCGATGATCAGGATGAGGCGCCTTGTTTCATCCGCACCCGCGTGGATGTTTTGATAATACTCAATCTCCAGTCCCTGTTCCGGGTTCGCTGAGAGTTCTGCGAGTTTCCGCTCCGTCTGCTCCGCGTCGGCCGCGTTCAGGTACATCGTGGTCGCCCCAAGGAATTCCTTTCCCCCCGGCAGCAGTTCCTCCGAGAGCACCAGCAACCCGCCCTCCATATCCTGGTAGTGTTCCATGCCCATCGGATATTCCGCGTCGACAGAAGCGATCGTGATGTCCTTTGTCAGGATTTGAGAGCTGTAGTTCACCATCTGCTCCCCGCCTTCCTTCACGGCATAGGTCTCCAATTCCGTTTCCGCCTGCAGCTTCGCCGCCGACGGAAAGCGGAGCTTTACACGCATCCTGTCCCCGGCTTCCGCCGTCGTGTAGCGGACCGTACTCATCTTCACCACATTTCCCGCGTCATTGTATTCCGCGACAGCGTGCTTGTCCAGCAGCACACCGCAGGTCACGGGATCCGCCGAAGAAGATGCGCCCGCCCGGGACAGGTATTCCTTAAAATAATCACTACGGCAAAAAACGACTTCGATCGGATGCTCATCCTCCCCGCACATGAGCCATCCGTTATAGTCCGGAGTATTGCGGAACGCATCATAATAATCCTTGGCCCAGGCGCTTCCCCAGTCGTCACGGGAGATGGTCGCCGTGCCCATATAATAATACGCATATTCGTTGTCCGGAATATCCAGTCTTTCCGCGATCGCGTCATATTGCTTCACGTCCGCATGCACAAAGATATTGTAGCCGAGGTCGCGGTACACGTATCCGGTGGCCTTCCTCAGGCCCTCCGTAAAGAAGGACAGTCCCACAAACACCGTGATGCTGACCACCAGCGACACCACCGTCGTGCGGTACTTTTTGCGGCTGCGCTTCAAATTGTTGGAGGCAATGACACCGCCGATCCCGAAGAGCTTCCGGATCACGGGCGAAGATTTCAGCTTCCCGTGCTTTAAGTTGACATCCCGGTTGCCGCGGATCGCCTCAATCGGCGGAATCCTTGACGCAACCTGCGCCGGAATCAGACAGGACAGAAAGATCGTGAGGGCGGATAATGCAATGGCCGCCACAAACACAATCCAGGACAGGGAAAATACAAAGTGCATGTTCTCCATCAAACTGTCACCGAGAATCACGTCCAGAAGAAGGATCAGGATGCGCACGGCGACGGCACCGATCACAAGCCCCAGCGGGATCCCGATGGCACCAAGCAGGAATCCCTCATGCAGCACACTCTTCCGGATCTGTTTTCTTGTCGCGCCGACGGTCGCCAGCAGCCCGTACTGTCTCGTCTTTTCCGAGACCGAGATCCGGAAGGAATTGCGGATCACAAAAACGCTCGTCACAAGGATGATGGCGATGATGATGCCGATCAGGCTCCACAGATCCAGCAGCAGTTCCTCATTCAGTCCGCCGGAAAAGCGCACGAGATCCGAATTCACACTCATCCCCTCGATCCGCACCCCCGCTTCCCACAGCGCATCGAACAGTTCATCAATCCCGTCCCGTGCAGCCGCGGCGCTCGTAAAGGTCACCTGCACATCCATCCTGTCACTCCCCGGTTTTGCGGCAAAGAAGCCGTCCGCATCCACCGTCACGATCGTATAGCCCGGCGCCTGATATCCCTCGATCATATAGGAAGGCCGGTCCATGATTCCCACAACGGTATAGGGACGCATACTCACACCCTGAATCTCTTCTCCCGCTTCCGGGTCGAAGGGCGCACTTTGGGACAGCGCCGCTCCCGCCGCATTCACGCGCGTGCCGATCGCCAGATTCAGCGTATCCCCCACCTGCAACGGAATCCCTCCGTTATAATCAATGTGCCGGGAGATGAGCAGCTCCTGTTCATGCTCCGGAAAACGTCCCGCACTGATGCGGAAGGCGGAGGCTTCCATCGTCTCCTCGTCCATCGTCAGCAGATGATAATAGGGCTTGTATTCGTTGACAGAGTCTTCGGCTTTCGCATATCCCGCATGACGGATGACGCGCACGCCCGCCACGTCCGCACGTTCTTCAAACATCGGGAGCGACTCTTCGGGCACGTTCAGGTAAATCGCGTGAAAATCCCCGTTGGTCTCCCTCGCGTACTGCACGATCGTGGCCTGTGCACTGGAGAGCATCCCCACGACCGCCACGATCAACGCGCAGGATAGGGCGATGCCGAGGATGGTCATGATGCTGCGCTTGCGGTTCATGCGCAGGGATTGCAGGGGCAGTTTTTTGATGGGATTCATAGTTTTGCAAGCCTCCCGTCCGTCATCTCATATACGATATCCGCCTGCTTTGCGATCTCCGGGTCATGCGTGATCACAAGAACCGTCTGCTTAAACTGCCGGTTGGAGACCCTGAGCAGCGTCACGATCTCCTCGCTCGCTTTGGAATCCAGATTGCCCGTCGGCTCGTCCGCAAGAATCAGCGCCGGATGGTTCATCATTGCCCGCCCGATCGAGACGCGCTGCTGCTGTCCGCCGGAGAGCTCGTTCGGCAGATAGGCGGCACGGTCCGTGAGCCCGAGGATTTCGAGCAGATCCTTCAGCCACACTTCATCCACCTTCTGCCCGTCCAGTTCCACCGGCAGCGTGATGTTCTCCTTCACATTCAAAATGGGAATCAGGTTATAGAACTGATAAATGATGCCGACCTGCCGTCTGCGAAAGATCGCCAGCTGATCGGCATCCAGCCCGCAGATGTCCTCCCCTTCGATGCGCACGCTCCCGGACGAAGCCCGGTCCACGCCGCCGATCAGATGCAGCAGCGTTGACTTTCCGCTGCCGGACGCCCCGACGATCGCCACAAAGGCGCCCTTCTCCACCGAAAACGAAACGTCATCGACCGCCTTGACCTGCGTCTCTCCCGTTCCGTAAATCTTTGTCAGATGCTCCACGCGTAAGATTTCCATGTCTCACTCCTCCTTATGAGACACATCTTACGCGCCTTTTGTGACGCTTATGTGACTGCGAGGCAGGCGAATCAATATGATATAATACAAGTATGCATACAAGGGAACACAAACGCGCCCTGATCGCCATGTCCGGCGGAGTGGACTCCTCCGTCACCGCGGCACTGATGATGGAGGAGGGCTATGACTGTATCGGCGCCAACATGCGCCTGTTTTCCGCGCCGGAGGCGGCTGTTACGACGAAAAGCTGCTGCTCCATCGCGGATGCTTTGGATGCGCGGAGGGTTGCGGACAGCATGGGCATGCCCTTCTATGTGCTGCATTACGTGGAGGAGTTTCACAAAGAAGTCATAGATAAATTCGTGCGCTGCTATCTCGCGGGCATCACGCCCAATCCCTGCATTGACTGCAACCGGCACCTCAAGTTTACGCACCTGCTGGAGGCCGCAAGGGAACACGGCTGTGAGACGCTGGCCACCGGACACTACGCGCGCATCGAATACAACGAAGACAGCGGACGCTACGAGCTTCTAAAGGCCAAAGACCCCGCCAGGGACCAGAGCTATGTGCTTTATATGCTGACGCAGGAGCAGCTGTCCCATATCCGCTTTCCGCTGGGCGGACGCATGAAAGCGGACGTCCGTGCACTCGCGGAGGAATACGGCTTTGTCAACGCGCAGAAGCCCGATTCCCAGGACATCTGCTTTGTGCCGGACGGCAGACACGCGCGTTTCATCGAAGATTATCTGCAAAAAAAATCCGCCCCCGGCAACTTCGTTGACAGGGACGGAAACATCCTCGGAAGACATGAGGGTATCATCCGCTACACGACCGGACAGCGGAAGGGCCTCGGCATTTCCTCCACGGAACCGTATTATGTGACGGACATCAGACCTGAAACCAACGAGGTCGTCCTCGGCAGAAAAGAGGATGTGCGGGGAAAGGAACTCATCGCCTTCGATTTCAACTGGCTCTCCGTTCCCGTGCCCGCAGGGGAAATCCGCGCAAAGGCAAAAATCCGTTACCGCTTCAAGGAGGCCGACTGCACGGCAAAGGTCCTTACGGACGGACGCGTGCAGGTTTCCTTTGACGAAGCACAACCCGCCATTACCAAAGGACAGGCCGTCGTCCTCTATGACGAAGACCGCGTCCTCGGCGGCGGCACCATCCTCCGGTAACCGCCGCATCTCCCCCGCTCATTGAATCTGTCTGTAAATCACGTCTCCGGGGAACATCAGGATGATCTCCCCCTGCAGCTGGTGACTGTAAACAACCTCAAACCCGGCAAAGACGCTGCCGTCCTCACGATACATCTGGAACGAAATGGGGGTGTGCGCACCGTCATCTCCCTGATATTCATAGGTTCCGGTCGCTTCCACGACGCCGTTCATGCCTTCCAGGGCAATGAAGGTGCCGTCCGCCTTCAGATCCAGCACGGCGCTTTTTTGATCGCCGTCCTTGGCCCACATGGTGCCGCGCACATAATCCGCCAGCTCTTCTTTGGAGTAACCGCCGTGGGAGGCGCGGAAGTTCTGATCCGCCACATCGTCTTCTTCGCCGTCTCCTCTTCCGCCGCCCTGCATCAGCAGGGTCTGCTCCTCGGAAAAATAGTATGTGCCGCTGCCGTGCGGCAACTCCACCAGAAACGCATTCTCGTCAAATTCCCGCATAAAACCGTATTCGGTTTCGCCGGATTCCCCGTAGGTATACAGGTTGTAGCCGCCGGGCGTCGCCACAAGCGATCCGTATGTCTCCTGCCCGCCGTCACCAAAATCCGTAAACGTTGCGTAGTCCGTCACCTCGAAAATCTTTCCCTCTTCGGAGACATAGATGCCCGCGATCTGCGCATAATCCACCAGCAGAAGGTCGCCCTCGTTCAGACAGTAATCCTCCAGCGACAGGGTTTCCTTTGAATTCTTCTGCACCTTTGTGCGCGCCTCCATGCTCTCTCCGCCCTGTCCCTTCAAAAAGAAGGAATCGTCCTTGAACAGTGCCGCATGCGACTCATACGGCAGGATGATGTTCTGTGCACCGAGGACATAGGCGCCCAGCGTATAATCGCTGAACCACACATGCAGCCCGTCCTCCGTCAGCGTCCAGGGCAGACTGAAACCGTTTTCACCGCTCATATAATTCTCCAGGAGATGCGCGGCTATGCTCCCTCCGTCTGTTTCGTAGTATTCAAGAACCTCTGTAAAGTCTTCGTGCTTCTTCATCTCTGTCTCGATGGCTTCTGCAAGCGCTTCATAGCCCGTCACGATCTCGTCAATGGCGATTTCCCTTCCGCTTTCGGCATCAAAGTTGTTGCCCGAAAACCAGACATTACCGTGCGCACCGCCGAGATAACTGTCCGTTGCGCTGACGAAGCTGATCACGCGTGCGTCCGCGCGCTCCACCCGGACCGTTTGTGTGTGGGTCCAGGGAAAGATCGCCCACTCGTCAAAAAGCGATGAATACGCCATCTGTCCGTTGTTCAGTAGCAGATTACGGGCATCCTCTCTCACACGTTCTCCGAACGTATCCAGCTGTGTGCGGACAGCGTCCGGTGCCTCCGGAACGGAGGGGATCTCATAGGTCAGCTCAAACACCGTCTCTGTCTGCCCGTCCGGGCCCGTCAGCGTGTATGCTTCCTCATGCCGTTCCACCTGCACCTCATAAAGGGTCTGCGCGTCCTCCGAAGTCCCGCCCGTATCGGAGGTATCCGTTCCGTCGGATGCCAAGGTTCCGGAGGTGTCCCCGGTTCCGGAGGTATCGGAGGTGCCTGTGCTCACGGACGCACCGGCCTGCCCCGTTCCGCCGCCCCGGTTCGGCCCGATCACGCCGGTAAACAACAGCACCAGCAAAACGGCCACCACAACGAGCAGAGCGCAAACGGTAATCAGTGCAGCCTTCAGTCCTGTATTCTTCTTCATTTTTTATCTCCTTTTCATGCAGGGAAACATCTCCGCCCTGTCATGATGATAGCGCATTTTTCTCCTTTGTAACATCCTTCTTTTGGGGGGTTTTCGCATTTCCCGTCAGGTCAGAAAAGATTCCGGCATATTTACAAATCCCCCGGAAACACGTTATGATATGAGATACATCGAAAAGGAGGTACTTCCCTATGAAACAGCAGCCGGTGGATATCCGCTCGTTTTTACACGCAGAATATGTCTCCGATCCGCAGTTCTCCCCGGACGGCCGCTACATTTCCTATACGGTCACGACCGTCTCCGAAAAAGAAAACAAATACCTGCGCGATCTGTGGCTCTATGACCGCAGGACGAAGCGGACCAGACGCATGAGTGACCGGGGGGACATCGGACATGTCACCTGGACGAAGGGACGCACGCAGACCCTGCTATTTTCCGCCGTGCGCACGGAGGCCGACAAGAAGCGCATGGAGGACAAAGAGGAATACACCGTCTTCTATGAGATGCGCCCGGACGGCGGCGAGGCCCTGCGCGCCTTTGAGGTGCCGGCGGAGGGCGCTTCCATCGCGAAGGCGCTTCCCGACGGAAGCTTCCTGATGAACGTATCGTATGATGTCACGAGACCGCGCCGGGTGAAGGACGGCGGTACCTTCGCGGACAAAGACAAGGACTTCGACAAAGCCTTTGAGGACTGGAAGAAAGAGGAGCGGCACATTCTCACGGAAACACCCTTCTGGTTCAACGGGCAGGGCATCACGGAGGGACAGCGTTCCGTCCTTGCGCTCTATGACAGAAAGAAAAACAAGCTCACGAAGATCACAACACCGGAGATGAACGCGGGCCTTGTCAGGGTCTGCGGCGATCTGATTGCCTTCAGTGCCGCCCCGCCCGTCTCCTCCCTGCAGGGAAAGGCGAAGGACCAAAACGGCAAGGCGGTCACGCCGCTTCGCCCGGAGGTCTGGTTTGACGGCCTCTATGTTTACAACCGCAAAACCGGCAGGACAAAGGAGCTCATCGCTCCCTTCACCAAGGATGTATTCCTGCTGGATTTCCTGGACGAACACACGCTCCTCGTCCATTACACGGATTACAAAATCAATCCGCTGCAGTTCGGCTCTTTCTATACCTGTGATATCCGGACCGGCGCCTTAAAAAAACGCGCCTTCTACGAAGCCTCCCTAGGGCCTTCCCTGGGCTCCGACCTCCGGCAGGGCGGGGGCAAATGGATGCATATGGATGCGGCGGGGAACTTCACGCTCATTTCCACCGTGGAGGACGGCACCGTATTGCGCCGCCTTACGCCGGACGGGAAGCTTTACAATCTCTCGCCCACGGGGGACTTGCATCCCCTGCAAAAAGCGCATGCAGGCACGGAGGACTATGCCGTGGAGGGCTTTGACATCCTGGACGGCCATCTCGTGACCTCCCTGATGCGGGAGGGCGAAATCGCCGATCTTTACCTCGACGGCAAACGCATCACCCGGCACGGCGAGCGCTTCGCAAAGAAGTACGCGCTGCAGAAACCGGAGAAGCTCTTCTTCAAAAACAAAGACGGCGTGGAGATTCACGGCTGGTGCTTAAAGCCCGCACGCTTCCGCAAAAACGGACACTATCCCGCCATCCTCCATATCCACGGCGGACCGGCCACGGTCTTCGGCAACGTCCCTCATCACGAGATGCAGCTCTGGGCCGCCAAAGGGTATTTCGTCTTCTACTGCAACCCGCGCGGCTCCGACGGCCGCGGCAATGACTTCATCAACATCTCGGGCAAATACGGCTCGATCGATTATGAGGATATCATGGCCTTTACCGACCGTATCCTGAAGGCATATCCGATGATCGACAAAACAAGGGTCGGCGTCACGGGCGGCTCCTACGGCGGCTTCATGACCAACTGGATCATCGGCCACACGAACCGCTTCGCCTGTGCCTGCGCACAGCGCTCGATCTGCAACTGGATCACCTTTGAGCACACCTCGGACATCGGCCCCGTCTTCACAAAGCTGCAGCAGGGCGCTTACACCAGGGACAACATGAAATCCCTCTGGGACAAATCCCCCTTAAAATACGCGGACAAGGCCGTCACGCCCACGCTCTTTGTCTGCGGGGATGAGGATTACCGCTGTTATTACGCGGATTCCGTTTCGATGTTTACGGCCCTGCAGGAGAACGGCACGCCCGCAAAGATCGCCCTCTTCCACGGGGAAAACCACGAGCTCTCCCGCAGCGGCAAGCCGAAGAACCGGATTGCGCGCATGCAGGAGATTCTCGACTGGATGGATCACTGGCTGAAATGATACTCCCTGAAGAAATAAGTATCTGAGAAAAGGCGGTCATCGCATCTTTCTGAAGATCCGACAACCGCCCCCGGTGTATCTGTATTCGGTTATGTGATGTTTTATGCCAGCTCGGCCTTCATGTCAAGGATCGCACCGCCGGCGGTACATGCGCCGCAGATGCAGTACTTTGCGCCCTTTGCCTTGGCTTCCTGACTCTGTTTCACCATTTCGGCCGCGCGTTCTTCACCGAAATACTCTCTTCCGGCCGGGGAATCAAAGAATGCCATCGTATCATCCAGCGCGCATACGTCATCTTCCAGCTCCTGCAGGAGTTTCTTTGTCGCATCCGCAAGCTTCTCCGTTCCGACCGCATCCAGCCATTCCTGTCCGGCGGCCTTCAGCTCCGCGCAGCAGCTCGACGCCGCGATAGCTTCCTTCATCTTTTCCGATACCTTGTTGATGGTTTCCTGTGTCATGTGTTTTCTCCTTTCTTTGCATCCTCTGCGCGCAGACCGCGCAGATCGGTTTCAACATTTTCCGTTCCCGTCATTTCTCGGCATCAGCTTTTTTATGCTTATTTTTTTCTCATCGCGAATCATCTTCATTCCCCTCCCCGGTTATTCATACTCCTTCCAGGCCGCTTCTTCCTCTTCCTCGGTGATACGTCCCGGTTCTTTTGTAAGCCATAGTATCAGGAGCCGCAGCGGATGCTGGTCACCGACCAGCTTGATTGCCCTGCCGTCAACCGTATTCAGCATCATGTAGTAGGTTCTTCTTCGCCAATCATTCTTGTGCATCGACAGTTCCTTCTTCTGTGTCATCGTCGCAAGATCGATATAGTCTCTGCGCAAGGCAATAATCCGGGTCATGGTGACATACACAAACCACCTGCTGTCGGTATAATCGATGCCTCTGAGTCTGCAGTCCCGCATTTCCTCCCGGAAGGAAAAATGAAAGAACTTTTCCTGCTCGGAAATCAGCCATAAGCCCTTAAATGTAAGCGGCATGACCAATACGACAGGAAAAAGATAAAGCACTATCAGCATCACGATGACGGACAGATCGCCAATACGCCAATTTGCCACTTCCTCCGGCGCGGTTATGCTCTTAAAAACATACAGAACCGCAACGAACACGACAAGGATCATCACAATCACCGCCATTGCAATTGCGACCGGCCTTATGGCAGCCCAAAACAGGCTCAGCTTTGTGATTGGCTTATACGGTTTATCTTCGCGTTTATTCATATCCGAACGTTAATCTCACTGATATCAAGGCATATCGTTAAATCTTACTCCGGCTCCGTCTCCGCGCTCAACGCGGCTCCGCTTTACAATCAATAATCCAATACCATCTCCCGTCCGTATCCCGGATGCGGACATATTTTCCATCGTATTCTGCCAGATTCAAGATTTCCTCCACAAAACCCGATTCCCATAACCCCCGTTTACAATTTGCTTTCACGCATCTCCTATTGAACCCGGGCAATCATCATCTTTATGCTCACAAACGAAACTGTCATATCAATGCCTGTTCCAGCACGCGCCGGACTTCCCCTATATCCGCGCCGCAATGATCGCATATCATTTGTAACTCGTCCTCATGTGCGAGAATTTCGTCCTTTGGCAAACCCGATTCCTGTTGAAGTCTTGCGATACCGGTATGCTCCGGTTGCATCGCGCGCGAAAGTACCGCAAGGTGCATGATACGAAACATCCCTGTTTCCTTGCCGTCCTGTGCATCTTTTTCCCTGACACGGACGCGCAGCTCCTCATATTCCTTCCGGCATGAAATCCCACAAAGCACAGGCAGAATATGCTCCGTGAAATCTCGGTGAATTGCCGTTATCAATTCATCTATCGGCATATCAATCGGTAAATAGAAGCGGTAACCATCGATCCGATAATCCTCTCCCTGCACATAGGGCGACAGCATCCCTCTGTTCGGTAATAAATCAACATGGGAAATATACGCGAACAGATTATCCTCCCATTTCTTTTTCAGTTCCTTCTTCGGAACATCCGCATCACACACGCTGAATTCTATATGAAAACTGTTCCCGGTAGAGGGACCGTTAAACATACCGGACGTCAGATGCGCAAGAAGATATCCGTCGGAAAGCGTCCTGTACCAGTCCGGTGCGCTTCCTAAAAAGCCGTTTTCTTTTAGCAACGGTGAGATCACTTCTTTTACGATACGTTTTTTCTTCTCCGCAGAGGACATGCTGCATCTCTCCAGGCACAATTGCTGGTACCTCATCTCGTCCTCTTCCGTGACAGACAGTTCTTTCTTCATAAAGCCGGAGTCCAATGCCTTCTGCTTCGGCAACCGAAACTGCAGGAAATAGAACGCCATTTTCTCTTCCCACGTCCCTTGCTTTATTTCTTCTATTTGTATTAACTTCCCGGACTGATCCATGAATACTCACCCTGATCAAGTATGACGCATAGCGGAATGCGAATGTATGCACCGCAACGAATTCAACGATTTACCTCGCCGATATCAAAGCATACGGTTCCGTCCTCTTTCACAAAACACGGAATACCGATATAGCCCTCCCTCTTTGCCTCATCAAACGCGGGATTGGTATCGCGCAGGCGGATAAACTCTTTCATGTTTGCAACATGTTCGCCGATATCCACCCTGCGAAAACGTGCAGTATCCGATAACTGCTTGTCCAATGCGATACAATCCGGGCAGGTTTTCATTTCGTATACTGTAATCATATTATCCCTCCATATTCAGCAGCGGAATCAGGTTGATGACCGGCTTCGATTTTGCAATCTATGTGTTTCAGCCACAGGCATTTTACAAAAAGAATTGCGATTCCTCATTCATTCTGTTAAAATATGCTTGTAGTTAATAACGGGCAACGGAGAGTGTCCGTTCAAGCGTTGAAGCGTTGTGTCGTGCCAGAATGCGGTGCACGTGGAGCTTAGGGATGGTTGGATGGTTCCCAAAAACTGGCGACGAAAAC
>JAFSPF010000058.1 GCA_017443065.1 Lachnospiraceae bacterium
TCCTCTTCCTCGTAGTATTCTTCTTCCTCCGGATACTCCTCTTCCCCGTCGTATTCTTCTTCCGCCTCTTCGCCTTCTTCGGCTTCCTCTTCTTCTTCCTCTGACTCTTCTTCTTCCGTTTCTTCTTCGTCTGTCTCTTCTTCGGACAGCTCTTCTTCTTCGTCAATCACATCGGCCGCGTCCGCCGCCGCGTCTTCCTCTTCATCCTCTTCGGACTCTTCTTCCTCCGCCTCCTCTTCGGCTTCGGCTTCTTCTTCCTCTTCGGCTTCTTCCGCCTCTTCTTCGACTTCCGCTTCTTCCTCTTCGGAAGCCTCTTCTGCTTCCTCTTCAGATTCGGCAGACTCTTCTCCCTCTTCCTCCGCCTCGTCAGAGACTTCCCAGGCAGCCTCCGTCTCGGCATCGATCGCGGCATCCGCTTCCTCCGCCTCTTCCTCTTCCGCTTCCGGCTTTGCTTCCGCGATTGCTTCCTTCACCGCAGGCCGCTTCGCGTCCGCCGCCGCGTCTTCCTCATCCTCGGCAGCGCTTTCTTTTTCTTCCTCCGCAGCCGCTTCCTTACGCAGCCGCTCTTCCATCTCCTGCTGCCGGCGCTGCATCAGCGCTTCCAGGGCATTCCCCGCCGGAACGACTCTCTTTCCCTCTGCGGTGTCCGCCGCATTTGCGGCACCTGCGGCCGCCGCCGTCACAACGCCCGCTGCGCCCTTCGCCATCCCCGCGGCAATCTCTGCCGCGGCAGCCCCCGCCACCTTGACGGCCTCCGCCTTCACCGGAACCTCCGGCCGTACCACGCTCGCCACGGCAGGCTGAACCGCCTTCGGCTGCGGACGGATCACGCGGTCCTCGCGCGGATCCACGACCTTCGGCTGTTCCGGCTGAACGGTTTTGCGGATGCCTTCTCTTTCGCGGTTTAAGCCCAGCATCTCGTCCATCTCCGCCTGCGGGCCTTCCCGGACCGTGCGCTCGAAGGAGTTGAACATGCCGGCCGTTCTGCCCTCCACGATCTGCTGGACACGCGCCTCCTGCTTGGCCTTTGCCTCTCCGCGGATGCGCGCCATGATGTCTTCGATGGAAATCTGGCCGGTGATCTGGCGTTCCACCGCGTCTTCCTCTTCCGGCAGCACCAGGGAAAGCTGTCCGCCTTCTCCCTGCGCCAGCATGTGATCATAGGCATTGGACTCTTCCCGGCGGTGTGCGGGACGCTCCATCCTGCGGACGGAAACCAGTCCGTTCTGTTCCGCTTCCGCGGGGGCCGCCGGCGCTTCGCTGACTTCCTCTACCTCTACCGAAGCCGGTGCGCGCTGCACATTTCCGAGATCATCCATCGCAAAGGGAGAGGTCTGGGAAGCGCGTCTTGCCTTCGGCACCGGGGTCTTGAGGCGCGGCGAATCCTTGTCCGGCATCACCACGCGGACATTCTTCGCGAGCTCCTCCTGTAAATTCTGTGTATTGAACTGATTCGCGACATCCGGCGCCGCGACTTCCATCTCCCGGAAGGCGCCCTGTGTGGCGACCGGCGTAAAGATCTGTGTGGCCTGCGTCACTGTTTCCTGCACGCCCTGCGCACCCTGCACGGGCGCATACACCTGTGTCCGGTCCCCGGCGGGCACCGCCTGCGCCTGGGAGGGCTGCTGCGGCATCAGATGACCGTACATCATGGCGGGCTTCTGCGCGGAAGCCTCCGCGCTCAGCAGATGTGCGGGAACGGCCTTGGCATCCCCGACCGGCGTGGCCGTCGTGTAGGCGGAGCTTGCCGCATACGGATCCTGTGCGTAAGCGTCCGCGCCCTGCGCATAAGGATCCTGCTGCGCGGCAGGCTCTTCGTATGCGCCCTGTGCACGCGCCGCCGCCATGGCGGAGTTGTAATACGCTTCCTGCACGTTATCCAGAGGGCCGAAGCGGCGCTTGAGTTCCAGCGCCTTCAGCACATATTTATGCGCGCTGCGGCTGCTTCGCTGCCCGAGTGTCTCATAAATCTCATCGCATTGCGCGACCGTACGCTGCGCATCTCCCATGCCGGCATAGAGCTCCGCCAGCTCATAGACCCAGCGCGGCTTGTAATCCTGCGCCTTCAGCTGCTCCAACAGCTCCGCGCGCTCCTCCATGCCGACGCCCTGCGCCTCATACAGCTTGTACTGCAGCACAAAGCGACCGCTCTCGCCCGGTGCGAGACGGACATATTCCTTCATGTATTCGATTGCACCGATGAAATCACCGAGCTTGATGGCAAGCTCGCAGAGGGAATAGACCACGTCCGGATTATACGGATCCCTGTCGTAAGCCAGAAGCATTGCGTTTCTGCTCTTTGCAAACTTGCCGGTGATCTTATACAGATCACCGATCATCGCGAGCATCCGCGCGCTCTTTACTTTTTTCCAGTCGATGGAGTCCGCAATCCGCGCGGCTTCCCCGAAGCGTTGCTCACGGACCAGCGCCTTAATTTCGTCTGTCCGGAGACGATATTCTTCTCTGTCCAATGATGTGCTCCCCTAAAATATGATTCCCCAATATTTGCCCGATTATAGATGTAACCACTATCCATGAAAGTCTACCATATCTTCCGCGCAAATGCAATCGGGCGGGCACTATATGTAGTGTCCGCCCGCACTAAATCTAGTGGTTTTTCATCCTTTCTTACCGCTTATTCGACCGTCTCCAGATCCGCATCTTCTCCGCCTCCGCAATCAGCTCGTCACGGAAATCGGGATGCGCGACGCCGATCAGTGCCTCCGTCCGCTGCCAGGTGGTCTTTCCCTTCATGGACGCGATGCCGTGCTCCGTCACGATATACATGGCGTTTGCGCGCGTATCCGTCACGACGGAGCCGGGCGTCAGGGTCGGCACAATCCTGCTCTTCAGCTTCCCTTCCTTCTTGTCCATGAAGGTGGAGGAAATGCACATGAAGCTCTTTCCGCCCTTCGAGAGGTAAGCGCCCAGAACGAAGTCCAGCTGACCGCCCGCGCCGGAAATGTGCGTGTAGCCGGAGGATTCCGCGCTGACCTGGCCGAAGAGATCGACATCGATTGCGTTGTTGATGGAGATGAAATTGTCGATCTGCGCAATCGTGCGCACGTCGTTGACATAGCCGACATTTGTCGTCATGCATTCCGGATTGTGATCCAGGAATTCGTACAAAGAGGGCGTGCCCGCCGCAAAGGCGTAGGTCTGCAGGCCCCTGTCGATCGTCTTGTGTTTGCCCGTAATCTTCCCTCTTTTCGAGAGCTCCACAAAGGCATCCACATACATTTCCGTATGGACGCCGAGATCCTTCAGATCCGATTCCGCGATCATCTTGCCGATCGCGTTGGGCATGCCGCCGATGCCAAGCTGCAGGCAGCAGCCGTCGGACAACTCCTTCACCACCAGCTCCGCGACCTTCTTGTCCACCTCCGTCGCTTCGCCCGCCGGAGGAAACGCATCCAGCGGCTCGTCAATGCCCTCGATCACGTAATCCACTTCATCAATATGCACGTATGCGTCCGCCGATCCGAAGCAGACCGGCATGGAGGGATTCACCTCCAGAACGACCTTATTCGCCGTCTCCACCACCGCGCGCAGGTGCGAGCAGCTCGGGCCGAAGTTGAAATAACCGTGCGCATCCATGGGCGAGACCATGATCACCGCCACATCCAGCGGATCCGTGCTGTCGTAATAGTACCTGGGCGCCTCGGAATAACGGAAGCCCGCATAATAGGCGAGGCCCTTTGCGGCCGCCTTCCGCTCCAGACCGCCGAAATGCCAGGAGTTCCAGCAGAAATGCTCCTCCGGCTTGTCGATCTTGAAGATCTCCGGCTCATGCATCAGAATGCCGCCGCGGAACTTGATATCCGTCAGCTCCGGCATCCGCTTTGCAAGCGCTTTGTCAAAGGCCTTGGGCGTCGTCGCCGTCCAGGCGAAATCCACCCAGTCGCCGCTTTTGACGAGCTCCGCCGCCTTCTCCGCGCTGACCAGTTTTTCCTGATACTTCTTTTGATAGTCCATAAGTATACCCCCGATTGCGAAACATAAACTACAATCGGTAGTATACGCCTCTTTCCCCCGCGCGTCTATTGCGAATGCAACAGTGAGATCAGGCCTTCGGCGGAAATTCCAGCTCGCAGAAGCCGCAGGCATTGACGATCAGCGTATCGCCGTATGTTGTTTTCTGCGGAATACCCGGACCGTAATTCCGGTGCACATGACCGTGCAGAAAGAGCTTCGGACGGTACTTATCCAGAAGCTTTCCGAAGCATTGAAAGCCCCGGTGGGGCAGGGTGTTCAGATCCCCCAGGCCGTAGGCGGGCGCATGGGTCACAAGGAGATCGATTCCGCGTCTGCGGATGAGCGCGGGGATCAGGCGGAGAATCCGCCGCTTCATCTGCGGCTCCGTGTACTGGCAGGGTCCCGGCTTGTAACGATAAGAGCCGCCCAGTCCCATGATGCGCAGCCCCTGAAAGACCGTCAGCTTGCCGTCGATGTTTTCGCAGCCCTCCGGCGGATGCTCCAGCAGGGCCTCATCATGATTGCCATAGACATACAGCAGGGGACAGTGCGCAAAGGTGACCAGAAATTCCAGATATTCCCGCTTCAGGTCCCCGCAGGAAATGATCAGGTCGTATCCGTCCAGACGGCCCGGCGTATAGTGCGTGTAAAAGCGTTCCTCCTCCACGTCGGAGACCGCAAGGATCCTCATTCCGCACCTCCTCCGGAAGCCTCCGCCATCAATGCGCGCGCGCTTTTCGACAGCTCCTCCACGGCAGGAATATGCCCCTCCACGTTGGAGACGAGCTGCCGCATGTCAATGATCTCCTCCAGGGGCAGGGAGGCATGCGCTTCGGCAAGAACACTCCCATTCTGCGCGGTGATCCTTCCGCGGAAGGGATCGCAGATTCCCTCGCGCACGCTCTTTTCCAGTACGCGTGCCAGGCGCTTGACCGCCTCCGGCAGGGCATCGGAAAGCTGCAAAGAAACCGCCCCCGCGGACATGCCGTAGTAATAATTCAGCGCCTTATGGCTCTTATCCTGCGCCATACGCTCCTGCCCGGACAGAATCCTGCGCAGGAGCATTTCGTAAAACACGCCCCAGTCCCAGACCGGCATTGCCAGATTGGTGCTGCCTTCCCCCTCAAATCTTGCCAGCCCGAAGCTGGCGCCGTGCCAGTCGTTGAGCTTGGCCATATCCTGCGCGGAAATCAGGGAAATCCCCGCATCCCTCAGACGACGCAGGGCGTTTTCAAAATGATCCGTCCCCGACCATTCAAGACGCACGTTCACCCCCGGCCGCACCATCTCCGCGCCGAGCGCAAAGGCATTGATGCCGGCCACCTGGCCGTAGATCGGAAAGTCCGCGAGATAGCCGATCGTTTCGTTTTCCGCCAGCGCACCGGCGATCGCGCCGATAATGAATTTTGCCTCATACATCCTGGCATAATAGGTGCGCACGAGGCGGTGCGGCTGGTTCAGGGAGCAGTTCCAGATCATCACCTCCGGATGCTCCGCGGCCGCGGTGAGGCTTGCGGGCATCAGCATGGGAGAGGTTGTAAAGAGCACCGTATTCCCCTCTGCGATCGCTTTTGCGAGCGTCTCCCCGGCACCCGTCTTCTCCGCGTCCGTATAAACCTGCGTTTCGATGCTGCCCTGCAGCACCCGCTCCGCATAACGCCTGCCCATCTCATGCGAGAGCGTCCAGCCGCTTGTTTCGGGGCTTCTGTCATGCACAAAAGCGACATGCAAGGGAAGCTTCGGCACGCCCGCAAACACACGGGAGACGAGGCCGGGCTTCACCTCCGCCGCGGGCTCCTGCACCACCTCCACCGGTTTCTCTTCTTCCAGCAGCTTCACCTCATCCCAGATCTTGGAAAGCGCGGTTTTGATCTCCTGCATGGAGGCGGAGCGCAGGGCGTCATACCCGTACACCCGCAGATACAGCAAAAGCGCATCGCCCGCCGTGCAGGAAAGCTTCTTTCCGCCCAGGGCCTCATACACCTTTCGGAACCAGTCGAAGGCGCCGTGCAGCGCCCTGCGTTCCTCCTTCTCCCAGCGTTCCCCCGGCGCCCTGCCGCACAGCCTGACAAACTCCGCCGTGTCCCCCGGGCGGGAAAACTCCAGAAAATAAATGCCGCTGTCCCGTTGAAAAGCAAACAGTTCCATGTACCTGTCGCGGAGCGCATCCGCCCCGGCCGGCATTACATGGAACACATGCGCCGTAACCTCCGGCGCATCCACATATTTCAGAATGCTGACACGCTTATTGCCCTCTTCGACATAATAACGGTTCAGATAAGATGTGACCCTGACCGGATCCCGTATCCCCTCCTCCAGCTGCGCGTGGTAGAGCTGCTTCCATTTGTTTGCAAACTCCGAACGTTCCGGAAGCAGAGGCATAAAATCACACGCGAACGCATCTGCGCGTCCGCGTGTTTTGGTGCCGACAATCCATTCCGTCGGAATATCAACGATGCCGAGATCCGCAGCGTTTGTAACGCTCCCTTTCCCGATCACTTCCTCCAGCACGGGCAGGTAGGGGTATGCCCCCCTTGACATGCATGCATGTACGCTCCTTTGCCCGCGCTTTTGCGCTTCCTTATATGCCTGTTCTTCCATTTCCGCCTGTGCGGCTTCAGAATCCGTATTCCTTACAGACCGGCGCGTTCGCTTCCGCACTCACCGGATCGTACCAGATCAGATTGTTGCCGCTCTCCTTGTCAAAGAATTGCATGAGCCGCGGCTGCGTCGTAAAGCGGATCGTCTGTCCCATGGAAACATCCACATTCAGATCCATCGTCGGGATCACCATGACCACCTCGTCATTGCCGCTCATGGTGTGGAGGTTCGCCTCCGTACCGAGCATCTCGCTGACCTCGATCTTTGCCTCCAGCTCTCCTTCTCCGACCAGAATATGCTGCGGACGGATTCCCACGATGATGTCGCAGGGCTGCTGTCCGTTTTCCTTTAATGCTCTCTGCTGGAAGTCATCCGGTTTGAAACGCACGCCGCGAATCTCTGCATAGTATACACCATCTTCCAGCAAAAGTTTACATTCGTCAAAGAAATTCATGACCGGCATGCCGATGAAGCCCGCCACAAAGAGATTGACCGGTTTCGCAAAGACCTCCTGCGGCGTGCCGATCTGGTTGACATAGCCGTCCTTCATGATGACGATGCGGTCACCCAGGGTCATGGCCTCCGTCTGGTCATGCGTGACGTACATGAAGGTCGTGTTAATGCGCTTACGCAGCTTGATGATCTCCGCGCGCATCTGGTTACGCAGCTTCGCGTCCAGATTGGAAAGCGGTTCGTCCATCAGGAAGACCTTCGGATCACGCACCATGGCGCGGCCGATCGCGACACGCTGCCGCTGTCCGCCGGAAAGCGCCTTGGGCTTGCGCTCGAGGAAACGGGTGATGTCGAGGATCTCCGCGACCTCCCGCACCTTTTTGTCGATCTCGTCCTTCGGCGTCTTTTTCAGCTTCAGCGCGAAGGCCATGTTCTGATACACGGACATGTGCGGATACAGCGCGTAGCTCTGGAATACCATCGCGATGTCCCTGTCCTTGGCCGCCACGTCATTGCAGCGCTTGTCATCGATCAGCAGATCGCCTTCCGAAATTTCCTCCAGACCCGCCACCATGCGCAGGGTCGTGGACTTGCCGCAGCCGGAAGGACCGACCAGCACAATGAATTCCTTGTCCTTGATGTGCAGATTCACGTCATGCACTGCCGTGACCTTGTTGTCGTAGATCTTCTTGAGATTTTTGATTACCACCTCAGACATTGTTTTCCTTCCTTTCTTCCTGCGGAATGATCAGTTCGTATTTCTCCACATCGATCAGTGCCGCGGCGCCTTCGGATTCAAAGCTGATGGCGCGCGCGTCCTGCGGCGTGTGAATCATAAACGTTGCCGCCTGTTCTCCTTCTCCCACAAACAGCTCCAGACTGTGCTTGTCCAGAATGATTCTGAGTCTGACGCACCCGTCCACCGGGCGGACCAGAAAATCCCTGACGTTGACGATGTCATACGGGAATCCGCTGCGGGAGCGGTCCACACGGATCGTCTCCGTCTCCGGCTTGTAACGGATGGTCGTCATAAACGCACCGTCCTTGGCCAGATGAATCTTAAAATAGCGGAAGGGGTTTCCTGTAACCGCCTGCCGCACCGTCACCGTCATGTCGAGGATCCTCCCCTCGATACCGGCAAGTGTCATCCCGCCCTCGACGGGAATGTTTTCGTACAGAACCCGTTTTCCACGGTAAGCTTCCAGTTCCCTGACCGGCCGCTGTAAGATGCGCCCGTCCTTCATGGTCAGCTCCCGGGGCAGCGTCATCTCGCCGGTGAAGCGTGCGCCCTGCGGAACGGAGCGCGAGGACGCCCAGCTCTGCATCCAGGCGATCATCACCCGCCTGCCGTCCTTTGTGAGCAGTGTCTGCGGCGCGTAAAAATCGATGCCGTGATCGATGGCCTGCACATGCTCCCTCGTAAACTTCCGCGTGGCTCTGTCATAACTTCCGATCAGCCAGGCGGTGTTGTCTCCCGCATGAAACTCCATGCCCATGGGCTGCATCTCCTGCGGGCTGACCATCAGGATCTGCTTCTCCCCGAGGGGGAAGAAATCCGGACACTCCCACATCCTGCCGTAGACATTTTCGCTCGCATCCAGGATCGTGACAAAACTCCAGTGCAGCGCATCCCTGCTCTCGTAGAGCAGAATCCTTCCGCTGCCGTCCGAAGCGCGGTTCCCCACCACCATGCACAGGGTTCCGTCTTCCTCCATCCATACCTTCGGATCACGGAAATCCCTTCCGCTGCCGCCTTCCGGCAGATCCGCCTCATCCAGCACGGGGTTGCCTTCATACTTGACATATTCCGTTCCGTCGCCGAAGGCCACACACTGTGCCTGGCTGTCCACGGATTCCCCGTCCTTTAAGCGTTTTCTTCTGACACCGGTGTAGACCAGCAGATGCCTGCCGTCCGCAAGCTCCAGGGCGCTGCCGGAAAAACAGCCGTCCCGGTCCGCCTTTGTGTCCGGTGCCAGTGCCACCGGGAGCCGTTCCCAACGGATAAAATCCGTCGTTTTTGCATGTCCCCAGTGCATCGGCCCCCAGTGATTGGCATAAGGGTGGTACTGATAAAACAGGTGGTACGCACCACCGTAAGGAGCGAAGCCGTTGGGATCATTGATCCAGCCGATCCCGCCCGTCAGATGAAAGGCCGGCCGCTCCTCATCGGTGATGAAAGGAAGGTATGCGGTTTCAAATTCTCTTGCTTCGCGCAGTGCGTCCTGTTTTATCATTCCGTTTTTTTACCTTATTCCTGTGCTGCCGCATAGCGGTCATAGGCATCCTGGTATACCTTGAGCAGTTCTTCCATGCCGCAGGTATCCACGAGATTCTGCTTATAAGCTTCCCACTCTTCGTCCGTGGGGCCGCCGTTCTTGATCCAGAGACCTTCCTGCTCCGCCACGATGGATTCGAAATCCGGACGATAGCGGTCGATGATCTCCAGCTCCTCCGCCGTAAACACGCAGTCGATCGGATAGGTCGTGTCGTCCTTGACCTGCGGCATCCAGACGTCATACAGATCCGTCAGACGCTCGATCGCGCGGTCCTCCATGTGGAAGTAATCCCTGTAGTAGGAGGAGAGGATGAGCTTGGGACCGGCCACCTCATAGGTGCTCTTCAATTCGCCTGCACCCTTGCCGAACTGTGCCTGTGCTTCCTCTTCCGTGATGGAGTTCCACACGCCGTTCTCATCCTGTCCCGTAAAGTACACGCCGATCGGACCGTACTGCAGCTGCATGACGATCTCGCCGTCATACCATCTGTCAAAGAACTTCAGAAGGTTCACCGGGCTCTCGCACTTGCTCGTGACCGAGAGGTTGCCGCTCGTCGTGCCGCCGCCGGTACGCACCGTGACGTTGTTGGTGCCGGACGGGCCGTCCAGAACCGGCAGGAAGACATAATCCTTTGCATATTCGCCCATCAGCTCCTCGATATACCACCAGGTGGACACGCCGACATAACCCTGCTGGCATTTGCTCATCAGCTGCGTGTCGGTCTGCGAGAACATCTCGATATCGATCAGCCCTTCCGCGTACCAGTCATGGAAGTAGGTCATCGCCTCGCGGTAGCCGTCGTCATCGCAGACGAAGTTGGCCTTTCCGTCCGGCGTGAGCACAAGATCCATGCAGACATCGTTAATCCAGTTGGTGAAGCCGAAGCCCGCATAGAAGATGTTCTGTCCCCAGCACCACTGGTCATATCCGGTGCAAAGCGGGATCGTGCTGCCCGGCGCGTTGCCATAATAAGTTGCTGACATGTCATTGTCCGCGAAGGCCTTCAGCACGTCATGCAGTTCGTCCAGGGTCGTCGGAATTTCAAGCCCCAGCTCATCCAGCCATGCCTTGTTGATCATGGAAAACTGCGGCACGGTAAAGATCGAATAATCCTTTTCCTTGCCGATACCGGCCGTGCCCATCTGCTCGCCGGAGGGCAGGCCGTAGATCGCGCCGTTGTCCATCGTGATGGCGGCGCGCACCTCCGGATGCTCCTCCAGAACTTTGGTCAGGTTCGGCATGACATCCTCCGTGATATAGGGCGTCAGGTCGATAAAGGTGCCGTCCTCGCCGTAGGTGGCCAGTTCATAGTTGGAAAATCCCACGCCCATAAAAGCGTCCGGCAGATCGCCGCCGGCGATATGGATGTTGACCTGCTCGGAGAGGGAATCGCTCATCGTGTTCCAGGTGATGCTGATGCCGGTCTCCTCCTGCAGTTTGTTTAATACTTCATTGTCCGTGTAGCCCGGGGACAGCGCACTCTGTCCGCCGAGGATCGTAAACTCCGTCTGTTCCGTGTCCATGACCGGCTCTGCGCTCGCCGGTGCACTGCCGCCCGAGCCGCCGCATGCGGCAAGGGATACGGTGGTCAGTGCCAGCGCAAGAACCATTGCTGTCTTTCTCCCGAAAATCTTCTTTTTCATTCTGTTATGCCTCCTTACGTTGTTTTGCTTTTTCCCTTTTGCTTTCGTTATCCTTTGACCGCGCCCGCCATAAATCCTTTTTCAAAATATTTCTGAATGAAAGGATAGATGATCAGCATCGGTGCCGCCGCCACGACGATGGACGAGAACTTGAGCATCTCCGTCAGTTTGTTGAGTTCGGCGTAGCCGCCGGAAATCGTCGAGGCCTGTGACGCGCTCGCGGAGGAGCGGATCAGGATGTTGCGCAGCACCAGGGGCAGCGGATGCATCTTTTCATCCGTGAGGTAGATCAGGGACGTGAACCAGTCGTTCCAGTAGGCCACCATACAGAAGACCACCATGACCGCCATGATCGGCATCGACAGCGGTATGACGATGCTTAAGAAGGTGCGCAGCTTGGAACAGCCGTCAATCTCCGACGCCTCGATCAGCTCATGCGGGATGCTGTTCTGGAAATAGTTGCGTACGATGATCATGTTGCCGACACCGACGCCGCCGGGCAGAAACAGCGCCCACATGTTGTTGAGCAATCCCGTGTTTTTGACGATCAGGTAGGTCGGCACGAGACCGCCGCCGAAATACATCGTGATGATGAAGAAGATGCTTAAGGCCTTGCGTCCCGGCAGATCCTTCTGCGCCAGCGGATACGCCGTGATGTAGAGCATGACCACGGAAAAGATCGTGCCGATCACCGTGTACTTGATGGAATTCATGTAGCCGCGGAAGATGTTTTCGTCCGCGAACACCGCCGAATACGCCTTCAGCGAAAACTCGCTCGGCAAGAGGAAGGTCTTGCCGGCATACACGTCGTAAGGATTGGAGAAGGACGCGATCAGGACGTAATACAAAGGATACGCCACGATCAGCAGCACCAGACCCGTGATCAGGATGAGCACGAAATCCGACCTTCCCTCCGACATGCTTTTGGATGCTTTCATTTTTCCTGCCATCTGACACCTCCCCTACACAAAGTTCACGTCGGATGTCTTCGACGCGATGCGGTTGACGACAAAGAGCAGGATCAGATTGACCGCGGTGTTGAAGAGACCGACCGCGGTGGAATAGCTGTACTTGGCATTTTCAATACCCTGCTGGTACACATAAACGGCGATGACGTCACTCGTCGCCTTGTTCAGATCCGTCTGCAGCAGCCACACCTTTTCAAAACCGACATTCATCAGCGAGCCCGCGCTCATGATGAGGTTCAGGATCGCCATCGGCAAGAGTGCGGGAATATCGATGTTGACAATGCGCTGGAAGACCGACGCACCGTCCACCTTGGCCGCTTCGTACAGACTCGTGTCCACATTGGCCAGCGTCGCGAGATAGATGATACAGCCCCATCCCGCGTCCTGCCAGATGCCGGAGATAATATAGATGGAACGGAAGGCTCCGGACTCCGTCAGGAAGTCAACGCTGGTCCCCAGCAGCAGATTGATCAGACCGCCGGAGGGACTTAAGAAAATACGGATCATACCGCAGATGACCATCGTGGAGATGAAATGCGGCGCATACAGCACCGTCTGCACCACGCGCTTATACTTCGGGAAGCGCAGCTGGTTGATGCAGAGCGAGAGCAGGATCGGTATCGGAAATCCCCACAATAAACTGTAGAGGCTTAAGAGTACCGTGTTGCGGATCATGCGTCCGCAGGTCGGTGCGGTGAAGAAGCGCGTGAACCAGTCGAGGCCGACCCACTTGCTCCCCGTGATACCTGCGCTTGCCTTGTAATCCCGGAACGCGATCTGGATGCCGTACATCGGAATGTACTTATAGATGATGGTCAGCACCACCGGGATCAGCAGCAAGGCGTAAAGCTGCCAGTTGTCGCCGATTCTGCGGCCGAGCGTCTTTCCGCCGACGGTCCGCTTCATGGCGGCTGGCGTTCTGGATGCCATGAAACCCCTCCTTTCTCTCTGTTGCGTGTAACGTTTCACGCATGATCCCATTGCGTTTCAGCGGTTTTTACCTCTGCTTTCATGGAATATCCGTGAAACGTTTTATCCCGTGTTGCTCTTATCATATGTGCCACGGATGCCATCTGTCAACGAGGAATTGGCTCCGATATTTCATTTTTCCCTTTTGCACAAATGCTTTCCGCTTTTTTTGTGAAATTTACCTATGTGAAATTTTATGAAACTATGCCATAATGTTCATGAAACGAAACGGGCATTTTCAGAAAACCGGATCCGTCGTTTCCTTGTTTTCTGCGTAAGGAGGGTTTGCATGAAAAAAAAGAGCGCGGCACCGACCATGAAGGACGTGGCACAGGAGGCCGGTGTTTCCCTGGGGACGGTTTCCAAGGTCTTCAACAACATTCCCGTCGGGGAGGACTACCGTCATCGTGTCCGGGAGGCCGCGGAAAAACTCGGCTATCAGATCAACAGCTATGCGCGCGGACTTAAGACCAACCGCACGCAGACCGTGGCGCTGATCCTGCCCCTGCTGCATCATCCCTTCTTTTCTGCGCTCGCGGAGCAGCTGACCGGCGCGCTCATGCAGCGCGGCTACCGCGCATTGCTCTTCATCACCAACTTTGATCCCGACGCGGAACAGCGCTGTATCGACATGGTGCGGCAGAACAAGGCGGACGGGATCATCGCACTGACCTATCATCCGGAGCTGCGCGTGGATGAGGGCCTGCCCTTCGTCAGCATCGACCGGCATTTCGGCACCTCCATCCCCTGCGTTTCCGCGGACAACTTCGGCGGCGGCTACCTGGCCGGGGAAAAGCTCATTTCCTTCGGCTGCAAAAAGCCGCTCTTTCTGCGCAGCGGCTCCCATGTCGTCGGCGAACCGGACAAGCGCTTTGCCGGCTTTGATGCCTGCTGCCGCAATGCGGGGCTTCCCTGTGAATCCCTGACCCTGCATGACGCGGACGGCTTTACTCCCTTCTTTGAATTTCTGGATAAACACGTCATCCGCAAAAAGCCTTCCTTTGACGGAATTTTTTGCAACACCGACAGCCTCACCCTGCTGATCTGCGATTATCTGCGATCGCACGGCGTGCGCGTGCCGGAGGATGTGCAGCTTATCGGCTTTGACGGCATAAAGAGCCTCGGGACGGAGCGTTATGTCTGCTCCACCATCGTACAGCCGGTGGCGGAGATGGCGCAGATGGCGGTCGATGTGCTGCTGACGGACAGCAGCGCACAGTCCTCCGCCCTGATCAGCCTGCCCGTGCATTACGCCTACGGCGGCACGACACTGGACGGGGAAGCGGACGTATGAGCAGCCGCTATCTGGAATGGAAATACCGGGATGTGCAGCCGGAAGAAAAGCGCGAGCTGACGAAACAGGAAAAGCGCAGAAACTGGTGGCATTATCACAAATTTCATGTGCTGATCGGCGCCGTTCTGCTTTTCATCGCGCTGGATCTGGCAAGGAGCGCGCTGCACATCGGAGAGACGCTGCCGGATCTGAGCGTCGCCTATGTCGGCGCGGCACCGCTCCCCGCGGAATGCGTCACGGCGGTGGAGGAGACCTTCGCCTCCTTTGCGACGGACGCCAACGGCGACGGGACGGTGAAGGTGACCTTATTACAATACCCGGAGGGCTCGCCGGAGAACACGGCGGCCGCCGCGGAACAGGGCGCCGCTTCCGTCGCGCTTGTTGCGGACCTCGAATCCTGTGACAGCTACCTCTTTCTGCTGGAGGATCCGCTTTCTTTCGAAAAGAAATACGAGATCCTGCGCATGAAGGAAAACGCCCCCGACTGTTATCCCTGGACCGCCTGTCCGAAGCTTGCCGCGCTTTCGCTCGGCGGCTTCCGGGAGGAAACGCTCGGCGTCACCTTTTCCGGGGAAAACAGTGAATTGCTTTCCGGGCTCTACGTGGCGCGCAGGAAATTTGAAAACGGAAGGGAGGCCGCGCACATGGATGCCTGCGATCTCTTCTGGCAGACCCTGACCGAAGGAGCAACGAAGCCATGAACCAACTGCGCAAACGATATTACCTGCTGATTCCGATTGTGCTGATCTTCGGCCTGCTGTTCGCGCTGACCCGGATGAACTTCTCGCGTTATCCTGCGCAGGACCTTGCGGGAAATGCCTGGGACCGCGGATGGGAAATGCTGGGGACCACCCTCGGCATCGAGTCACAGCCCGCCGGCATGACGCTTCTCGAAAACAACAGCGTTCTGGCGGGAGAGGAAACCTACTACGCCACCTATGTCTCCGGCGAGGGCACGGCGTACGTCAACGCCGAAGGAGAGGATGTCACGCTGTATCCGGAGCAGTGTTATCTTCTGCTCTACGGCTGCGCGGATCAGGCAAACGCCGAGCAGGCGATGGCCGACTGGATGGCGCGGACAAGAGATTTACAGACGGTGACGGGGGAGGAGGAGCGCAGCGCGAACGGCGCGACTTACACCCTGCTGCACTACCGCTCCGCATCGGAAGACAGTCCCTATGACCGGGGCGCCTCCGCTTTTTATGTCTATGACCGTTTTGTCATCGTGGCGGAAATGACCTGCACACCGGAGTCTCCGGAGGACCCGGACGCCCTGCTGGATGCCTTTCTTTCCGCCATGCATCTGGGCACGCCTTAACGAAAGGACGGCACATCGGAATGGCCTTTTTGTTTCGTGATGACGGATATGACGCAAGCAAACGCCAGACGGGCTTTGCCCGTTACCGGCAGCTCTTAAGCTATTTCGGCTTTGCCTGGTGGAAGGCCGGCTTTCTGACCGTGCTCGGTCTTCTGCCGCTCGCTTTCGGCATTGTCAGTGCGATCCTGTTATCCAGCTTTGTCGTCCTGCTGCCGGCATCACTCGCGGGCGGGATGATCTTCGGCCCCTTTCTCGCCGCGCTTTATGACGCCGTCATGCGGGGCCTGCGCTTCTCCCCGGACAACTGGTGGGCATCGTATAAACGCAGCTGGAAGCAGAACTGGAAGGCCTCGCTCTTTCCCGGCGCGCTGCTCGGGCTGATGCTCGGCGCCTATGCCTTTATGGCCTACATCGCCTTCACGCTGGATACATGGCGGGACGGACGCACCATCGCCGCCTATCTCCTCAGCGCCTTTCTGCTCGTTCTGATCAACAGCCTGTACTGGCCGCAGCTCGTGCTTTTTTCACTGCCGGCCGCGGACCGGATCCGCAACATGATCCTGTTCACGGCAAAATATCTGTGGCGCGTGACCGTCGCCACCCTGCTGCAGGTGTTTTACTGGGCGCTGTATATTTTCTTTGCCCCCTGGTCACTGGTGCTGATGCCGCTGCTTGGCATCTGGTTTATCGTGTTTTTGTCGGAGCTGATCCTGTACGACGGGCTGAATGCCGAGCTCAGGATCGAGGAACAGTTTTATGAACTCGAAGGGGACCCCTTCGAAGAGGAAGACGATACGGAGGATTTGTCATGAAACGACTTGGCGCACTGGAAGCGGGCGGTACCAAAATGATCTGCGCGATCGGCGACGAAACGGGAAAGATCGGCGAACGCATTTCCCTCCCGACGTTGGCACCGGAGGAAACCGTACCGCCGATGATCGATTTTTTCCGGGACAAGGGCATCGAGGCGCTCGGCATCGCCTGCTTCGGACCGGTGGACCCGGATCCCGCATCAAAGACCTACGGCCGCATCCTGAAAACGCCGAAGCTTCCCTGGCGTGATTATGATATCGTCTCCGCCTTCCGGGAGGCGCTGAACGTTCCCGTCGGCTTTGATACGGATGTCAACGGCTCCCTGCTCGGGGAAATCACCTTCGGCGCATCGAAGGGCATCCGGAACGCCGTCTATTACACGATCGGCACCGGCATCGGTGCGGGCATCATGTCGGAGGGGAATCTTCTGCACGGGATGCAGCATGCGGAGGCCGGCCACATCCTGATGCGCCCGGTTGCGGGGGACGGCTTCAAGGGCTGCTGCCCCTCCCACGGGAACTGCCTCGAAGGAATGGCCGCCGGTCCCGCGATCGAACAGCGCTGGGGGAAAAGCGGCAAGGAGCTCGCGGATCAAACAGAAGTCTGGGAACTCGAAAGTGACTATCTCGCGCAGGCCATGCTCACGACGATCGTGATGCTGAGCCCGGAGGTGATTATCCTGGGCGGCGGCGTCATGGCGCAGGAGCAGCTCTTTCCCATGGTCCGTGAAAAGACGCTGAAGCTCCTGAACGGCTACCTCGACACCCCGCAGCTGCGCGATATCGATCACTATATCGTGCCCGCGTCCCTGAACGGTGACCAGGGCATCTGCGGCTGCCTGAAGCTTGCCGCCGACGCCCTGTAAGGGACTTGTGACAAACCGTGAGCCTTGTTACAAGTTATATAGCGAAGGTTTTCAGTTCCAAACTGTCGGTTATTTGCTTTACGGTGCACTATTCTTCTTTTACAGCGCAGACAACAAGTTGGATATTACAATCTCTCCCGCAGCGATCGGGTCATAAACCGGCGCATCATTCCGCAAGAGATTCGCGGTATCCTTCACGTACGACGCCATATCAAGCTTCTTCCTAAGATTTTTTATTGCTTCCTCGCTTGTCAGATCAGGCGGTCTGTACGCGGAAAAAATATCGACAACATCTGCAGCGTTAATCTTTAATTCGGTCAAGGCCAGCCAAAGATCAAAGAGGTCCCGGCCCTTGGCGCGCTGATACAATGCCCTGATTTTCGTCGCCATAAGTTCCTCTGTGAAAAACGTTCGTACCCTGACGGTATTATGATAATACGGCGATAAAACAGAATGGGCGGGTGTCTGAAATCCTCTTACCGGTTCACGTTCATACGTGTTTATTTCAATCTTTATTTTGGCATTCAGACCGCTGTCCGCAATATACCTCCACAGTACTTTGGGATACATTCCCATTTTTGAGCTGACAGTGTATCCGAGCCTCTTTCCAATATCCAGTAATCTTCCCGTGACTTCACCAATCCCGCCGGCAGTTGTACGTACATAATCGAGATCTTCACTATAGCGAAGCGGCTTCTCCAGAAAAAGCTTATGAAACGCAGTGCCTCCTCTGAGTGCCAGTTCTTCGGCAAGCAATTCATCACTTGCAATCTCACAGATTGCCTGCGACAAAAGCAGATCCTGCTCGATCTGATCCTGCTCCTGCCACGGATGTTCAACGCTCCAGTTGATAATATCTCTTCTCGATATCATATATCCGCTTCAATCTCCCTGTTTACTATGATATTCCAACGTCTGTCAATGCTTCCGCTTCTTCTTCCATCCGATAAAAGTAAAGCCGGTGTATTCGCTCTTTCACAATATTTCGCGAGCGCATCCAGACTGTCTTCCCCGGCCACATGCTCCAATACCCACCCCAGCCTGCGCACTGCCGTATCAGAAAACAACGGCGCATCCTTCAGAATATCCTCCCGGTATTCCGTGTTCTCCTCTGCCAATTCCGTAATGATCGTCGCTGTATTATCGATACCACCGCACTGCACCGGATCCGAAGCTGCCATCAGCATGGTTGTGCCCGGCGATGCAACATATGCCCTGCCTGACGAAATGGTGATTCTGCGCCTTGTGATTTTTGAAACATATGACCTGTCAAAGAATTGTAATCTGCTTCGTCCGATAACCCTGTTTCTGAGCATTTTGTTTGCGGCAAGCTGAAACACCTGTGGTGCCTGTTGACGTGCTCCCTGCAAGGCCGCAGCTGATAACCATCCGACACAATAGTCACATCCGTAGAATGACATCAGATCATCTATATAATACATCGGATCAGGCGCATGCATTTCCCGATACTCTGCGGGAACCGCTACCCAAAGTCCTCTGGCAAGCGCAACAAATTGCCCCTTCTTGCGAAGGCGGACCATTCGCTGCGGAACCTCCTCCCGTGGGACACCAAATAAATGCGCACATTCCTGCGAACTGATCGTTGCAATACCATGGGAGACAAGCCA
>JAFSPF010000059.1 GCA_017443065.1 Lachnospiraceae bacterium
CAATTCAAAGGCTTCCAGCCAGTTTCCCGGCTTTGCAAAATCCCGCAGACCATATTCACGAAGCGAAGTACAGAACTCAAACAGTTCATCCGCCAGCTTACCGCCATGGTAGCCTGTATGCTGGAATGTAAATTGCGAGCCAAAACTCTCGCGTATCAGATAGGTTTTCCCGACTCTGCGTCTGCCATACACGGCCACAAACTTGGACTCATCTGCATGAAACGCTTCTTCCAGGATGTGTCTTTCCCTTGTCCTGCCGATCAACATACCTGTCATCCTCCTTATGCCAACATTTTGGCGCTAAGTCTATTATAAACACAGTTAGCGCCAAAAGCAACTTATGTTTTTGGCGCTAACTCGTATTTTTTTACCGTTAGCGCCAAACGTGGCTCCCCGGTATCCGTTGACTACAGGATGTTTCCGTCCGTGCTGATCGTTATGACCTGCCAGGGGATGAATTTGCCGCTTGCCTGCAATGCGTTTTTGGCCGCCTGCTCCAGTCCGCCGCAGCAGGGCACCTCCATGCGGACGATTGTGACTTCTTTGACATCATTGTTTGCGATGATGTCTGTCAGTTTTTCCGTATAATCAACCGCATCGAGCTTCGGACATCCGATCATCGTGACCCGGCCCTTCATAAACTCCTCATGCATGTTGGCATAGGCGTAGGCCGTGCAGTCCGCAGCGATCAGGAGCTTCGCGCCGTCATACAAGGGCATCTTCGGCGGCAGGAGCTTGATCTGGCAGGGCCACTGGCCGAGCCTGGAAACGGGTTTGGCATATCCCGCAAAGACCGGGCCCGGTGCCGCGGGCTCAGACGGCTCCTCACGCGGCGGCAGTGCCGCAAAACGCGCGCCGGGACAGCCCGCGGGATGTCCGTGCGCTCCGTGCATTTCCTCATGATGCCCGTGATCGATAAAATGTTCCATGACCGTCCCCCTCTTCTTCATTGCTTCCTTCACTGCGGCCTCGTCATAGGCCGGCGCTTCCCGCTCCTCAAAGGTGATGGCACCCGTCGGGCAGGCCGGCAGGCAGTCGCCGAAGCCGTCACAGAAATTTTCGCGGACCAGCTTCGCCTTACCGTCGATGATATCGATCGCGCCCTCATGGCAGGCCAGCGCGCAGATACCGCAGCCGGTGCACTTGTCTTCGTCGATATGGATGATCTTGCGTACCATAGTTTTCCTCCGTTGGTTTCTTTTGACGATTCTTGCAGGCAAGATCGTCTTCATGACTTTTGACACCTTATATCACAGTATAGTATGATGGAGGAAGGATGTACGTGGTTATAACCACGAAATATGATCATTTTCAGAGAGGAGCCCTGTATGGATATCAGGATCGTCAAAGACACGCAGTTCTTCCGGGAGATGTCCGAAAAAGAAATCCGGGACGCGCTGACGCGCCTTACTTCCTTTGAAAAGAAATACCGGAAGGGCAGTTTTGTGTTTCGCGCCGGAAGCACAACGGAGTATATGGGGCTCGTCACGGAGGGCGGCGTGACCATCGAAAGCAATGATCTCTGGGGAAACAAGACGATCTTAAACCATGCGGGGCCGGGCGAGTTTTTCGCGGAGACCTACGGTTTTCTCGGCACGCAGCCGCTTCTTGTGGACGTGGTGGCAAATGAAAGCAGTCGCATTTTGTTTTTGCAGATCGGCGCGCTCCGGAACATGCTCTCCCGGAATGAGACCTGGGTCACAAAGCTCACGCTGAATCTGCTCGGGATTTCCATGCAAAAAAACCTGATGCTCTCCGGCCGGAGTTTCCAGACCGCTCCCAAGACCATACGGGGACGGGTGATGGCCTACCTCGACAGTCTTGCCACCGCAAAAGGCCGACAGGAATTTGATATTCCCTTCGACCGCCAGCAGATGGCGGATTATCTCAACGTGGAGCGCACGGCGCTCTCAAAGGAACTGGGTAAAATGAAGCAGGAGGGCCTGATCGGATTTCGTAAGAATCATTTTATTCTTCGCCGGGGCTGAGACAGGGGCCGGGCAGAGGGACGGTCACGCGTTTAGAAACCTCTTCAATTCCGGAAGCGCTTTTTCCGCCTCCCTGCGGCCGATTCTGTAAACTCTTTCCAGCTGCCGGGGGTCCTTTTCCGTCCTGCGGATTTCGAGTGATTGCGGCGGTCTGATCACGAAGGAAATACCCTTTTTCTCTCTTTCCATGATCTCCTTCATCTGGCGGTTATACATCCTGTGCCGCTTCTCCATTGCCCTGACAACGGCAGGATATTCGCGAAGCATCCGCTTCATCAGCGGCAGACCCTTGGTCCGGCTTTTCCTGTATCCTTCGGGCTGCGTCAGGATGATCAGATTACGGCGATATCCCTGCTTTTCCATGAACCGGAACGGAACCGCATCCGAAATACCGCCGTCAAGCAGGAGATATCCGTCAACAGAAACAGGTCGTGACACGAGCGGCATGGAGGCGGATGCACGCATCCATGTGATGTCCTTTTCTCCTCCGTCGCTGCATTTGTGATACACGCATTTCCCCGTTCTGACATCCGTCGCCCCGATGTAAAATGCGGTTGGATTCTTGCGGAAGGTTTCCCGGTCAAAGGGATCCAGTACATCCGGGAGTTCCCGGTAACAAAAATCCGCGCCGTACAGATCACCGGTTTTGATCAGTGAACGGAAGCTGCAGTATCTCGGATCCCTGCTGTATTTTTTGTTGTAGCGCAGCGGTCTGCCGATCTGTTTTGACTTATAGTTGCAGCCGAAGGTGGCGCCTGCCGAAATCCCCGCCGCACCGTCAAAGCGGATGTCATTTTTCATCAGCACGTCTATGACGCCGCAGGTAAACATCCCGCGCATCGCGCCGCCTTCCATGATCAAAGCGGTTTTTACCGGTTCCTTAATACCAGTCATGTTTTTCTCCGCGGTCCAGGGAAGCAATTCTGTCCATTTCTTCCTCCGTCAGTGCAAAGCCGAACAGGTCGAGATTTTCTTTGATATGATCAGGATTACTCGAACCCGGAATCACGACAATCCCCCGCTGCAGATTCCAGCGCAGAATCACCTGGGCGGAGGATACGCCATGCGCCTCCGCGATTGAGAGAATTGTTTCATCCCCGAGCAGCTCCGCCGTATAGCCGCGGCCGCCCAGCGGATACCAGCCCTGCATGACAATCCCCTTTTCCTGTATGAACGGTACCACGTCCTGCTCCTGATAATACGGGTGAATTTCATTTTGCACAAGCGCCGGCACGATCGTCACCTGCGGCAAAAACGAGGTCAGCTCTTCGATATACCAGTTGGACAAACCGATGGAGCGGATCTTTCCCTCTTCCACATACCGCTCCATCATCTTGTACGCCTCCACATCCCCCGTGCCCGGATGGTGCAGGAGCATCATGTCAATATATTCGATATCCAGCTTTTCCAGGGCAAGCTCGATCGCCGCCTCCGGATCGTCGAACTGGCTGGGGTAGATCTTGGTGATCACAAAGATCTCCTCCCGCGCGATGCCGTATTCCTCCATAGCCTGCCGCACGCCTTCTCCGACCGCTTCCTCGTTGTGATACATGTACGCCGTGTCGATCAGTCTTCCGCCGTTCTCCAAAAGCGTCTTCACGGAATTCACACAGGTATCGTGATCGAGCGCGTAGGTGCCAAGCCCCATGACCGGCATCTCATATCCGCTGTTTAACAGAACCGTTTTTTTGTCAAAATCAAATATGCCGGTGTCCGCGCCGGGTGTTCCCGCCGGAATTGTCTCTTTCTGTTCGTCGACAGTGCTTTCTTCCACTCGCGTGTCCGTATTCCCGGCTTCTGTGCGCGCATCTGTATTGCTGGCTTCCGCGCTCGTGTCTGCATTTCCGGAATCCTTCTCTGATGATTGTTCCGCCCCTGCAGCGGATTTTGTTTCCGCAGCAGGCGTGCTGCTTTGCGTACCGCACGCCGTCACGACAGGCGGCAGCAGCACGATCCATGCAATTATCAAAAACCTTTTCACCATATTATAAAAACGCCCCGTTGCAGACCTGGATCACCTGTCCCTTGTTTTCTTTCATGATCTCCTGACTCCTTTTTACTCTGTGCCAATGGTAATGGTAACATCCCCGCTTCCGAGAAGCTCCGTCAGTTCGGATGCGCTTTGATCCGTGATATGCCCAAGCCTCGTATATGCCCAGGAATTGGAACCGTAAAACATAACGATCTGATTTCCGGAATACAGCACGATATCTCCGGCCTGCGTGGTGGTCTGTACGTCGTTTCTCGGAAGACTCCTGCCGAGTGAGCCGACCTGTTCAAATCCGCCATACATGGACATTTCGATTGTCAGAGGTTCAGACCGCACGAGTTCCTTCAAGGCGTCAACCGTTTCGTTGTCTTCCCACGCGACCGTCACTTCCTCCTGACCTATCATTAATTGCAACATGACATCCTCCCCCGGCTCGTCTGTCATCAGGTTCTCGCCTTCGTTCAAATCTGTCTCACCGGTATTTCCCGCGCTCGATTCTGATGCACCTGCTGTCACGGTTGCAGTTGCGGCTGTCTCCGGTGCCGCATCACTGCTACCGCAAGCGCAGAATGCAAACAGCATCATGACCATTACCGGAAACCATGCCCTTTTCCGTTTTTGTTTCATGAAGGAACGATCAGTCTTCACCATACAGACCCCTGCTCATATCTTTTCTCTCCGACTTACTTCAAGTACTTCTGAAAGAAATCATCCATCTTATCAAACGGAATCACCTTCTTTTCGCCGCCGTCATACAGATCGGTGTGTACCGCGTCCGGGATAATCATCAGCTCTTTATTGTCTGTATACTTGCTGTCCCTTGTCATGTCGGCATACGCGTCTTTGGAGAAATAACAGGAATGTGCCTTCTCCCCGTGAATCAGTAACACGGCGCTGCGGATTTCATTGCTGTATTTCAGGATCGGCTGGTTGATAAAGGACTCGCAGCCGATGACATTCCACCCGGCGTTGGAATTGAGCGATCTTGCGTGATATCCGCGGTCGGTCTTGTAATAGCTGTGATAATCCTTCACGAAGAAAGGCGCATCCTCCGGCAGCGGATCGACCACGCCGCCGCCAAGCGTATAATCGCCGGCTTTTAAGTCCGCAAGGCGCTGTTCGCACATGGCTTTTTTCTTTTCATAGCGTGCCTCTTCGCTGTTCTCCGAATCAAAATATCCCTGCGCATTCACGCGGGTCATGTCGTGCATCGTGGAGGAAACCGTAGCCTTCACTCTGGTATCGAGTGCCGCGGTATTGATGGCCATGCCGCCC
>JAFSPF010000060.1 GCA_017443065.1 Lachnospiraceae bacterium
CAAGGGAAAACCTGACGGTCAAGCTGATGGCGCTCGGCAACCGCGAAAAGGACGCCGCGGACAGGCTGCTGGAAACCGTGGGCCTGCGTGACACCGGGACAAAGAGCGTCAAAAAGTTTTCCATGGGCATGCAACAGCGCCTGGGGATCGCGCTGGCGCTGGCCGGCAATCCCGACCTGATGCTGCTCGATGAGCCGATCAACGGTCTGGACCCGCAGGGCATCGCGGAGATGCGGCAGATCCTGGAAAGGCTCAACCGCGAATACGGAATCACCATCATCATTTCCTCGCACATCCTGGAGGAGCTTGCCAAGGTCGCGACGGACTACGGCATCCTGCACGAAGGACAGCTCTTAGAGGAGCTGACGCATCAGGAGCTTCTGGAAAAGGGCGGCGAGCACATCGAGCTCAAAACCGCAGACGCCCCCGCGGCCTGTGCGGTGCTGGAGGAAAGCGGTATCGCGCGGTACAAGGTGATCGACAAGGACACGATCCGCATCTTTGAACGCCTGACGGACAGCGGCAATATCGCGATGGCCATGGCAAACGGGCACGTGCCCCTCCTTGGCATACAGGTGAAAAACGAGAGTCTGGAAAACTATTTTCTCCATCTGACGGGAGGTGCCGCACATGTTTAATCTGATCAAATCCGAATGCTATAAAGCCCTGCACCTGCGCTCCGTGCGCGTGATGTTTCTCATTGTTCTGGTCTTCGGCCTCAGCTCCGGCTTCCTGCTGAAGACCGCCGCCACCATGACGGACTCGCTTTCCGCGGAGGACGCTGCGCAGCTTGCGGAAAATCTGGAAGGGATGCCCGCGGAAATCCGCATGGGAATCTACACACCGATCGACAGCAGCCTGTTGAAGGACGGCGCCGTCAATCTGTGGGACGTGGCCTCCTCAGACTTAAACGGCGGCACCCTGCAGCTCCTTGTCGCCATCCTGACCGCCCTGTTCGTCAGTGTGGACTTTACTTACGGCTTCATCGAAAACATTGCGGGACATGCGCAGGGAAAGGGAAAGCTCGTGATCCCGAAGTTCCTTGTGCTGACGGCATTGGTCGCGGTGATGTTCCTCCTCTATCTCGGCACGGGCTTCCTCAGCGCACGGATTGCCTTCGGCGATATCCTCTATGTCAGTGACAGCACGGGGCTTGCGCGGTATCTCGGCCTGCAGCTTCTGCTCCACATCGCCTTTGCCTTCGTGATTGCCTTTCTGTGCTTTGCGGTACGGAGCCTTCCCTTTGACGTCGCGGCGGGCGTGCTGCTCTCAAGCGGCATTGTGGCCATGGCCTTCCGCGTCGTGGATCTCATCGCAAAGCACGTATTTGGCGTGGCGCAGCCGGATACCGGCGTGATCTCGATCAGCCGCGCGATCAGTGAGGTGATGCCTGCCGCAAATGACGCCATCCTGCGTCGGGGGCTCATCATCGGATGTGTGTATCTCGCCGCGGCGGTGCTGCTGTCGTGTGTTGTGATGCAGCGGAGGGATATTGCGTAGCATGTCAGCGACAATTGTAGTATTGATTATTCTTACACTCCTCTTAGCGGGCGCGCTGATCGCCTACCGTCGGCAGGTCAAGGACATCTGCCGGCGGACGGCGTTTTTGCGGACGCAGGATACGAACATGACGCTCAGCGGGGATCTGCCCTTTGCGGAGCTGAATGCGCTCACAGCGGAGATCAACGCGCTCGCGGAGGAAAAGCGGGCGCGCGTGCGCGGCAGCGCCAAAGAGGAGCAGGCGCTGAAGGAAACGATCGCCAACCTCTCGCATGACATCCGCACGCCCCTGACCAGTCTCTCCGGCTATCTGCAGCTTTTAAAGCAGACGGAGGATCCCGCGGAGCGCGAGAAGTATCTCGGTATCATCGAGGAACGCACAAAGAGTCTCGAGGAGCTGCTCGATACGCTCTTTACCTACGCGCGGCTGCAGGACGCGGGTTATGTACCCGCGCTTACCGATCTGGATCTGCAGACGGTCGTCGCCCCCTGCGTGCTCTCCTTTTATGACGATTTTGAGGCGCGGGGGATTACGGTGGAAACCGCCTTTACGGAGGAGCCGCTTCCCGTGCATGCCGCAGAGGAATCCGTCCGGCGGATTGTGCAGAACATCCTGAAGAACGCACTGGACCACGGCACATCACGCGCCCTGCTCAGTCTGAAAAAAGAAAAGGCGCAGGTCGTTTTTTCCTGCGCCAACGAGGTGGCTCACCCCGAAGAGATCGATATTCACAGCGTCTTCTCCCGCTTCTACCGTTCGGACGCCGC
This sequence comes from Lachnospiraceae bacterium, assembly GCA_017443065.1. Taxonomy (GTDB): domain Bacteria; phylum Bacillota; class Clostridia; order Lachnospirales; family Lachnospiraceae; genus Butyrivibrio. The sequence continues at coordinate 2,269 of JAFSPF010000060.1, forward strand.
GCGCACGCACAGCTCCACGGGGCTCGGCCTTTCGATCGCGCATCAGCTCGCGGAGCAGACGGGCGGACAGCTTACGGCCACACTTGACGACAGCCTCTTCACCGTCACGTTCACACTGCCCCTCACCGGGGAAGCCTGCCGCTGATTCAAAAAAACGCAGCCTTGTTCATCGGGAGTATGACCGCATGCAGACAGAGGAAAACATCTTTTTGACAACAGATTCCACGGACCCCGCGTATAATCTCGCCTTTGAGGAGTTTGTGCTGACGCATCGCCGTACGGGCGACATCCTGATGCTCTGGCAAAACGACAACGCCATCATCATCGGCAGAAACCAGAACACCGCGGCGGAGATCAACCAAAGCTTTGTGGAGGCGCACGCGATCCGCGTCGTCAGGCGCATCACCGGCGGCGGCGCCGTCTATCATGATCTCGGCAATCTGAATTACTCCTTTATCACGGATCTGGCGCATGCGAACGAGCTTGTTCTTGCGCGCTTTGCGGCTCCGGTGGTTGCGGCATTGCGGGGGCTTCATCTCAACGCTAAGGCCTCCGGGCGCAATGACATCCTGGTGGAGGGACACAAGGTGTCCGGCACGGCGCAGCGGATCCATCTGGGGCGCATCCTCTTTCACGGCACGCTCCTCTTCGATTCCAATCCGGACATGATCGCCGGCGCCCTGTACGCGGATCCCTTAAAGTTTTCCTCCAGGGCCTCCGGCTCCGTCAAAAGCCGCATCGGCAATATCCGCCATTTTCTCAAGGAGGACATGAGCCTGGACGCGTTCCGGGACTATCTGAAAAACTGTCTCAGCGCAGACGGCTATACAGACGCCGCGCTGACCGCGGAGGAGCTTGCGGAAATTTCACGTTTGCAAAGGGAAAAATACGATACCTGGGAATGGAACTACGGCACCTCTCCGCGCTATGATTTCTCCAACAAACTGCGCTTTGACGGCGGGATTCTGGAGGCGCGCGCGGCAGTCGCGAAAGGAGGGGAGATCGAAACCATCGTCTTTTTCGGGGATTTCCTCGCGACGGAGGATCTTGCGCCGCTGACCGCAGCGCTGCAGGGGGTGCCCTTTCGTCGCGCGGAGGTTAGCGCGGTGCTCGACCGTTTTCCGCTGCACGCGATGTTCGGCCAGGTCACAAAAGACGAGATCCTGCAGACACTCTTCCCCTGACGGGAAGCATCTTTACGGGAAGCTAAAACCGGTGGCTTCCGCCGCCCCCGGAGGATGTGCCTCCCGAGCTTCCGCCGCCTCCGGAGGATGTGCCTCCCGAACTTCCTCCGTCCCCTCCGGCAGATCTGCTCCTGACAGGCTCATGCCGTTCCACCTGTTTTTTCAGCTCCGCATGGGCGTTGCGGCTTTCAAAGCGTATCACCATGGATTCCATCAATTCCCTGTCGGACACAACGGGTTTCCGGACTCCCCGCCGTATCAGAAGGAAGGCCAGAATGGTTGACAGGCTGACTGCCAAAAGCGCGTTGGTAGTGTACCGCATCGGTTCCAGGATCCGCTCTCCGCGAAGTATCAAATCGATTTGCTCAAACGCCTTTGCCGCGCAGGAAAAATAATCCTCATTCTTCGCACATGAATAAACGTTGTCCGTGATGGTTAGCGCCTGCCGTTCCCTTACGTACCTGTAGATGTTTCCGTCACTGTTAATCACCACCTCACGGTTCTTCATGTCAATCATGAAAACCACGGCACTGACTCTTTTCCCGAACATCGACTCCCTGCTTCTCCCGGCGTGCCGCAGCGCATTGTTTCCGCTCTCTTCTGTTGTCAGAAACAGCACATTTCCCCGTTCTGTAATCGGAATCATGTATGCCAGCAGTTCCGCCTCCTCCTCCGCATCCAGCAGTCCGGCCTCATCCTGAATACATGCTTTATAACCGGTTTCCGGGTTATTGTAGCGTTCCGCTTCCTCCGCGGCAAACACCGTCATACAACCGTCGAAAAAGACGGCTGACATCAGGAGGAATGCCACCGCACAAAATATCCTCAGCAGAAGTATTTGATTGTTACACCCTCTGTTCTTCATCATACAGCAATGACAGTTTTTCGCGATAAACAGGAACCGGATTTGTCGCCAATACATTGTATTGCCGTATCAGTCCCAACAGCATGATCACAATCATTCCGTAACAAAATAACGTCGCCAGATAATACCAGACATCATCGACGGGGCGGATAAACAATACTGCGGCAGACGCCAACAATGCAAGGTAACCGAGAACGGAAATATCCTTGAGCATATTCTTTGCAACACGGAAAAAAAGCAGGACAAGCGCACTACCGGCAAGGACAAGCGGCCGGATCTGCGCGGCGCTGTCCGACATCCGGTCGATTGCCGTTCCGGCCCGGTAGATCAGGTATCCCGCCACAACCAAAGCGATCATCACCGACCATAGCCCCCGGAAAAAGGACGACAGCGTTCTGTCGGCAGAATCCTTTCCTTTTTCGGTCGAGCCAACCTGCGTTTCCATTTCCCGGACGTACCTCTCCTTCGCCGCCTTCCGTTGCAGACTCTCTTTCTGTCTGATTTTCTTAATTGTCCTTACATGGCTCAGCTGTACCGCCACGGACATCAGGGCGGAAATAAAAAGCGCATTTTCCGGAATCACGGTCAGGAACATCTGCAGCAGTACAAATACCGGAATCGATAACAAAAGAGAAAACAGCAGGAAGCGCTTCTCATCCACGGGAACATCGCCTGCAACCTTTCCGGATTCCCCATTGACGATGGCATATGCGACACGTTCCTTTTTGCGGGAGATTTTCTTTCTGAAGCTCATAAACCAGACCGGGAACAAGGCACATTCCGGCTCATCCTGCTCCAGCTTTACAATATTCGGCACGACCGGCGAACTTGTCGAAGGAAGCTTATATGAGGAAAACTTCGCGGCGCTTCTGCGATACACATCCTTTTCCATGATCGACTTTGCGACTTCCTGAAACTCTGTTTGATCCACCCCCGGGAGATCGGCATAGAATCCGCATAAAACGGCAGGGGAAAACGGGCGCATCTTTTGTATACCGAAAGGCGCAATCGCGTCCGCCATTTGGTCCGAAAACTTTGCGGAGGCGTCAAACGCAAGGCCTTTGTATGCTGCGTCCACGTCAACACTCAACCGGTAGATATCATAGAACCGGTACTCGCCTCTGCCGCCCGTCGCCTTCTCCCCGTCGAAGCAGATCTCGCCCTTCTTTTCCGCGCCGTAAACCCAGTAAGGAATGTAGATCCCCATGAAGCGATCCAGACGCTCCGCCTCCTTCATCTCCCGCGGCGCAAATAAAAACCTCTTCAAATACTTCTTATATGCTGTCAGGCAGTCTTCTTTCGTCCGTTGGAAAGGGATGATATGGGACGGTCTCGTCTCCCTGGATAATCTATGAGACAATAAATTTTGTGAACCGCAAAATGCACAATGGGAAACCATCGATTCATTTGTCGTCACAATCTCCGCGCCGCAGCTGAAACAACCGTAGCGGATTGCATCATACACATCTTGACTGTCCTCATCAGAATACTTCTCAAACCCGTCAACATCTGTCAGCCGGTCACAGTGACTGCATCTCAGCTTCTGCTGGCTGATATCAAATTGAAGCGACGCACCGCAGGATGAGCAGTTGTACATCATACATCACTCCTATATTGCTCCGCCGGGGTCAGCGGTCAAACAGCGACGCATATTCGCCATATCCCTCCGCCTCCAGGCGCTCGAACGGGATAAAGCGCAAAGCGGCGGAATTGATGCAGTATCTGAGTCCGCCCGCTTCCTTCGGCCCGTCCGGAAACACATGCCCGAGATGCGAGTCCGCACCGCTGCTGCGCACCTCCGTGCGGATCATGCCATGCGACGTATCCTCATGCTCCGTTACGGCATCCGCGTTGACGGGCCTGGTGAATGCCGGCCAGCCGCAGCCGGAATCAAATTTGTCCTCGGAGGTAAACAGGACCTCACCGCTGACAATATCCACATAAAGACCCTTTTCAAAGAAATGATCATACGCCCCCGTGAAGGCGCGTTCCGTGGCGGCGTTTTGTGTCACCTCATAGGCAAGATCCCCGATACGGGCGCGAAGCGCCGCATCCGTCTCCGCGGCCTTGTCTTTTCTTTCCTCATGCAGACGGAAATACGCCTGCGGGATGTGACAGTATCCGCCCGGATTCTTGTCCAGATACTTCTGGTGATATTCCTCTGCGGAAAAGAAATTCTTCAGCGGTTCAAGCTCCACGGCAAGCTTTGCTCCCGCTTTCCTTTCCTCTTTTTCGAATACCGTTTTGATCCCGGGCAGCTGCGCCTCCTCCGTATAATAAACGCCCGTGCGGTACTGGATGCCGGCGTCATTCCCCTGCCTGTTGACGGAAAGCGGATCGATCACCATGAAATAATAATCCAGTAATTCTGTCAGGGAAATGCGCTCCGGATCAAAAACCACGCGCACCGTTTCCGCGTGACCGCTGCCGTTGCAGACCGCCCGGTAATCCGGCGCCCCGTCCGGCCCGTTGGCATAGCCCGCCTCTGTTTCGATCACGCCGTCAAACTGATCCAAAAACTTCTGTACACCCCAGAAGCACCCCCCGGCAAGATAAATGGTTTCCATATCCTTCTCTCCTCCCCTGTCAAGGTCTCCTTACTTCATTCTCTTAACCAATAGCGCATGATTAAAATCAAATCCGAGCTCATCCATATACAATCGCAATAACTCCTTGTGCCGATATGACATCGCAATAAGTCCGATCAGATCCACTTCGTCTTTCACATCCGACTCAACAAAATGATACAATTCTTTACCGATTCCCTGATTACGATACTCTTTTGACACATAGATTTCATCCAGCTCGTATGCCGTTTCTCCGATTTGATTATATGACGTTTTCTCTTTCAGCAGCTTCTTATGTCCGAGCGCATAGGCTATGATTCTATTGTTCAAACAGGCAACGTATATATTTTTATCAAGAAATTCATCTTCATCATTCGCATCGTAAGAAGGCCCGGTCTTTTCATCCGCCCACTCTTCAGACAAACGTAAGAGCTGATTTAAGCAGTCTTTCTGTTCTGCCATGTTCTCTTTACGAATCGACATGATCCTGTATTCTATGGTTTTGTTTTTCATCCGAAACGCTCCTTGCGTTTTTCGTAATCACGAACACTTCACATAATCAATCTCTCCTAAAACCTTGCAGACAGGAAGGAGTTCCAATATCCCATGACGCTCTCGCTGTCATTATTCCAGGTGTTTTTGTCAAAATAATCCTGCAGTTCCTCTTCCGCGTCATTCAGCTCCGCCACACGGTGCCTGTTCTTCGGGTCTGCCTTGGTGAGCGCAAGCCACTCCAACGCTTTGTTCAGATACACCTGCGCGTTATGTTCGTCATTTCTCTGTTTTCTGTCCACGGCTCTCTGTACTTCACCGCCGATATTCAGAATCTGCTCACTTACGCTCATACTGTTCCATCTTGCAGCATCCATAACTACTTCTCCTGCATTTGTATTTCCGTTCGTAAACCTTCTTAGTAAATCCACAAATCAATGATATCTGTCAGACGACAGATGGTCTCTTCGTCTGTGATCACCCTGCCATATGTTCCGTTCTGGATCTTCCTGTTTTGCTTGATATTCAGTGTGGAACTCCACTCAATCGCACGATCCGCGTAGTAAATATTCGCGCCGTATAAATCATTTTCATCCGAGCCGTCATCGTACAATTCCATTCCCAGATCCGCATGCATTTCCATATTGACTGCCACCAGTTTTCTTCTTTTATCGATAACAATCTTTACCATGTCTTCAAAAAACTGTGGTTGCATCTCCTGTATGGATTTAAGCTCTGTCTTTTCCCTGAGAATCATCCCCGCCTCCTGTCCGCACCATTTGGTTTTCCCACTATTTTATCATGCTCATCCATTGGATTCCATAAGCTCTCATGCGTAAGAACATGCTGCATCCCTTTATTCCGATCCATTGTATCGTCGTTTACGTCAACTCTGCATTTAAAGAGCCGCTTATAGCTTCTTCTGCACAGGAACAGTTAGCGCAAACAACGATTCTTCCGGATTGTTCGAGAAGCAATCGTCTCCACCGCGATGCGAATCGCGCGGATATCGTCCGCGATGGAAAGGAACGGTGTTCCGGCAGGCAGCGCTGCCGCCTGGGAGGGAAGATACGGCAGATGCACAAAGCCTGCCTGCATCTGCGGATACTCCCGCTTTGCGGCATGCAGTGCCGCATACATGACGCTGTTGCACACAAACAGTCCGGCGCTGTTGGAAACCTCCGCAGGAATGCCGGCCTCACGGATGGCATCTGCGATTTTCTTTATCGGAATTGTCGCGAAATATGCGGGATCGCCGTCCGCCGAAAGAATCTCGTCCACGGGCCGGTTTCCCTTATTGTCCGGAATCCTTGCATCCGCAAGGTTCACGGCGATCCGTTCGACGGAGACAGCGCTCCTGCCTCCGGCAAGACCCACAGACAACACTACGTCCGGTTCCCATGCACGGATTTCCTCCAGCAGCACCTTTGCGGCCTCCCCGAACACCACGGGCAGTATCCGGCGCTTCACCTCCACCCCCGCAGGCAGCGCATCCAGCTGCTCCACCGCTTCCCTGGACGGATTCACAATGTCCCCGGCAAAGGCTTCAAATCCCGTCAGTAAGAGTTTCATTTCGCACGCTTTCTCCCCAAACCAGTATGTTTATACCTCATCTTTCAACTCTGTCAAATCTGCCAAATATGTTAAATATGCCAAATATGTCTATTATGTCAAATATGTCAACTATGTTTTATGGCATCGTTTATCCCACTCATGGTTTTTTAGGTCCTGCTCATTCTTTCCCGTCGGGGAAACTTGTGAAGAACTCGTGCTCCTGTTTTGGCATACCGTACTTCTCTTTCGCGTCTGCGATTGCCCTGATCATAAAGGCCATGTTGTGGCCGAGATTACGCATGGTCTGCAGACCCTCCAGATCCTTTTTGACATCCTGCGCGGAAAAGCCGTGTACCTGATTCCAGTATGTGCTGGACGCAACGGGCATTCCGCTGATGGTAAAGTACTTATTCAACACATCAAATGTAGCCGTATTCCCGCCGCGCCGGCAGCTCACAACACCGGCCCCAACCTTCATGTGTTTTGAAAAATGCGTGCTGTAAAACAGGCGGTCAAGGAGGGAAAGAATGGTTCCGTTCGGGGAACCGTAATAGACGGGACTTCCAACGAGAAGGCCGTCGGATGCTTCAAACTTCGGCGCAAGTTCATTCACCGGATCGTCAAAGACACATTTACCTGCTTTGGAGCAATGCCCGCAGGCGATACAGCCCCGGATATCGAGATGTCCCACCTGGATGAGTTCGGTTTCAATGCCATCTTCCTGCAGGATGCGGATCACCTCATCCAGCGCGGTTGCGGTGCAGCCGTTTGCATGCGGACTTCCGTTCAGTACCAGAACTTTCATTTCGTTTCCTCCTATCTCGGATGGGTAATGTAACGTTTTTCGTTACGTTTTTAGTTCAAAACCTTGATTTTATCGGGAATTCACCACTCTGAAATATAAAAAGAGCAATGACCCCCTTTTTCCTGTACAATGGAGTTACCACATCGCCATTCACAGAGAAAG
>JAFSPF010000061.1 GCA_017443065.1 Lachnospiraceae bacterium
CTGATGCTGGCGGGGATCCGGGAAATCCTCATCATCTCGACGCCGCGGGATCTTCCGGTGTTTCGGGATCTCTTCGGAGACGGCGCACAGCTGGGGCTGTCCTTCTCTTATGCCGTACAGGAGGAACCGCGCGGCCTTGCGGACGCGTTCCTGATCGGGGAAACATTCATCGGCACGGATCCCGTGGCGCTGGTCCTCGGCGATAACATCTTCTACGGACAGAGCTTTTCGAAGCTCCTGCAGGAGGTGGCGAAGATGAAGGAAGGCGCGACAATCTTCGGTTATTATGTGCGCAATCCGAAGGAATTCGGCGTCGTGGAATTTGACGACGAGAAGCGCGTGATCTCCATTGAGGAAAAACCGGAGCAGCCCAAGAGCAACTACGCGGTGCCCGGTCTGTATTTCTATGACAATGAGGTGGTGGAGATCGCGAAGAACGTGAAGCCCTCCGCGCGCGGGGAGATCGAAATCACGAGCGTGAATAACGAATACTTACAGCGCGGCAAGCTCCGTGTGGAGATCATGGGACGCGGCTTTGCCTGGCTGGATACCGGCACGCATGACGCGCTGCTGGATGCCGCCAATTTTGTCGCCGCCTTTCAGAAGCGGCAGGGGCTCTATGTCTCCTGCATTGAGGAGATCGCGTACAAGCGCGGCTTCATTGACAGGGAGCAGCTGCTGAAGCTGGCGAAGCCCCTGATGAGCACGGCCTACGGCGTTTACTTGAGCGAGGTTGCGGATGGACTCTAAACTGGTCCGACGCGGCGTGCTGTTTACCGTCCTTGCCGTTGCGCTGGTCTTTGTGATTGTGTATCTCGCCAATGCGGACCGCTTCCGGCGCACGGGAAGAAGCACCGGCGCCGCCGCGAGTACGGCCGCAACGGAGGAAGCGCTGCCGGAGGATCCCAGGGGCCTCAGGATCGGTGACAACCTGAAGGCCTTTCTCGCGGATCCGGATTTTTTTGACCCGATGGAGCTGCCCGCGGATGTGATCGAGGAAGAGGAAGTGATCGCGGTGACGCCGCGCTTCACCGTGGAGGGGAATCAGGTGACGGTCCGTGTGGTGGACAGCGCCGACCGCCTCGTCACGGGACAGGCCTTCTCCGTCCGCGCCTATCAGGCGGAGGGAACGGTGCACCGCGCGGAGATGATCTACACGGATTCTGATATGGACGGCGTCATCCGCATCGAGGAGCTGCCGGGCGGCGAATGGGATCTTTCCATGCGGCCGATCTTAGGCTTCCGCATCCCGACGGAGGATACCAGGATCAGCATCGAAAAGGAAGAGACGGAAGAAGAAGAGGAAGACGCCGGCACGTCGGATACGGCGGCGGACGCGGAAACGGAAGAGACGACGGATTCCGCGGAAGAAGCGCCGGAGGACGCCTCGACCGGCGCGACCGGGGAAGAGAATACAGAGACAACGGAAACGGAGGAGACCGATGGGACAAATTAGCGTGGAGCGCTGCGAAATCGAGGGGCTGGCGGTGGTGACGCCGCAGGTCTTCGGGGACGCGCGCGGATACTTTCTGGAGACATATCACGCCGCCCAGTTTGCCGAAGAGGGGATGGACGTTACCTTTGTCCAGGACAACGAATCCGCCTCCGTGAAGGGCGTGCTGCGCGGACTGCATTTCCAGAAATCCTTTCCCCAGACCAAGCTGGTGCGCGTGCTCACGGGGGAGGTCTTTGACGTGGCCGTGGATCTGAGAGAGGGCTCCCCGACCTTCGGAAAGTGGCACGGGGAGGTGCTCTCCGGGGAGAACAGAAAGCAGTTCTACATCCCGAAGGGCTTTGCCCACGGCTTTTATGTGTTGTCGGACCGCGCGGTCTTCTCCTACAAGTGCTCTGATTTTTACCATCCGGAGGATGAAAGCGGACTGGCATACAATGATCCGCAGATCGGCATCCGCTGGCCCTTCGCGGAGGGAGAGGAGCCGAAGCTTTCGGAAAAGGACCGGCACTGGGACGGCCTTGCCGCCTATTGCGCCGCAAGGGGGATCCGCCTTTGACGACGGCTGTCACGGAAAAGAGCGAAAGGGTACACATCAAAACCCTGCCGGGGGAGCTGTGGCACAGCAGGCGGCTGATCGCGAAGCTTGCCGTCAATGACTTCCGGAAGCGTTACGCCGGCTCCTATATGGGCATCATCTGGGCCTTCGTGCAGCCGGTCGTGACGATCGTGCTTTACTGGCTGGTGTTTGACGTGATCTTCAAGACGCGGGCGCAGATGGCGGGCAATGTCAACGTGCCCTACGTTCTGTTTCTGACCACGGGTCTGACGCCCTGGTTCTTTTTTATGGAGGCGCTGACCTCCGGCACGACCTCCCTGATCGAATACAACTACCTCGTCAAAAAGGTGGTGTTCAAGATCAGCATCCTGCCGCTGATCAAGGTGATCAGTGCGCTCTTCGTGCATCTGGCCTTTGTGCTGCTGATGCTGATCGTGGCCGCTGTTTACGGCTTTACTCCGACGCCGTATCTTTTGCAGCTGCCCTATTACATGCTCTGCCTGTTTGTGTTTGTGCTGGCGCTGTTATATACCACCTGTGCGGTGCAGGTGTTCTTCCGGGATCTTGCGCACATCATTTCGATCGTGCTGCAGTTTCTGCAGTGGGGCACGCCCATCCTCTGGTCCATCGCGATGGTGCCGGAGCGTCTGAAGTTTTTTGTCAGGCTGAACCCCATGGTCTATATCGTGACCGGATACCGGGAAAGCGTTTACGACGGCAAATGGTTTTTTGAGCACCCGGTCGGTACGACCGGCTTCTGGCTGGCGACGCTGCTGCTGTTTTATATCGGCGCACGGGTTTTTAAGCGGTGTAAGCCGCACTACGCGGATGTGTTATGAGCGAAAATATCATCGAGGTCGAAAACATCACAAAGGTGTATAAGCTCTACCGCAAGCCCTCGGACCGCCTCCGGGATGCGCTGCGTCTGCTGCCCGCGGAGAAAGTTTCGCACCGCCGCGCGCTGGACGGGGTTTCCTTTTCGGTGCCGCGCGGTCAGACCGTCGGCATCATCGGCATGAACGGGAGCGGCAAGTCCACGCTCCTAAAGCTGATCACGGGCGTGCTGACCCCGACCGCGGGAGAGGCGCGGGTCGGGGGACATGTATCGGCGCTGCTGGAGCTCGGGGCCGGCTTCAACATGGAATACAACGGGATCGACAACATCTTTTTGAACGGGATGATGACGGGCTTTTCGGAGGAGGAGATCCGGGCGCGTCTGCAGGACATCCTGGACTTTGCGGATATCGGCGAATACGTATATCAGCCGGTGAAGACCTATTCCAGCGGCATGTTTGTGCGCCTGGCCTTCGCCGTCGCCATCAACATCGATCCGGAGATCCTGATCGTGGATGAGGCGCTGTCGGTCGGTGATGTTTTTTTCCAGGCAAAATGCTATCATAAGTTCGAAGAATTCCGGAAGGCGGGCAAGACCATCCTCTTCGTCTCGCACGATCTGTCGAGCATCATGCGCTACTGTGACCGCGTGATCGTGCTGCACGAAGGAAAACTCGCGGGGGACGGCGAACCGAAGGAGATGATCGACCGCTACAAGCAGATCCTTGTGGGACTGCGGCCGGAGGACGCCCGGGAGGGTGCGCTTCCGGAAACGGAGGACGTGTCCAACGTCAATCCGCAGCTGCTGTCCTACGGGGACGGGAGCGCGAGGATCACCGCCTTTGCCGTGGAGGATGCGGACGGAAGACCGGTTTCGAGCATCGAAAAGGGCGCCTTCTTTACGGTGCGGATGCGCGCGGAGATCGAAAAGGACATCGCCGCACCCGTCTTTGCCTTCACCATCCGCAACATCCGCGGAGAGGAAATCACCGGCACCAACACGATGGTGGAGGAAGCCTATAAGGAGCCGGTGAAGCGGGGGGATGTCAAGGAGATCACCTTCACGCAGAAAATGGTCCTGCAGGGCGGGGCCTACCTGCTTTCCTTCGGCGTCACGGGATTTGAACAAAACGAGTTTAAGGTATATCATAGACTGTACGATGCGCTGACACTGACCGTGGTTTCGGAGAAGAACACGGTGGGATATATCGATATGGACAGCCGGGTCAAGGTTACGGATGCAGCGGCAATTTCCCCGCAATAAGGAGCTGACAGAATGTTACAGACAGAGATGATCGGAAAAGTCGCCATGAACTACCGCCATTACACGGGGGCGGATTTATACAGTGACGGCGCGGTGGAGGACGAACTGCTGACGATCGTGATGAATCATCATCCTTCGGAGTTTCCCTCCATCATCGAGCAAAAGCCGGACTGGCCGGTGTTTTATCACCTCTCTTCCCTGCGCGGCAATATCGTGGACTGGATCCCGATCCCGCGCGGCGCAAAGATTCTGGAAGTGGGCGCGGGCTGCGGCGCGGTGACGGCCACCTTAAGCACGCGCGGCGCACAGCTGACCTGCGTGGAGCTCAGCAAAAAACGCAGCCTCATCAATGCCTACCGCAACCGTGACCGCGAGGGCATCACGATCCACGTCGGCAACTTCAAGGACATTGAGCCGGACCTGGACCGCAGCTTTGATTTCATTTTCCTGATCGGCGTTTTCGAATACGGCGCCAGCTATATCGGCGGGGAGCATCCCTTTGAGACCTTTCTGTATCTGCTGCAGCGGCATCTCGCGCCGGGCGGCAGGATTGTCATTGCGATCGAAAACCGTCTCGGCATGAAATACTTTGCCGGCTGCAGGGAGGATCACGCGGGCAGATACTTTGCGGGCGTGGAGGGATACGCTCCGGGGGACCCCGCGAGAACCTTTTCCAAGCCGGCGCTGGAGCGCCTCATGCGCAACGCCGGGATTCAGGAATATCATTTTTACTATCCTTATCCGGACTACAAGTTCACGCAGATGCTGCATTCGGACCAGTACCTGCCGCGCGCGGGCGAGTTTGCGGATAACGTCCGCAACTTTGATTCGGAGCGCCTCGTGCTCTTCAATGAGAAATACGCCTTTGAATCCGCGATCGCGGACCGCACCTATCCGGACTTTGCCAATTCCTTCGAGGTGGTGATCGGCCCGCCGATTCCCGTGATCTACAGCAAATTCTCCAATGACCGCGCGGAGGAATTCCAGGTCCGCACGGACATTGTTTTGGACCGCCTCGGACGCCTACAGATTCACAAGCATCCGATGACCTATGCGGCGAGGGACCACATCCGCTCGATGTCGGATGCCTATCAGGCCCTGACGGACCGCTACCGCGGCGGGGATATCGCCATCAACGACTGCCAGCTGGACCAGACCTCGGATGCCGCGATCTTCTCCTTTGTCACCGGCGTGACGCTTTCCTCGCTCCTGGATGACTGTCTGGCAAAGGGGGACATGGCGGCCTTCAACGCGCTGTTTCAGGAATACGTCAGGCGCATCGGCTTCCGGGAGGATTATCCGGTCGCGGACTTTGACCTGATCTTCTCCAACATCCTGGTGAACGGCCCGGTCTGGACCGTGATTGATTACGAATGGACCTACGGAAAGAAGATTTCCACCAGGGACATTGCCTTCCGCGCCCTCTACTGCTATGTGCTGGAGGACAAGAAGCGGGAGGTGATCGACGTGAACCGCTATTACGCTGCGCTGGGCTTTCACCCGGAGCAGGTGGAGCAGCTCATCCTCGGGGAGGCTTCCTTTCAGAAGTACGTCACGGGCGGGCGCAAGTCCCTCGTGGAGATCTGGAAGCTTCTGGGGCATGAGGCGCACCGGCCCTCGCGTCTCACCGGGGACACGCAGTCGCTGACGCGGATACAGATTTATATCGACAGGGGCAGCGGCTTCTCCGAGGAGAACAGCTACTTCCCGCAGTCACATTATGACGAACAGCAGAACGTCGTCCTGGAGATCCCCATGGAGGGAGGGATCAAGGCCGTGCGCCTGGACCCCGCGGACACGCCCTGCATCATTACGTTAAAGCGGATAGAATGGAACGGAAAACCGTATATCGATGACGAGAAGCTTCTTTCGGTGCAGCCGAACGGGGCATGGCTGTCGGATGACGCCCTCGTCTTCCATACGGCGGACCCGAACATCACCTTTACGCCGGCCGCCACGGAGACGGTGATCGGCCGCAGCAATCTGCTGCGCGTCGAGCTGAGCTGCGTGCCGGTGCCGACGGAGCTCGCGGAGAACCTGTTCCGCTATCAGGTGGCGGATTCCGTGGAAGCGGAGGCGGAGGAAGCGGTGCCGGAGGAACAGCCGGAGGTACAGCCCTTCAACCTGCAGCGGCCCACGGAGCAGCTGCCCGCCTTTGACGCGCCGCCCCTGAAGATCATGAAGACCGGCGGGGAAGGGCAGCAGGAGACAGAAGAGGAAGCGCCGCAGGAGAAGGAAAAGAAGGAAGAGGAAGAAAGAGAGGAAGAAGGCGCGGAGGCGGACAGCGCGGAGGATGCGGAGGAATCCGCAAAGACGGAGGCCCCGCGGGAGCGCAGGGTCCGGGAGCCGCAGCCCTTCCGCAGCAGAACCTATGCCGAGGAACGCGAGGAGCGGATGCGCCGCGCGGAGGAATCCGACGGGGAAGGACGTGCCTTAAGGCGCTTTGATGAGGTCTATGAAGAGAGCAGACGACGCGTCCGCGGGGAGATGAAGAACGCGGAGCGCGAGCGCAGCCGTTATGAGGATGACCGGGACCGCGACCGCTATGAAGATGATCGCGACCGGAACCGGGACCGCGGCCGCTATGAGGACGACCGCGACCGTGACAGGGACCGCGACCGCTATGAGGATGACCGCGACCGGAGCCGGGATCGCGGCCGGCGCGAGGAGGAGCGTGACCGCTACGAGGACGACCGCAGGGACACGCGCAGAAGAAGCCGTCAGGAGGACGGGTACGCGGAGCCGCGCAGGCAGAGCCGCAAGCAGCCGGTGCGCCGTCTGTATGAGGAGATCGGCCGCAGCGCGGAGGATCCCTATGAGGATGACGCGGATGATTACGAATATGATGACGGCTTCGAATATGATGACGATGACAGCTTCGATGTCTTCGAGGATTTCGATGACGACGATTTCAGCGACGATGAGGAATACGGCCTCTTCGGCCGCATAAGGAAAAGGCACCGCTGAACCGCATGAAGCCGGATCCGAGAAACTGGTTGTATCAAAGACTGCGCGCGCGCTATGAGGCCCGCGTGCAGTATTTGCGCGGGCATGAGCGGGAAAGGAACCGTGAGCCGTCCGCGGAGGAGGAGCGTAAGGAGGAGCGGAGTGCGGTGAGCGCCGCACCGCCGGCAGAGGCCTGTCCCTGCACGGTCGGCATCATCATTCCCTCCAGGGACAATCCGGAGATGCTTTCGCGTTGCCTGCGCTCGCTGTGTGACACCGTGCATCCGGAACGGGAGAGACTGCAGCCGGAGATCATCGTGGTCGACAACGGCAGCAGTGCGGAAAACCGTGAAAAAATAAACGAAATAATAAATAACATTTCCGCCGCGGGACTCCCCTGCCGCTATCTGTACCGGGAGGAGCCCTTCTCCTTCAGCAGGATGTGCAACGCGGGGGCGCAGGAGGCGGAGGACAGACTCCTGCTGTTTCTGAACGATGACGTGGAGGCGCTGTCGGACGGCTGGCTTTCGGAAATGGCCGCCTTTGCGCTGACGGAGGGCATCGGTGCCGTCGGGGCCAAGCTCCTGTACCCGGGCGAAGAGAAACGGATCCAGCACTGCGGGATCGTCAATATGCGGATCGGGCCGGTGCATGTGCTGAACGGTCTGCCGGACGGGGAGAAGGATGCGGAGGATTTTCATGTAAAGCCCGTGGAGGTGATCGCCGTGACGGGGGCCTGCCTGATGCTGGAGAAGGACCTGTTTACGGCCTGCGGCAACTTCCGCGAGGCACTGCCGGTGGCCTTCAACGATGTGGACCTTTGCTACACGCTGTTTGAAAAGGGATACCGGAACGTGAGCGTCAACAGCATTGCGCTCACGCACCACGAATCCTTTTCGCGCGGCGATGACACCTTAGACATCCGCAAGACGATGCGTCTGGCGGGAGAATACCGTGTCCTGATGGAGGCGCACGCGGACCTGATCGGCACGGATCCGTTCCGCAGGGATGCCCTGCTGAAGGAAGCGGATCTGGACGCGGAGGCCTCCGCGCGGGGACAGGGCGCCATGTCCTTACGTCCCGTGCGGCCGAAGGGAAGCCTTCCCGCGGACGCGAGGGAGGATGCGGTCTGCCGCGTCGGCGTGGAATATGCCAACCGGCTGATGCTGGCTCTGAAAAAGGAAGAAGCTGCGGCGCTTCCGGAGAAGGAACGCGCCATGGATTATTACATCCGCGGCTACAGCTTTGTCATCGGCGCGGACAACGCGCTGTATGACAGACAGGTGCTGCTGCAGCGGATTCATATCGAAGAGGACGGCGCCATCACGCCCCGCTCCGGCATGTACTGCTTCCGGCCGGAGACCTTTTACCGTCCCGATATCGAGGCGCGCACCCCCGACCAGACCAACAACGCCATGTCGGGATTTCATCTGCTGATTGCGCGCGGCACGCTGCCGGACGGGGTGTACCGGATCGGTATACTGGCAGTAAGGCGCTGGTCAAGGCAAAAAGTGTGGCAATGGGGAAAGACGGTACTGTACGTAAATGACGGATGAAAAGAAGCTGACGGAAAGCTACGAAAGAGAACACCTGCGGGCCACGCAGCTGGCGGAGCGTGTCGCCATGCTCGAAGAGGAGAATGACGACCTGCGGGAGAAGGTGAACCGCATCAAGTCAAATCCGCTCTGGAAGCTGGCGCTTCCCGTCCGTGCCCTGTACCGGAAAAGCGCCCACACCCTGCAGCGCGTAAGGCGTCAGGGCAGCATCGGCGGCGTGCTCCGGAAGCTGCGCGCAAAGCGCACGGAGGTAAAGGCAAGGGCCTATCTCGGCACGGGCTCCTTCCCGGATGCGGAGACGCGCAGCGCACAGGAGGCGCGCGTTTTCCGGAAGGACATCCGCTTCAGCATCCTGACCCCGCTCTACAATACGCCGGAACGCTTCCTGCGTGACATGATCGAATCCGTGCTGCGCCAGACCTACGCAAACTGGCAGCTCTGTCTTGCGGATGCCTCCGATGAGGTGCACGCGTATGTCGGACAGATCGTTGAGGCGTACCGCAAACAGGATCTGGAGACGCATCCCGAAGGGCGGATCGTTTATGAAAAGCTCGCGGAGAACAAGGGCATTTCCGGCAACACGAATGCCTGTCTGAAGATGGCCGGAGGCAATTACATCGGCCTGCTGGATCACGATGACATTCTTCATCCGGAGGTGCTGTATCTCTATGCGGACCGGATCGAGGAGGAGGATGCGGACTACCTGTATTCCGACGAAACCACCTTCTCCGGCAACACGATCGACCACATGCTGACGATGCATTTCAAGCCGGATTTTGCGCCCGACAATCTCAGGGCGAACAATTACATCTGCCACTTCAGCGTCTTCCGGAAGGACCTCATGGACGGCGATGATCTCTTCCGGACAAAATTTGACGGCAGCCAGGACCATGACATGATCCTGCGCCTCACCGACCGCGCGAGGCGGATCGTGCACATCCCGCAGATCCTGTATTACTGGCGCTCGCACGAGGGCTCCACCGCGGCGGGGATCAAGGCGAAGACCTATGCGATCGAAGCGGCGCGCGGCGCGGTGGCGGATCATCTCCTGCGCCACGGCTTCCGGAACTTCCACATCACCTCCACGCGTGCCTTTGAGACCATCTTCAAAATCAGCTATGAGATCGAGGGAGACCCGAAGATCTCGATTGTCATCCCGAACCGGGATCATACGGAGGATTTGAAGCGCTGCATCGATTCGATTTTCGAACGCTCCACCTACGCGAACTTCGATGTCACGATCGTGGAGAACGGCTCCTCGGAGGAGACTCTTTCCTTTTACGACAGGCTCTGCGAGGGCCCCTTCGGCGACCGCATCCGCATCGCGGATTACACGGGCGTCATGGGAAAAAAGGACTTCAATTTTTCCGCCATCGTCAATTACGGCGTGTCGCAGACGGACGGCGAATACGTCCTGCTTCTGAACAACGATACGGAGGTGGTCAGCGCCAACTGGATGGAGGAGCTGCTGATGTATGCGCAGCGCAAGGACGTGGGCGCGGTCGGCGCAAAGCTCCTGTTTCCGGACGGCACGGTACAGCATGCCGGTGTCATCCTCGGCCTGGGCGCGCACCGCACGGCCGGGCATTCGCATTACGGCATGTCGAAGGAAAACCTCGGGTACATGGGACGCCTCTGCTATGCGCAGAACATGTCCGCTGTCACCGGCGCCTGTATGATGTGCCGGCGGGAGGTCTTTGAGGAGATGAAGGGCTTCGATGAGGCCTTCGTCATTTCGCTGAATGACGTGGACTTCTGCCTGCGCCTCAGGGAAAAGGGCTATCTCAATGTCTTCACGCCCTTTGCGGTGCTGACGCATTACGAATCCAAATCACGCGGGCTGGACGACGAAGGGGAAAGGGCAAAGCGCTATGAGCGGGAGAGCGATCTGTTCCGCATCAGATGGAAATCGGTTCTGGAACGGGGAGACCCGTATTACAACCCGAACTTTACGCTGGATAAATCCGATTATTCACTAAAAGGAGGCGAGCAATGAGCGAAGCGAGAAAAAAACTGGAGTACTGGCTGACGGCGGATGTTTTTGACGAAAAGACAAAGGAAGAGCTGCGTGCCATCGAAACGGACGAGGCGGAGGTCACGGACCGTTTTTACAAGGACCTCGAGTTCGGCACCGGGGGTCTGCGCGGCGTGATCGGTGCGGGCTCGAACCGTCTGAACATTTACACGATCCGCAAGGCCACGCAGGGGCTCGCGGACTATATCAAAAAAGAGCTGGGTGCCGCCTTTGAGGATCCCGCGGCGCTGAAGCAATACATTATCGAAAACGGCGGCCTCTCCTTTGCGGGGGACGGAACGCTGGTGCCGGCGGTGGCCATCTCCTATGACTGCAGGAGAATGTCGCCGGAGTTTGCGGACGAGACCGCAAGGGTGCTGGCGGCGAACGGCATCCGTGCCTATGTCTCCGACCGCCTGCGCCCCACACCGGAGCTGTCCTTCATGATGCGCTATCAGTACTGCGTGGCGGGCGTCATGATCACCGCCTCGCACAACCCGCCGGAATACAACGGCTACAAGGCCTACTGGACGGACGGCGCGCAGGTGACACCGCCGCATGATACAGGCATCATCGACTGCGTGAACGCGATCACGGATTACGCGGACGCGACGACGATCTCCAAAGAGGAGGCGGAGGCGAAGGGCCTGTATAAGGTCGTCGGCGAAGAGATCGACGATGCGTACATGGAAGCGCTGAAGGGAGAGATGCTGCACCCGGAGGCGATCGAAGCGATGAAGGATGAGGTGAAGATCGTGTACTCGCCCTTCCACGGCTGCGGCCTGGAGCCCGTGAAGCGTCTGCTGAAGGAGCTTGGCTACAGTCACGTCTTCATCGTGCCGGAGCAGGCGGATCCGGATCCGGAGTTTACGACGCTGGATTATCCGAACCCGGAGGACCCGAAGGCCTTCGAATACGCGCTGCGCTACGCAAAGGAACAGAACGCGGACATCGTGCTGGCAACGGATCCGGACGCGGACCGTCTGGGTGTCTATGTCCTCGATACGAAAACGGGAAACTATGAGCAGCTGACCGGAAACATGAGCGGCATGCTGATCGGCGAATATGTCTTCAAGGAGCGCAAGGCCCTCGGGAAGCTTCCGGAAAACCCGGCCTTTGTGTCCACGATCGTCACGACCCGCATGGCGCTTCCGATCGCCGCGGATTACGGCGCGCGTTACATCGACGTGCTGACGGGCTTCAAGTACATCGGCGAGCAGATCAAGCTCTTTGAAAAGACGGGCTCGAATCATTACGTCTTCGGTCTGGAGGAAAGCTACGGCTGCCTCGCCGGGATCCACGCGCGTGACAAGGATGCGATCGTGGCCGTGATGCTGCTCTGCGAGCTCACCGCGTTTTACAAAACGCAGGGCAAGAGCGCCTGGGACGCAATGATGGATCTCTTTGAGAAATACGGATATTACAGGGAGGGACAGTTCTCCCTGACGATGAAGGGCGCGGAGGGCGCGAAGGAAATCGCGGCGCTGATGGACCGGCTGCGCTCGGAGGTGCCCTCCTCCTTCGGCGACTGGAGGGTGGAGGAATTCCGTGATTACAAGAGCGGGGAGACGGTCCTTCCGGCGAGCGGCGAAAAGGGCAAGACCGGTCTGCCCTCCTCGAATGTGCTGTACTTCAAGCTGACGGAGGATGCCTGGTGCTGTGCGCGTCCCTCCGGCACGGAGCCGAAGATCAAGTTTTACATGGGCGTCAAGGGCACAAGCCTTGCGGACTCCGCTAAGAAGCTGACACAGCTCACGGAGGCCGTCCGCGCCGTGACGCAATAAGCAAAAGGGGATGCGGTAAGACAGCGTATGGGTGCATGGGATAACATCCGCAAAACGATCGATTACGCGCGGCGCAACGGCGTCAGCGCCGCCATGCGCGCGGCGCAGGAAAGGCTTTTGCAGAACCAGGTGCCGTACACCTATGAGGCGCCCGCGGAGGATGCGCTGAAGGCGCAGCGCGCCTTTTATTCGCGCCGGGTCATGGAGGCGAAGGGGCAGCGCATGCTGAAGTTTTCGGTGCTGACCCCGGCCTACCTCACGGACAAAACGCAGCTGACACAGATGATCGAATCCGTGAAGCTGCAGACCTACGGCGAGTGGGAGCTGATCATCGCGGATGCTTCGCCGGAGAACAAGCGCCTGGAATACACGGTGACACAGGCGGCCAGGGACGGCAGGGTGAAGTACATGCATCTGCCGGTGAATGCCGGCATCGCCTTCAATACGAACGCCGCGATGAAATCCGCGGACGGGGATTATATCGTGCTCGCGGATCATGACGATCTTCTTGCGCCGGACGCGCTGTTTGAGCTGGAGAAGGCGATCACCGGCGGAAACGCCGCGGGCCTGACGGAGCGGTCGGACTGCCTTCTCGTATATTCGGACGAGGACAAGTTCACGGACGAGAAGGAGAAGCGGCGCTTCTTTGAACCGCATTTCAAGACGGACTTTGATTTCGAAAAGCTTCTTTCCCATAATTACATCTGCCACCTGACGGCGGTGCGCACGGATGTGGCGCGCCGGCTGCAGCTGAAAAGCATCTACGACGGCGCACAGGATTATGATTTCTTCCTGCGCGTCTGCGCGGAGGCGCTCTTTGGCGAAGGCGGAGGAATGCTTCCGCCCGCGGAGGTGGGAAAGCGCATCCGTCATGTGCCGAAGGTGCTCTATCACTGGCGCTCCCATGCGCAGTCCACGGCGCAGGCTCCCTCCAACAAACGCTATGCCCAGGATGCGGGGAAGCGGGCGCTCACGGATTTCTGTGAGGGGACGCTTTTGAAGGCGGGAGGCGTGACGGAGGGCGCGGGGACAGAGGTGAAGGAGCTGGCCCACCGCGGCTTTTTCCGCGTGGAATATCAGCCGGATCTCTTTGCGGTCCGCCCGGATGTCGGCATCGTCGGCGGAAAGATCACGGACCGCAGGGGGGGGCTGACCGGCGGCAAGACGGACGCGGAGGGGCATGTCTTTTACGAAGGCACGCCGCGCGGTCATTCCGGAGGCCTGCAGCATCCGGCGGTGCTCAGGCAGGAGGCGGAATTCGTTGACCTGCGCGCGGTGAGGATCAGGGAGGAGCTGATCCCCCTGTATGAGGAGATCACGGGTCTGCCGTACCTGCGTGAGGGAGAGCAGGCGGCGGCAAAGACGGAGGCGGAAACGGAAGCGGCGGAGCAGGCAGGGACGCCGGAGGAGGAGGGCGTGTTGCTGGAGCTTTCTTCCTTCGCCGCGGAGGAGGATCTGAAGGAGAAGGGGCGCACCTTCTGCAGGCTGGTGCGCGAAAAGGGCTACCGCATTCTCTGGGATCCGGCGTTTGCCGTCGTACGGGAAGATGAGGACTGAGCGCGTCATGCAGAAAACGCAGGTGACCTTTGTGATACCGAATTTCAACGGGGCGGACGTGATCGGCGACTGTCTGCGGTCCGTGTTTGCGCAGAGCATTCCCTGTGAGGTGATCGTGGTGGATGACGGTTCCGGGGATGACAGCATCCGCACGGTCGAGGCGCTGTTTGCGGGCCGTGCGCACTGCAGACTGCTGTGGCATCCGGACAACAGGGGCTTTGCCGCCGCCGTCAACACGGGGATCCGTGCGGCCTCGTCCCCCTATGTATTGCTCTTTAACAACGATGCGACGGCGGAAAGGGACCTTGCGGAGCAGCTGCTGAGAGCCGTCCGCCGGAGGAAAAACATTTTTTCCGTTTCCGCGCTGTTGCTGCAGGCGGACAGGCCGGACCGCATCGATGACTGCGGGGATCATTTCTCGGCCTTCGGCCGCGCCTTTTCTCCGGGCCGGGACAAGCCGGGGGAACGCTACGGGAGGCGCCGTCTGATTCACAGCGCCTGCGCCGGCGCGGCGCTGTATGACAGGGAGCTTTTGCTGCGGCTCGGCGCCTTTGACGAAGCCTTCGGCTCTTATCTGGAGGATGTGGACTTGGGGCTCCGCGCGCAGCGTGCGGGATACCTGAATGTGTACGAACCCGCCGCGGTCGCGTACCATAAGGCCTCCCACACCTCCGGCAGCCGTTACAACGCCTTCAAGGCCCGCCAGACCACGGCGAACACGCTGTACGTGCTGTACAAAAACCTCCCGGCCTGGGTCCTGTTACTTTACACCCCCCTCCTCACGGGGGGCATCCTGGCAAGAGGTGTTTTCTACACGTCAAAAGGACTGCTCATTCCCTTTTGCAAGGGGATTGCAGGGGGTATAAAAAAAATACACCATTACCGGAAGCCACAGGGAATGAAATCCTTCTTTTTCAGGGATTTGCAGTTGGCATTTGAAATGCTGGGTAATTGCTTTCGTCACGTTACGGGTTGATCATGCAATGTGTAGATAACCTTGCGGAAACTGCTTTCGGAACGGTTCTCCGAACAGTTTCCGCGAGGTAACAAAAATGGTATAATTATAAGTTATGATTCGCGACAACCAGCGCTACCTGAATATGCTTCACATTGTGATCGACGGCGCACTGGTGGCGGCCTCGTATCTGCTGGCGTACTACATTCGTTTCCACACGGATGTGTCGGACGCGGAGGCGATGGTCACCGGCGGCGTGTTGCCGATGAGCGTTTATTTCAGCGCGCTGTATTATCTGATTCCGGCGTATCTGCTGCTGTATTTTTTCTTCGCCCTGTATACGCCGAGGCGTGTCACCACCTTCCTGTATGAGTTTTCGGCCATCCTCAAGGCCAATCTGGCGGGGCTTCTGGTCTTCTTCGTGGCCCTGTATGTCGTGAGACAGCCCAACTTCTCCCGTGCGATGATCTTTATTTTCGCGGGGCTCAATGTCGTGCTGAGCACCCTGGTGCGCTGGATTCTGCGCAAGATCTTAAGGAGAACCCGCCGCAAGGGACGGAACCTGCGGCACGCGCTGATGGTCGGTTATTCCCGTTCCACGGAGAATTATATCGCGCGGGTGAAGGAAAATCCGGAATGGGGCTATGTCATTCACGGCATACTGGATGACCGGATTCCCGTCGGCACCAAGTACCGCGAGGTGCATGTGATCGGAACGACGGACGAGCTGCAGGCACAGCTTTCGGACAACCAGTATGACGAGATCATCATCGCCCTGCCGCTGGACCAGTATGACCGTCTGGAGGAGCTGATCGGTCTTTGCGAAAAGTCCGGCGTGCACTCCAAGTTTATCCCGGATTATTCCGGCCTCTTTCCGAGCAATCCCTATACGGAGGTGGTGCTGGGGCTTCCCGTGATCAGCATCCGCTATGTCCCGCTGACGGGCTTCTTCAACCGCCTGATCAAGCGCATCACGGACATCATCGGCAGCCTGATCGCCATCGTCATCTTCTCCCCCTTCATGCTCTTTGCCGCCATTGCGGTGCGCTGCTCCGGCAGGGGCCCCGTCATTTTCCAGCAGGAGCGCGTGGGCTTAAACGGCGTGCCCTTCATGATGTATAAGTTCCGCACCATGCGCATGCAGAAGGATGAGGAGGAAAAGGAGGCCTGGACGACAAAGAACGATCCGCGCGTGACGAGGATCGGCCGCTTCTTAAGAGCCACCTCCCTGGATGAGACGCCGCAGTTTTTCAATGTGCTCTTCGGACACATGTCCCTTGTGGGCCCCAGGCCCGAGCGCCCGCAATTTGTGGAGAAGTTCAAGGAGGAGATTCCGCGCTACATGATCAAGCACCAGGTGCGTCCGGGGATCACGGGCTGGGCGCAGATCAACGGCTACCGCGGCGACACCTCCATCCGCAAGCGAATCGAGTATGATCTGTATTACATCGAAAACTGGACCTATTCCTTTGACCTCCGGATTCTGTTTTCCACGATTTTCCATGTGTTCCGACAGAAAAACGCGTATTGAACAGGCGTTCCGAACAGGCATTCCCGTCCCTTGAAATAATGCCCGCAATATGATATAACTGATTAGCCGAAAAAAGAACGGAATGTACGTATTATTATGAGTAAGAAAAAGAGAAAGACACTGACGCCCGCGCAGAGAAAACGGCGCAGGGCACGCAATATCGTATTGCTGTTTTTTGAACTTGTCGTGATCGTGGGGCTGGTACTGGCGCTCAGGTTTGTCGTGATACCCGTCTCGAAGCTCGGCAAGGTGGACATCAACCAGGACAGGCTTCTTGCGGAGATGAACGAAGGCATCGCGGAGCTCGCTTCGCTCAAGGGGTACCGGACCATCGTCTTCTTCGGCGTGGATTCGCGCAATCAGGTTCTCGGACAGGGCACCTTGAGCGACGTGATCATCATCGCCGCCATCAACAACAAAACCGGAGATGTGCGGCTGTGCTCGGTGTACCGGGATACCTATTTGAGCATCGGAAAGGACGACAACGGCAACGACTTCTTCACGAAGTGCAACGCGGCCTATTCCGCGGGCGGCCCCGAAAAGGCCATCACCATGCTGAACAAGAGCCTGGACCTGAACATCACCGATTTCGTGACGGTCGGCTTTGAGGGGCTGGCGGACACGATCGATGCCCTCGGCGGGATCGAAGTGGATGTCATGGAGGAGGCGGTGCATTACACCAATCTGTACCAGATCGGCATGTCGCAGGAGATGGGGCGGACACCGGATCCGGAGCTTACGCACGGCGGCCTGCAGACCCTGACCGGCAAACAGGCGACGGCCTACTGCCGCATCCGTTTCATTTCCGGTGATGATTTTGCCCGCGCCTCCCACCAGCGCGATGTCCTGATGGCGACCTTCAAAAAGGCAAAAGGGGCGAGCTTTGCACAGCTTTCCGCGGTGGCGGAGAGCGTTTTCCCGGAGACCTACACGTCGATGAGCCTTGCGGAAATCACCGCCATGCTTGCCGACATCGGCTCCCTGGATATCGCGGGACAGGCGGGCTTTCCGCAGATGGACAAGCTGACGGCGGGGATCATGGGCAGGCAGGGAAGCTGCGTGGTGCCGCTGGATCTGGAGACCAATGTGAAATGGCTGCATGAGTTTCTGTATGAGGACCCCGCGTATGTGCCGTCCTCACAGGTCCGCACCTACAGTGAGACAATCCGCGGGCACGTTGCCCAATACTTACGTTAGGACATGATCTTTGACGTGATCATCCCGGTGTATAAGCCGGATGAAAAACTGGATGTGATACTGAAATCCCTCTGCCGGCAGGTGGCGCAGCCGCGGCATATTCTGCTTCTGGTGACGGAGCCGAAGGGGCAGGAGGCGCAGGCGCGTGAGCTGATGGAGCGCCTCGAGGCGAAGGATGCGCGCATCCGCACGTATCCGGTGCCGCAGTCGGAATATGATCACGCGGCGACAAGAAACGCCGGTGTTTCAAAGATGGAGGACGGGGCGGAGGGCTTCCTCATGATGACGCAGGATGCCGTCCCCGCGGATGACCATCTGACGGAGCGCTTAAAGGAAGCCTTTGAGGAGGATCCGCAGACGGCGGTTGCCTATGCGAGACAGCTGACGGGGACGGACGCGAGCGTTGCGGAGAAATGCGCCAGACGCTTCAACTATCCGGCGGAAAGCGCGGTGAAGACGATAGAGGATCTTCCGCAGCTGGGGATCAAGACCTTTTTCTGCTCCAATGTCTGCGCGATGTACCGCAGGGAGATTTTTGATCGGACAGGCGGCTTTGAGGCCCCGGCGATTTTTAATGAGGATATGGTGTATGCGGCGCGCGTCCTGCGCGCGGGCTACGCCGTATGCTACCGGGCGCAGGCACAGGTGGTGCACGCGCACGCCTACCGGCTGAAGGCGCAGTTTCAGCGCAGCTTTGACAACGGTGCCTCCCAGGCGATCCGCAGTGAGGTATTCGAGGGTGCGCCGCCCGCAAAGGAAGGCGGACGCTTTGTCAGGGAGACCATCCGGACGCTTCGCCGCGTCAGACAGGGAGGCCGCGTACCGTATTTTATTCTGCAGTGCGCGTTCCGCTATGCGGGATTTGCCTTCGGGAAGCGCTACCGGATGCTGCCGAACGGCTTGAGGAAAGCCTTTTCGATGAACAAAAACTACTGGCGGAAGGAGCCTCGGGGGTGACGATGTGGAACTGAAGGTCGGCAGCGAAGCAGAAATCAGCACCTGGGAAGAGGTGACGCTCGTTTATAACGCGGCGCTGCGGCAGATGAACACAAGGATCGAGATCCTGATCGACGAGTTCAGGCAGGTGCACCGCTATAACCCGATCGAGCATACCAAGGGCAGGGTCAAGACAGCGGAATCGATCGTCAAAAAGCTGAAACGGCACGGATATGACGCGACGATCCCGAATATGATAAAATATGTAAATGATATTGCGGGCTTCAGGATCATCTGCTCCTTTACGCCGGATATTTACACGATCGCCGAGATGATCGCCAACCAGTCGGATCTCAAGGTGATCGCGGTGAAGGATTATATCAAATATCCGAAGGACACCGGCTACCGCAGCTATCATATGGTGATTGCGATCCCGGTCTATCTTTCGGACCGCATCATCGACACAAGACTGGAATTGCAGATCCGGACGGTTGCGATGGACTTCTGGGCTTCCCTGGAGCACAAGATCAGGTATAAGTTCGAAGGCAACGCACCGGGTCACATCAGCAGGGATCTTCTGGAGTGTTCGCACATGGTCTCTGCACTGGACGAGCGTATGAAAGAACTGAATGAGGAAATCCAGAAGCTGATGAACAGCGAAGAGGAAGGGGAGAAGGCATGGAAAACAGTTTAGATGCATTATCCGAAAAGAGTCTGGCACAGGATCTGATCCGCGCCAACCAGCAGGCGGAGGCCGCGGAGCAGGAGAGACTGCGCAGACAGGCGGAACATTATGAGCAGGAACTGAGTGTCCTGAAGGACCAGGCGGACCGCAACATGGAGGCGATCGCCGGACTGCATGACAAACTGGATTCCGCCAACGACAAGACGCATGATACGGGCGTACGCATTTACCGCAACGTGCAGGCCGTCATTCTGGATGAGCAGAAAAAGCAGACGGAGCAGATCACGTCGGAATTTGCGAGGCAGATTTCCATGCTGTACGCGCGGATGGATGCGCTGGAGAAGAATGCGGAGGCAGACAGATTGGAGCGTTCCCAGGAACGCGCGCAGGACCGTCAGGAGACGGCGGATCTGCTGAAGCAGACGCTGAAAGCAGAAGGAGAAAAAGAATCCGAAAAAGAGAAAGGCAGCTCCCTGTCCATCTTGCTGCTGGCCGCGATCATCGCGGTGCTGGCGCTGAATGTCCTGATGTTTATGGGGATTTCTTTCTGAGGCGGATGTAATCATGCGTTCCGGAAAGCTGCTTTTCAGTTATATTACGGCATTCTGCGTTGCCGCAGTCTGCTGGTTGCTCTTCCTGCCGTCGTTACGCGCGTCGGCCTCGGACAGCAGCAACTATTATCACATTACCCTCCACGGCCGGGAGATCGGCGCCGTGGCCTCCGAAGAGCAGGTGCAGGACTGCCTGCGTGAGGCAAGGCGTGCGCTCTCGGAGGGGCAGGAGGGCATTGTTCTTGCGGAATCCGGTCTTTCCCTCGAAAGCGACCGCGTCGCGCTCGGCCGGATTGATTCCACGGAAACCATCATCGCAAACATGACGGAGGCGCTGAAGGAGGGAGAGAAGTCCACCTTAAGCCACAGCTTCACGGTCAAGATCAATGAGTATGCCGTGAACCTTTCCTCGATGAGCGATGTCTATGAACTGATTTACGCATCGAAGCGCAAGGTGGACAGCGAGGACGAATACGACGTGTCCCTGACGCTGGATCCCGCCCGTGAGATCAACGTGCTGACGGCCTCCATCATCACCAAGGAAGCCGTGCGCCAGCAGCGGGAAATGGAAAAGGGTTTGCTGCTCGCGGGCGCGGACCGGTACATGGCGGAGGCCTTAAAGCAGGCGGAGCCCTCACCGGACGAACTGGAATTTTCCGCCTTTCATCTGGGGCTGACGGACCTTACGCTCGGCGACAAGGTGGAGATCGTGGAATCCTATCTCCCCGCGGAGGAGATCACGTCGGTCGGCGACGCCATCTCGGAGGTGACAAAGGATACGGAGACAAACAAAATCTATGAGGTGGTGGCGGGAGACACCACGGGCGAAATTGCCATGCGTTACGATCTCACGCTGGAGCAGCTGATCGCCATGAATGAGATTCTGGAAAACGAAAACTCCACCATCCGTGTCGGGGACCAGCTGACGGTGACGGTGCCGGAGCCGCTGCTGTCCGTGAATTACACGATGGAGGAATATATCGAGGAGGATTTCAACCTCCCGACGGAATATGTGTATAATGACGCCTGGTATCAGGATGAAAGCGCCGTGCTGCGCGAGGGCGTCACGGGACACCGGCGGATTATTGCATTGACGGGATACAGCGACGGCTCGGCGACTTCGCGTGAGATTGTCAAGGAGGAGGTCACGCAGGAGGCCGTGGCGCAGATTGTCGAGCGCGGCACCAAGGTGCGGCCGGTCTACATCAAACCGATTTCCGGCGGCATGATCTCCTCGCGCTTCGGTTACCGTGTGCTGCGCGGCAGGGCCGGCACGCACACCGGTATCGACTGGGCCTGTCCGACGGGTACCTCCATCTTTGCTTCCTGCGGCGGCAGGGTCACCTATGCGGGATGGATGGGTTCCTACGGTTATGTCGTCTTCATTGATCATCCGGACGGCCGCCAGACACGTTATGCGCATATGTCGCGCGTACTCTGCTCCGTGGGACAGTACGTGAATCAGTTAGACCGCATCGGACTGTCGGGCTCCACCGGCAATTCCACGGGACCGCATGTCCATTTTGAGGTGCGCATCGGCGGCAACCCCGTGGACCCGTTAGGGGTAATACAATAAGCCGGAGGCAGTTGACAAAAAACCGTACATTTGTTATCATAAAAACCACAATATGTTGAAAAATATTTCGAAAAGAGGATAGATATAGCGAATGGAGCAGTTTATTATCAGGGGCGGGTCACCGCTCGTCGGGGAAGTCACCATCGGGGGAGCCAAAAACGCTGCATTGCCCATCCTTGCGGCGGCCACGATGACGAATGATATCGTCGAGATCGAAAACGTGCCGGATGTCAAGGACACGCGCGCACTGATTGAGGCGATCGAATCCATCGGTGTGCGTGTGCAGCGCACGGAGGACAGCGTCGTCCGGATCGATGCCTCCCATGTGAAGAACCACCCGATCGAAAACGAGTCCATCAAACGCATCCGCGCTTCGTATTACCTGATCGGCGCGATGCTCGGCAAGTATAAGGACATCAACGTGGTGCTGCCCTCGGGCTGTGACATCGGCCTGCGCCCGATCGACCAGCACATCAAGGGCTTTGAGGCGCTGGGCGCGGAGGTGGATACCGCGCACGGCTTCATCAACGCGAAGGCGGAGCGTCTGCTCGGCGCACACATTTATCTGGACGTGGTCTCCGTCGGCGCCACGATCAACATCATGATGGCGGCCTGCCTCGCGGAGGGCAAGACGACGATCGAAAACGCCGCGAAGGAGCCGCATGTGGTTGACCTGGCGAACTTTTTGAACAGCATGGGCGCCAACGTCCGCGGTGCCGGTACGGATGTCATCCGCATCCGCGGCGTGCAGAAGCTGCACGGCACGCGCTATGCGATCATCCCGGACCAGATCGAGGCCGGGACCTTTATGGTGGCGGCGGCCGCGACGCACGGTGATGTCACGCTGCATAACGTGATCCCCAAGCATCTGGAGTCCATCTCCGCGAAGCTCTCGGAAATGGGCTGCCGCATTCACGAATCGGATGACATGCTGCGCATCGTCGCCGCGAGGAGACTGAACGCGACGCATGTGAAGACGCTTCCTTACCCGGGCTTTCCCACGGACTTACAGCCGCAGATCACGACGGCGCTTTCCACGGCCGGCGGCACCTCCATCGTTTCCGAATCCATCTTCGAAAACCGTTTCAAATATGTCGATGAGCTGACCAAGATGGGCGCGCGCATCAAGGTGGAATCCTCCACCGCGATCGTCACCGGCAGGGAGTACCTGACGGGCGCACAGATCAACGCACCGGACCTGCGTGCCGGCGCGGCGCTTGTGATTGCGGGCCTCATGGCGGAAGGCTTCACCACCATCCGCGGCATTCACTTCGTGGAGCGCGGCTATGAGAATCTCCCCGCAAAGCTCACGGCGCTCGGCGCAAAGATCGAAAAGACCGACAGCGAGCGCGAACTGCAGAAATTCAAGCTGAAATACGCGTAAGATCAGATAATCGCTTCGATGGAGAGCTCCGTCTCCCGGGCCAGATCAACGAATTCGTTTCCCGTGCGCACCGTCGGACGCGCGAAGTGCTGACGGTTGATAAAGACCACCTCGCCCTCGCGGCCGTCGCTTAAGCGCACGCGGTTGAAGAGATAGACATTGACGACGTTGGTGAGAAAGGTCAGGATCGCCTGCGGGTCATACTTCTGTAAGCCCTCGCTTTCCATGATTTCCACGGCAATAAAAGGACAGAGCGCATCGCGGTAAACGCGCGCGCTGGTGATTGCGTCATAGACATCCGCGATTGCGACGTAACGTGCGAAGGGATCGATCGCCTCCGTCTCAAGATGCGAGGGATAACCGGAGCCGTCGCAGCGCTCGTGATGCATGAGGATGGCGTTTTTGATGCGCGGATCGAGGTCCCTGTCCTTCACCAGCTCATAGCCCTTCTGCGCATGCTGCTGGATGATGCGGTATTCCTCCTCCGTGAGGCGGCCGGGCTTGGTGATGATGTCCCTCGGCACCAGAAGCTTTCCGATGTCATGCAGAAGCCCCGCCTGCGTCAGCACCTGCAGGTCCGCCGGCGGCAGGTTCATCCACTGGCCGATCGCGTTACTGATCAGCGCGACATTGACGGAGTGCGCGTAGGTTTCGTCGCTGTACTGGCGGAGGGAATGCAGCATGTCGAAGAGACCGGAGGGACCGGTCGTATTTTCGATGAGGTCCATGACGGGCGCGGAAAGCTCTTCGGGCTCTAAGTCCGCTCCCGCTGTCACGACATCATTGAGCTTGTTGCCGAAATCGGAGAAGGTTTCCTCGAAGTCCTGCTTGAACTGCTGAAACTCCGGCGTCGCGCGGAGCTTTTCCGCATGCGAAGGCTCCCGGTCGGGGACGGACGCTTCCTCCTCCGGCGTCTCGTCCTCATCGATCAGAACGGCGATCGCAATCTGCAGCTTTAAGCGGGTGATGGCTCTTTCGTCCAGCACCGTGCCCTTTTCGAGCACCACGCGGTCCTGTTCGAGGGAATAAATGCTTTCGCCCAGCACCATGCCGGGACGCAGCTGACTGGTCAGATAACGTTTCATATCTTCATTATACCACAGGTATTTTGAAAAAAACGATTCGTCGTGTAGAATATGATATAGGTATTGGAAAGAAAGGAAGTCGTATGGAACAGACAACACAACAGGCGCAGCTGCCCGTGCTGGAATGCAGGGCGCTGCAGAAAAACTACGGAAACGTGCCCGCGCTGAACGCCGTGAGTTTCATCGTGGGCTACGGCAGGGTGCTGGGGCTGCTCGGTCCCAACGGCAGCGGCAAGACGACGCTGCTCAAGCTGGCGGCGGGGCTTTTGGTGCCGACGGCCGGAGAGATCTTTGTCGCCGGGTGGAGACCCGGTGTGGAATCGAAACGCGTCATCTCCTATCTGCCGGACAGGGATTATCTGGATGATGACATGACGGTGTACTCCACCTGCAGACTGTTCTCCGATTTTTATCCGGAGTTTGACGCGTCCCTTGCGCAGGCCATGGCGAGGGATCTCGGCGTGGATCCGAGGAAGCGGTTCAAATCCCTTTCCAAGGGCAACCGCGAAAAGCTGCAGCTGATCTTTGTGATGAGCCGGCGCGCCTCGCTGTATCTGCTGGATGAGCCGATCGCCGGCGTGGATCCGGCGACGCGGGATTACATCCTGCAGATGATTATCGCGAACCGTCAGCCGAATGCGACAGTCATCATCTCCACCCATCTGATCCAGGACGTGGAGCAGATTCTGGATGACGTGCTCTTCATCAAGCAGGGCAATGTCGCGCTCTACAACAGCGCGGAAAACGTTCGCAGGGCAAACGGCAAGAGCGTGGACGAGGTCTTCCGCGAGGTCTATGCCTATCACGCGCCGTTCATGACGCAGGGGGGAGGGACGGGCTATGTTTCGTAAACTCTTTCTCCATGAACTCCGCACCTCCTGGCGGGTGCCCGCGCTGATGGCGCTGGCTGCCGTCCTTTTGTCTGTCGTGATGCGCATCGTGCTCGGTGTGATCGAATCCGCGCACAGTATCATACCGCCCTCCGTTTCGGTGGTGCTGGGGTTGTTCATCATGCTTTACGGTATCTTCATGATCGCCTCCAATGTGATGGTGTTCTTTTATATGCCGGTGCGATTTTACAGACACTCGTACAGCAATGCGGGTTACTTTTTTCATACGCTTCCCGTGACGAAAAGCGCCTTCCTCGCCGCGCACATCTTAAGCGGCGGCGTGTGGCTGCTGGCGGTGCTGGCGATGGATCTGGTCTGTATCGCCATCTCGACGGCGGGAGAATTTGTCCTCACCACCATCTTCCGTGAGCTCTGGAGAATGCTCGAAGAGTTTGCGGCAATGGGGCTCTTTTCCGGCTCGTTAGGTGTGATAACGACCTTTATCATCCTGTCCCTCCTGATCGCGCCCTTCGTGTTTATGACGCAGTGCTGCTGCGCGATTTCGCTGGGCCAGCGCTTCCGCAAGCACAAGGTTTTCGGTGCGGTGGTCTGGTTTTACATCCTGTCCTTTCTGGCGGGAATGGCGAGCAGTCTTCTGTTCGGATTCGGCCTCTTTCCCAGTATCGGATTCGATGACGGCTTCAGTACGGGGCTGGCCATTGCGTCAACGTTTTTCAGCCGTTCCGCAACGGTTTCCGTGATACAGTTTCTTCTCCTCGTGCTGGAGGGAATTCTGTTCTGGGTGATTTGTGTCCGGCGGATGAAGTATAAGCTGAATCTGGAGTGAGTAGATGAGAGAATACCGCACCGCGAGCGAAGAAGAAACGCAGGCGCTGGGAAAGCGCTTCGGAGAGGAGGCCCGGGCAGGGGAGGTCTATGCCCTGACGGGAGACCTCGGCGCAGGCAAGACCGTCTTTGCACGCGGCTTTGCGGAGGGTCTTGGCGTCGGCACACGAGTCACCTCGCCGACCTTCACCCTGCTGCAGCTGCATGAGGACGGGAGGCTTCCGCTGTACCACTTTGACTTGTACCGCATCGAAACGGTTGACGAGGCGATCGACATCGGCTGCGAAGAATATTTTCACGGCGCGGGTGTGAGCCTCGTCGAATGGGCGGAACGCGCGGAGGAACTGCTGCCCGCAGACACCATCCGCATTCGCATCACGCGCGACCCTGCGGAAGATGATGTAAGGAGCATTGTGATAAGCAATGCGTAACATACGCCGCGCCCTGCGGCTGTATGCAATCCGGTGAGCGATTTTGCGCCATGGAGCCGAGACTACAGGCTCGGCGGAATGCCCGGCGCAACCGGAGCGAAACGGATGCATACAACGCAGTGGCAGGCGAATACAACGGAGATACACATGAAACTTCTTGCCATTGACACCTCCGGCCCTGTCGCCGCCGCAGCCCTTGCGGAGGAGACGGACGGAGCACAAAAACTGATCGCGGGCTTCCGGCTGCAGTCGGGGCTCACGCATTCCGAAACACTGATGCCGATGACGGAGCAGATGTTTTCGCTTGCGCGCATCGACAAAAAGGAACTCGACGCCGTCGCGGTGACGGCGGGCCCCGGCTCCTTTACGGGACTGCGCATCGGCGTGTCCGCGGCGAAGGGTCTTTGCTTCGCACTGGATCTGCCGCTCGTCGCCGTGCCGACGCTGGACGTGATCGCGTACCAGATGGCGGGTGCACCCGGCGTCGTCTGTCCGATGATGGACGCCAGACGCGGCCAGGTTTATACCGCGGCCTATCGCTTTTCCGGAAATGAAATGGAACAGCTTCTCACCGCCCGCGCCGTTCCGGTCGAAGCGCTTGCAGAGGAACTGAACACCATGCAGGACGCCGTGACCCTCCTCGGCGACGGCGTGCCCGTGTACCTCGACCGCATGAAGGAGCTGTTGACCGTTCCCTTCACCGTCGCTCCCGTGCACCGCGACCGGCAGAGCGCGGAGGCGCTCGCCGCGCTTGCCTTCAAGTATCTTGCGGAGGGCAAAATGGTCGATCCCGCCTCCTTCACACCGGAGTACCTGCGTCCGTCGCAGGCGGAACGGAACTTCCCGGACGATGGTTTGTTGATTCGCCGCGCTGTGGAGGCCATGATTGACGATGCGCACAAGGCAGCAATCGGAGAGATTTCCTCCGCAAGCTATGAAGATGTTTTTGGCAGAGGGAACGACTAAACGGATGGCGGAACCGGAGGCGAGTGTGGTAAAATGAACATGAAAAATGGCTTTTCTGCGGGAGGTGACATATGTCTGCGCTTGCACAAAAAGAATTTGATTCCGTACTGGAAGAATACCTGGCGCTGCCGGAGACGGTGAAAGCGGAGCTGATTGACGGGGAGATTTATATGATGGCGTCCCCGAGCAGACGGCATCAGGAGGTACTGGGCACTTTATTTAGTGCCATCTTCAATCACATCAAATCCAACAAGGGCAGCTGCAAGGTCTATCCCGCGCCCTTTTCCGTCAAACTCGAAAAAGACAAGGACAATTATCTGGAACCGGACATCAGCGTGATCTGCGATGAGAGCAAACTTACGGACGCAGGCTGCGAGGGCGCGCCGGACTGGATCGTGGAAATCGCTTCGCCCTCCGACCTCAGGCATGACTACATCCGCAAGCTCAATCTGTACGAGGAAGCGGGCGTCCGCGAGTACTGGATCGTCAACCCGATGGAGGAAACAGTGGTGGTCTATCTGATGGAGCAGGAAGGGCTGCAGTTAAAGCATTACACCTTCACCGAGACCGTCCCGTCCGGCATCTTTGAAGATTTTCAAGTCAACTTCGGCGAACTGCTGGGAGCGGAATAATCATTTTTTGCACGCGTCCGGCAGACGTTAACGGGAAGCGAAAAGCAGAAGGAGGAAGAGGGAACATCATGTTTTGTGTAAAATGCGGAAAAGAGCTGAGAGAGGGTGCGGCATTCTGCGATCATTGCGGAGCCAAAGCCACAAAGAAGGCATTAAGGTTTTCGCCCCTTTCCTTTGTGCTGGGAATTCTTCTGGCTGTCTGTCTGGCGGCGGTGTTTCTGCTGACGGGCGTCATGCGCTTCGGTTCGGGCGGCGGCAGCAGGGGCAGGATCGAGGGCGCGGGTTATTCGACGCCGGAGGAGGCCATGCAGGCGTATCTTGAGGCGATGAAAGCTGGTGATTTTGACGCCATGTATGCCCTGTACGCAGTGGAGAGCTATTGCGAGGGATATGATCTGGGCCGGCAGATTGAATATGTCGGTGCCTTTAGTCCCGCATTCAGCGGGATGTATCTGGGAACCCCTGCGGAAAGCGGGGGAGACGCCTTTGTACAGGACAGGAACGTGGAAGTCCGGA
>JAFSPF010000062.1 GCA_017443065.1 Lachnospiraceae bacterium
ATTTTTCACACAGGCTAAAGAACGGGCTATCATACGCCGATAATATATATGAAATTTCGGCTGAACTGTGATATATTACGACAAGGAGGTTGAGGGCTATGGATATCGCGGGACTTTCGATGGCGCTGTCACAGGTAAAGGTGCAGAATGAGTTTGGTGTCGCCATGCTGAAGAACAGCATGGACCAGATGAAGGTGGAAGGCGCCGAGATGACGCAGATGATCGCCAGCGCGCCGGCACCGGCGAACCCGGACCTGGGCGCAAGCATTGATGTGAAGCTGTAAAACAAGTGAATATTGTATGGTTGCAAATGTCAAGCACTTTTTTCCCTGGTACGGTAATCAGTTTTTTCCGTTCACGGTAAGGAGTTTTTTCTCCTCGCGGTAAGCACTTTTTTCTGTCTGCGGTAAGGAGATTTTTCCGTTTGTACGGTAAGCACTTTTTTCGGTAGGGTAAGGTTATCTTTCCCTGGGCGCACATTAAAAACCTTATATCAGGTAAACAGTTCCGGGTGCTTGAGCCGGTAGGATTCCCCACGCAGAGAAAAACATCTGGCATGGTGAAGGATCCGGTCAAGCATAGCGGTGGTAAGAACCGGATCGCCCATCATCTCAGCCCACTCCGTGATCTCCTTGTTGGTGGTAAAGATAATGGACGTCGTCTCGTAGGTATCACTGATGAAGGTGAAGAAGCGGTTCGCCTGCGCACGCGTTATCGGAGTGTATCCGATCTCGTCGACTATGACCAGCTGCGCTTTCTTCAGATTCTTCAACCGAAAGCCGGATGCACGCTCCACATCAGCAGTATCCATGATCCGGATGAGATTGCCCATCTTCTCAAAGCAGACGGTATAGCCGCTGTTGATGGCATCCAGTCCAAGCCCCACTGCGATCATGGTTTTTCCAAGCCCCGGCGGACCGGCGAGGACGATGTTGCCGCAGGTGTCTAACCAGGTCAACTCACGCATCTGTTTGATCTGTCCTTCGGTGATGCCGCTTTCCAGCTCCTCCGGGATGAAGTCTTCCAACGGCTTCGGATTGGGCGGGAAGTGTGCGGCGGCATAGTTTCGTTTACGCCGCCGCTCGTTACGTCCCTTCACCTCTGTTTGAAGCAGGTCAAGCAGGAACTCCCGGTATGATGCTCCGCCTTGCTCTGCGCGCTCCATGATATCAGGCAGAAGCCTCGCTGAATGTTTCAGGGCAAATGTCTCCAACAGTCCTGTGAGGCGCTGCACGGGGATGTGATTGGTGTCAAGGTTCCGTAGTTCACTTTTCTTCATGCCGGCCCCCTTACCCCACACAGCGGTCTTTGAAGGCCTTGTTGTAAACGGCCAGATCCTGTTTCTGGACATCGGTTGCAGTATAGACGTTGTCGGACAGATATCCTTTTTCCATCTGCTCGTAAACAACCTTGAACTGCGAAAAACGGTAGCGGAACTTCTTGCAGCATTCTGCCATGACGGCGGCGACAAACGACCGCTCCGGATTCTTCTGCAGAAGGTATTGTTCCACCTGCGACAACTGCTCGTTCAGGTAACGCGGGTTTTCCTTCTTGAATCCGTTGATAAAGTGTTGGAAGTCCACGCAGTTCCACTTTTCACGCATCCGCTCCGCCACGGTCATCCATGCCGTCGAAGGCTGCCTTTTATGCTCTTCGATCTGGATAATACGTCCCTTACATTCGCTGATTGCATGTGAGCAAATGTATCGCAGTGACTCGTCATAGATGTGCAGCTTCCCACCGGCGGTCTTGAAATAGGCCGTCTGGTAGCACAGGTCGCGCGGAACGGAATACTTGCAGGAACGGTACTGTATGAACGGCATTCCGCCGAGTTTTACCTGCGTGAAGCTGGCAGGCGAGTTTTCGTAAACAGACGGAAGGAGAGGCTTCAGCGCAGGGCGTTCAAATGTTCCGAGGATCTCGACCGGAACACAGAAGGTTGTCCGGTGAATCCGCCGGTTCTTGCGCTCCAGCCATCCGGGAAGCGACTTCCAGACAGCATCGATGTCCATGAGCTTGCGTGCGCTGAAGAAGTTTTTCTTCACAAACCCGACGCTGTTTTCGATAGGCCCCTTGCTTTCCGGATCCGCCTTGCGACAGACAAAGAGGGTCAGGTCCTGTTCCCGGCAGAAATCTTCAAACACGCGTGTCTTGATGACTTCGCCGTAGGTTTCGCTGGCAACGAACACGGCGTCCTGGTCTATCACGAGCTGTCTCACGCGGCCGCCGAGTTTGCAGAATGCGCGGTAAATCGCGCGGCAGGCTTCCTCGGCATTGAATTTATGATCCTGCACGTAGACCATGAGATAGCGGCTGTAGCGCAACAGCAGGCAGATAAAGTGAACTTCCCGCCCGTTCTCGATTTTCTGCTGTCCGAAGTCAATCAGCATCTGTTCACCGGGCGGCGTATCGAAGACGTATTCATAAATCCGCGTATTCTTCGGCTCCGATTCCACGATGTCATTTGCGCGCAGGTAGTGAACATAGTTGCGCAGGGTCTGCTGGTTTCCCGGCAGTTCCGTGAAATCTCCGTTTTCGATGAACCGCTCTTCAAGGACATCATACACGGAACTGATACACAGGTGCTTGTTGTCGGCGTTGTTCCGCATCACCTCGATAATCACCGACCGGAACGGTTCATGATCAAACACCTTGTCCTTTTGGAGCGCTGCTCCCGGCTCGTCCGGAAGAACGTCCATATCGTAATACTTTCGTATCGTCGGCATGGATGGCGGCTTTTTTCCCCGAGCCGTGTAGTACGCGGGGATCTCGGACTTAGTATATCCCCGCAGTTTCAGATCCTGGATTTCTTGCATTTGCGCTGTCGTCAGCATCTTTTTTCCTCCTCTCGCAAGATACTGATGACCATTATACGAGAGAGGGCTGACTTCCTCCTTTTGATTTTACTCATCATCCGGAGAAAAAAGTCCTTACCGCCGACAGAAAAAAGTGCTTACCGTGGACAGAAAAAAGACCTTACCGTCGAGTGAAAAAAGTGCTTACCGCGGACAGAAAAATCTGCTTACCGTCGGCGGAAAAAACTCCTTACCGAATGATGGCAAAATCATCTTACCGCGCACACAAATACACCGCTGCCGGACAAAATGATGGAGAGGAGAGCGTCACCCATTCCGATGAAACGGATTTGAAAGGCCTCGGTCAAAAGAAGATAAAACACACATAACACCATCATCGCGATAAACGCATCACGGAATGCGCGCCCCCGCGCCAACACCTGACGCTCGTCATATTTGCTGTACGGGGAACTCTTCCACGCACCTAAAAACGTGATGCCCCAGAAAACTAATAGTAAAACTACACAAATCGCAATTGTCAATTGTGTCATTGCAATTTCTCTCCTTCCTGTCCTCTCTGCTCCGCCTCTTCTGCAGTCTCATCCTGCGCATTGCAAGCTGCTGTCTTCCTGCGCATCAGGTTCTTAACCAGAATAGGAATACACATGGACAATTCAAAAACCACTATACCGTAAATAAACAGATCCATGCTGAACGGTACGGGCGCCCGGAATACAGACGCACGTAGCGGCGGCGCATCTGCGGACGTACTTGCATTGAAAACAGCTAACGCGATGCTCATCGCAGCTAAAAAAATGACAAGGCGGTCATTTGTCTTTTGGTTTATTTTCACTTCCCATCCGACATGAATATCACGCACCACGCAGTCCGCGGAGTAGAAACTGATGCCACCGACAATTATGATATACAGTGCTGCGGTAGTCGTTGTCGGTGCAGCAAATCCATTCATCGCGCAGACGCTGTGCCAGATGAAAAGCCCGGCTGCCAAAAGTCCCGTTGCTGCTACCGCATCTCGATACGCCGCACGATTCAGCGTCTGCTGTCTTTCGTCCAGCGGGTCAATCTTTCTGCCCTCAACAATGATGATAATAAACGCAGGCAGATAAAGTATTAACAGAAGCGCCGCGAAGGCGATGATCATTGCCTTGTCACTCATGCCGTGTTCCTCCGTTTACTCCTCTGAA
>JAFSPF010000063.1 GCA_017443065.1 Lachnospiraceae bacterium
AGGGATTCCCTTGGTTAAAATAATCTGTTTATAAAACATATTGATCGCATTAGAGGCAGGAACCCCCAACGCAGAAAGAATACTTTCGGCCTGTTCTTTTACATCCGGCTCTATTCGAGCGTACAGATTTGCAGATTTCTGTGCCATCGCCGATACCTCCTTCCCTCGAATACATCAATTATACACGATTGTCCGCACAAAAGCAATATAAACGGCTCATCTCACTTATATTTCCAAACTACCTCGGTACCGATTTTAGGCAGATTCATGATCTCCTCGTTTAAGGTCACAATTTGTGACTTTAAAGACTTCCTCATTCAGATATTATACTATTGCATATAATCTGCACCCTTGCAATGTATCCTCAATCAGAGATGCTTCATCTATTCTTCATAAAGGCAACGGCCGGTTTTACCCGACCGTCACGCTTTCCTTATCCTTTTTTTACACAACCTCATCTTCAGTCTATCCGTTCATTGCCTCTTTCAATCCGTTCCAGTCGGAACCCACTGCGCACTTCCGAACCTGTTCCAGCTTCTTGCGGTCATCCTCCGGAATGCGGTAACCGTGCGTCTGCTGCAAGAGTCTTAAGATTCCATCCTGATCATAAACTTCGATAAACTCGGTTATCGCCTCGTACAATTCGTTCAGTTCTTCCTGTGAAATCTCCGGGAGATCTTCATCCGGCTCATCTGCCTTTTGTAAAAACGGACGGAGAGACGTCTCCAGCTCACGCAGGGAAGCAAGCAGCTTCGGCGTGTCTTCCCTCATAAAGCGCAGGGCTTCCTCCTGCGCCCACTCCTTTCCGCTATCTGCGTAAGCCGTTGTGCCGCTCTCTGCGGAAACAGGCGCTTTGCTGTCTGCGACCGCCTGTACCTGCGGGCTTTGACTTGCCTTCGTACCGCGTTTCTTCACGCGCTCCACCATTTCCTGCGGCAGATATTTCATCAGTGCCGCCTCCAAGGACAAAATCTCCACCGGCTTGGTCAGATAATCCGTGAAGCCCTCCGCAAGATATCTGTCCCTTGCTCCCTGTACCGCATCCGCGGTCAGACAGATAACAGGCGTGTTTTGGTTGCTGCCGCCTTCCTGCGC
The DNA here is from genome assembly GCA_017443065.1 of Lachnospiraceae bacterium. Lineage (GTDB taxonomy): Bacteria > Bacillota > Clostridia > Lachnospirales > Lachnospiraceae > Butyrivibrio. The sequence goes on from JAFSPF010000063.1 coordinate 1,096, forward strand.
ACGAATGCCCTGCAGCGTTTGTGTCCCGTCCATCTCCGGCATCCGCTGGTCCATCAGAATCAGGTCATACGGCGTATCTTTCGTCATTTGCAGCGCCTGCCGTCCGCCCGTCGCGGTATCGATCCCAAGCTCCGTCTGCTTTAACAGACCCTCCATCACGACGAGGTTCATCTCCGTGTCATCCACCACAAGGATCCGTGCATCCGGCGCACGGAAGGTTTCGCTGTACGCTTCCGATTCCTGTACGCTCTGCTCCGTTTTCTCACGGAAATCCCCGATCGCTTCCTCGCTTACAATCCCCTGCGGAATCCGGATCGTAAAGATGCTGCCTTCTCCGTAGACGCTGTCGACATACACAGTACCGTCCATCAGTTCCAGCAGACTCTGCGTGATGGCAAGTCCTAAGCCCGTTCCCTCGATCGTATTGGTCTGCGTGAGGTCGACGCGTTCAAACTTGGTAAACAGCTTCTCTTTGTCTTCTTCCCGGATGCCGATACCGGTATCCGCAACAGCAACGATCAGATCCAGCTGCCCGATAACGCTGTCGTGTTCCCTTTGCATGGCCGCGTGGGCCGCTTTGCGCTCCCCGCGCACCGTAAGCGTCACGCTTCCCTCATTCGTATATTTTACGGCATTGTTTAAAATGTTGGTGATGACCTGTCTGATTCGCACTTCATCCCCGTACAGCACATCCGGCAGGCTTTCGTCCACGTTGACATGAAAGGCCAGATCCTTGGCGCGCGCACGGAAAACGATCATGTTGCTGACATCGTTTAATACCGCGGAAAGATGATATTCCCCCTTTGCGAGTTCCATCCGGCCCGCCTCGATCTTGCTGAAATCCAGAATATCATTGATGATGGACAGCAGATTTTTCCCGGCGCTTTCCACGTTATGCGCATACAGTCTGATCTTTTCATCCCGGCTCTCCCTGAGGATCATTTCGTTCATCCCGAGCACGGCATTGATCGGCGTGCGGATCTCGTGCGACATGTTCGCGAGGAAATCCGATTTGGAGTGGCTGGCTCTCGTGGCCTGTTCCGTCGCCTCCTGTAAACGCTCCGTCGTTGACAGCAGCTGTGTCTGTACCGCTTCATAACGGCCGGCCGCCATCATTTCATTCATCCGGTTCCGCTGTAACAGAAAGTGGCCGACAATCACGAGGGCGCTGTACATCAGGATGTTATACATATCGCGCTGCGCGATGCTTAAGTCCTTTGTCAGAAACAGCATCGTGAAGCATGCGGTATCCATCACCACGATCAGCCCCGTCATGCGGAAGGCATTGTCCACAATCAGGAGGCTTAACCAGATCAGCATGATCGGATAGTCGATCGCGCGCTCCGTTGCATGCATCGAACCCGTCATGATCGCGAATGACAGGATGATCACCATGCCCGTATACGCCATCAGTGTCGCGTGTTTATGAAAAAATCTCCTTGCAAACAGACTCGGAAAATAGCAGACCCCGGTGACACAGAAGAACAGGACAAACGCCGGGCGGAATTCCTTCATGACATTCATAACGATCGTTGCCAGAAACGCCAGCACAAATCCATAGAAGGACAGGGATATAATAATGCGACTGCTCTTTTCGTTCCAGATCAGGATGCTCTCACGGCAGCTTTCATATTCATCCTTTGTCGAGCCATATCTACCGATGTCGGATATACGTGCCGCAAGGGGTTTCTTCTCCGCCTTTCCCTCTGCCTTGATGCCGGTGTCCGCAGGAAGCGCTTCCTCGCGAACGACACGAACGGCCTCATCCGCACGCCCTTCTGCCTTACGCTGCAGGGCGGGCATATTGGACGCCATCGCCACGAGCTCCTTTCCCGTGCGCTCCACGTTGCGCGCATACATCAGCACCTTCTCCTCGTGGCTGTCCCTGAGGATCAGTTCATTCAAGCCGAGCAGCGCCCTGCCCTGCGTCGCAACCTTTTCCGAAAAGGCCTGCAGCAGTGCCGACCGTCTGGTCTCCTCCTCCAGCTCCTGTCTGGTGCGCATGAGATTCAGGTAATCGGATGTTTCAACGGTAAAGTAAAAAATAAACAGCGCCAGCGTCGGCCCCAGGTAATCGAGGCGCGGCATCAGACCGATCACGGCCTGCAGAATCAGCGTGGAGAAGGTCAGCGCAAATACGCCAGGCAGGATGCGCTTTGTTCTTGCGTTCATGCCGGTTCTGCCGATCAGCATTGTCATCGCGTAAATCAGAAAATAAAACTCCGCCGCAAAACCGGCAAACATCCGGAACCACCCGGTGGCATAGGGAAGGCGCCCAGGCGCGCCAAGGTGCGGCAATGACACGACAAAGTAGATGACCACACTGATCCCCATGACGATCATCACGGCATAGTTGACGCGGTGCAGGTGATTCCTGTATCCTTTCTCCTGCTGTGTGAGTTTTTCCACATAGAGTGTGAAAAAGTAGACCACGAAGAGATTGAGCATATAAGCCACAAGCTGCGTAAACAGGATCATGGCCGGCGGCACGGGAAGATCCGCCCGCGCCAGAAAGACCCACGTCTGTGACAGTGCGTTAGCAAAAAACACAATAACCGCCAGATTGCGGAACTGCACGGTTTTGTATTCCTTGCCCCGTTGTGCGCGGACAATGAACAACAGCACGATATTAAATATGAGCGCCGTTAGATCCACAAAGAGACCGCGGAACGCTTCCATCACGGTCATGTCTCTCACTGTTTGGTCCCTTTCCTTCCGTTAACGGACCGCATCCCCGCATTCCTCCAGTCTTGCCGCCAGCGCCGATATTTCTGCCGCACCGATCAGGCGGGCGCTTGATTTCAGCGCATGTACCCGGATGGTAAAGTTGTCATAGTCTTCCTCCCGCAACGAACGCTCGATCGCGTCCGTGGTGTCGCGGAGGTTGTCGTAAAACGTACTGAGCGTTTTTTCAATCAGTTTGTCCGAAGTGAGATATTCCTTGGCCAGCGCGTAATCAAGCGCGGGAATGCCATCGTAGGCCGCCTGCACGGATGACCCTTCATCCGTCGGCGCCTGCGATGCAGCGGCCGGCGCGGAACCGCTGTCCTCCGGGTGCGGTGCAGTATCCGGCGCAAAACCGCCGCTCTCCGTCGTGCGCAGGATCTTCTCTTCGGGCAGATACGCCATGAGCGCCGCCTCCAGCGCATGGCCTTCAATCGGCTTGGAGAGATAATCGGAAAAGCCTTCTTCCAGATACCGTTCGCGCGCGCCCTGTACCGCGTCTGCCGTGAGACAGATGACAGGTGTTTCTCTGTTGCGCCCGCCATCCTGCGCGCGAATGTGTTGTAGCACTTCTGTTCCACTCATATGCGGCATCCGCTGATCCAGCAGAATGAGATCATAGGTTGTATCTTTGGTCAGCCGCAGGGCTTCCTCACCGCCGCTTGCGGTATCGAGTTTCACCTCGGTTGTTTTCAATAACCCTTCGATGACGACCAGATTCAGCTCCGTATCATCCACGACCAGGACATGCGCATCCGGCGCGCGGAAGGACTCATGATAGCTTTCCGCTTTTTTCAGCCCTTCCTCAAACCGCTGATGGAAATCCCCGATTGGCTTTCTGCTGACAATTCCCTGCGGAATACGGATCGTAAAGGTCGAGCCTTTGCCATATACGCTTTGTACCTGAATATCTCCCTGCATCATTGCCAGCAGGTTTTCTGTGATCGCAAGACCCAGTCCCGTTCCCTCGATCGTGTTGGTCTGCTTGAGGTCCACGCGTCCGAACTTGGTAAACAGATTTGCCATATCTTCTTCTTTAATGCCAATACCAGTATCCTTCACGTCGAT
>JAFSPF010000064.1 GCA_017443065.1 Lachnospiraceae bacterium
CAGATCCCAGTAATCACCGATGCCGCCGTATCCGCCGATGCCGCCCACAGACATGGACATGCCGCTTCCTCCTTCCGCGTGTAATAAAAAGAGACTTTTACCACGGCAAACGTGCCGTGATAAAAGTCTCGCTGTCGCTTGTGAATGCTTAAGCCGGATCCGGATGCAGGTGCATCGTGCTGACGTCTCCGGCCGCCACCCGTGGTGACCAGCTACTCCCTCTTTTCACTTAAGAAAATGATAGCAAATCACCGGTAAATCTGTCAATCATTTTTATACTCAGGCCAGCGCGGCACCCAGCGCCTTGCAGGATGCGATCGCCGCGTCATCCGGCGTCTCGTTCGCCATCACGCAGTCGGTCGCAAGCGTCGCGCCCGCGGCCTTCGTGCGCTCCTCCCAGTCGCGCATCCACTGGCCGTCGCCCCAGCCGTAGGAGCCGAACAGCGCCACCTTTTTGCCGGACAGGGAAGATTCCACCGCGGTAAACATCGGATCAAACTCGCTCTCCTCCAGGACCTCCGCGCCCATCGCGGGGCAGCCGAAGGCGATCCCGTCAAATTCCGCGACCTTGTCCGCGGAAAAGTCCGCAGGCCCCATGACGCTCACTTCTGCACCCTTCTCTTTGGCACCGGCCTCCACGGCATCCGCCATCAGCTTGGTGTTACCCGTACCACTCCAGAACACAACAGCTACCTTACTCATGCTTCCTCCTTCCGCCGGAGTCTTTCTGCCCCGGCATGTCCTTATTCTCTACGCCGTCCGGACGGTCAGCGCATCTGCGCTGCGTCCTTCACGGAACAGATTCTTATAAATCTCCCTGCACTTTCGGAAACGCGCAAAGCGTTTTCTTGCCTCCTCCGCGTCACCGTAAACGCGCCATTCGCCGACATGCGTGCAGCCTTCGTATTTGTGACGGATGAAGCCCTCGACGTCTTCGGCGGGATAGCCGAGAAAGAGCTCCACCTCATGCGGGAAGTCCTCTTCCCTGCGCATCCTGAGCGCCAGCTGCGCCACACAGGTATCCGCATGGGGACAGCCGTAGCCCATCTCACAGAGCAGCTCCTGCACCTCTCCCCGCTCCATGTCCTTTTTCAGCATCGCGGGACGGTAGATATAAAGCAGCGCGCGGCCGCATTTGAAGCGCATCGGCACGGCGCGCAGGCCTTTCTCCGCAAAGCGGCGGTTAAACGCACGGACGGCCTCGCGGCAGCTGTCGATGTCCTCATAGGCCACGTGTATCAGGCTGGCCGTCTTGAGACCGGCCAGGGTCGGTGCACAGTTTTCCACCAGGGTTTGATCCGTCATGGTTGCGTTCAGCCCTCCCCAAAAGGCGTTGGTTAGTTATTATAAACTATAATTAGCCTTATCTAACCAGGGAACATCATGCCACACTTCCGCGGTACTGTCAAGCGGATTTTGGTATGGATTCGTTTATACAAGCATGAAGGACGGACGCGTGGTCGCCTTCGGGACGGTGGAAGAGATCATGCGGGGCGATCTGCTTTCGGACATCTACGACACAAAGATTGAGATCATCGACACGCCGAAGGGAAAGATGGCGATCTATTAAGGAGGACAGCATGACCTGGCTGTGTTATTACCGTGCCTTACAGCTCGGCGAGGCCTCAAAGGTCGTACCGATCGACAAAATGAGCACGGTACTGACCCTGATCCTCGCCTTTGTACTCCTGCACGAAACCTTCACCCTGAAATCCGCGATCGGCATGCTGCTCATCACGGCGGGCACGCTGGTTATGGTGCTGTGATCAGGAGAATAACTCGTCAGCCGTGATCACGTTCTGGATTTGACCCGCATAGGAGCCCTCCGCCATACCGTAAGGTGTCACCAGCGTCGTATGAATCGCATAACGGGCTCCTGTGACCATGCGAAAATCTACAGCCTTTCTTCTGATTTCTTCATCAGCCTTCGCCGTAACCTTGTACTTTTTCCTGGAAAACTTCATTTCGCAAAGATTCATGACCTGATCCTTACGAACGATCATCAGGTCAATCTGTGAGCCGTAAACACCTTTTTCGGCATCCCTCCTGCAGGACCAGGAGAATACTTCACTCGACACACCGGATATTCCCAGGGCCTGCTTCATCTGTGGTATGTGCTCCAGACAAACCTGTTCAAAGGCCAGTCCGCACCAGGCATTCACCTGCGGCGTATTGATCTGATTGGTCCAGAAATGCTCGTCCGTCGGATGCTTCTCCAGGAATTTATAGTAAAAAAGAGTGAACGGGTCGATCAGTTGATAAAGGGCATTTCTTTCTATCATCCCATACTGATGGTATCTTCGTATAAACCCGCAGCTTTCCAACTCTTTCAGCTTCGTCGTAAAGTTACCGGAGTCCGGCATACGGGTGGTTTTCAACAGCTCCTCTCTCGACATCCCGGCTTTCTTTTTTCCCAAAGCAGAAACAATTTTCAGGTACGGCTCCGGCTTCCGGAACAACGCGGCATACAAATAATCGAATTCATTCTCAAGCGGCGCGTCCTTTGCAAAGAAGATGCGGTCAATGTTCTGGGGCAGGCTGAAGCCTTTTTCAAGAAAGCCCCAATAGTATGGAATGCCACCCATGATCATATAGCATTCCAGAATCTGATGCCGGTTCATAATGATGTTTTTTGACCGGATCAGGGCTTCACACTCTCCGAGCGTAAACGGCTGAAGATGGATCCGGTAAGAGAGGCGGTTATACAGACCACCCTTGTTGTGAATAATCCTGCTCAACATCCAGGAGGTGACTGAACCGCAGACTATCAGGAGAATGTCTTTGCGCGCAGAAGCCCAGCCGTTCCAAAACCCTTCCAGCGCCATGACAAAGTCACTGCCGTTCGTGTCCATCCACGAAAGCTCGTCAAGAAAGATCACCTTGCGCTTCTCCCTGGCGTTTTGGA
>JAFSPF010000065.1 GCA_017443065.1 Lachnospiraceae bacterium
CTCAAACAACACATCCCAATCCACCTTCTGCGCCGCAAACAGATTCATCAGCGACTCCCTCTCTTTTTGGGAAAACGCACTGTCGCGATAGCGTTTGCTGTACGTCAGCTTTAAGGCGGTATCCAAAAAGACCTCATGCACGGCGCTCACATGCGGCAGCAGCTCGTATTTAAAGTTGCCGCGATCCTCTTCCTTGGCGCCGATGCACCACAGCACAAATTCCACGTCCGGCAGATCCTTGAACAGGTTATGTGCCCAGCTGGAAATGCCGCCGTGTACGTAAGGGTAGCTGCCTTCGAAGATCATGCAGACTTTCATGCTGATGCCCCTGCCCTTACCAGATACGCTCCGCAATCACGGCCAATGCCAAAAGAACAAAGGCGGCAATCACGCTGATGATTCTGTATTGCTTGTATTCTCTCAAACGTTCTCTCCCTTCCAAAACGCGTACCATTGTCTGCCTGCCTGATTTAAGTAAATGCTCTTGTCATGCACATGCTTCAAAATGACGTCGATGGCCTTTCTGTCTTTTTCAAGATAACAATACTCCGCCGCAAGCTGGTAGGAACGCATTTCCTTCGGAAACGCACGCAGGGTTTCGATCATGGCATTCTTGACGTCATCGTCGGGTTTGCCCGGTTCCATCAAAAACCGCAGATACGCTTCTCTGTGATCCATGTCCTTCGGGTCCGCCGCGATCAGCTTCTCATAGCCGTCCTTAAGCATTTTGCGGTATGCTTCTTCGATGGCCGGCGGCAGAATCCCGCTGTCAATGTATTCTTTTAAGAGCATGCAGTACTGCTCCAGCGTGATACGGTCGGACGGATCGTCCTTTATCTTATCCGCACGCAGGGAGATCTCATGCTCATGATCCCGGCGAAACGACATCATGCGGGTCGAGGCAAAATGCGCCAGCTCCGTGTCGTCGGAGGAAACGATCTTCTGCATCAGACGCATATTGTCGGCTTCGCCGGCATCCAGCAGATGAAACATCAGACGTCTGCGGATTTCCTCGCTCTCTTCGACCATGGCTTCTTCCATCGGGACGATCATGTCCTCGTCCTGATTGACATCCTCTTCCACCGTATCCGTTTCATCCATGACGATCCGGTAGTCACCGTAACCTCTTTTTTCATCCGGAAGACGATGCTGCAGAACGGCTTCCGCGAGAAACATCGCGGCCCCCGCAAAGGGAACGAGCCAGACAAGGGGCAAAAAGCCGCGCGACGCGGGAACAAGCCGTTTACAAAAAACGGTAAGGAAAAGACAGATGGCTGCATGGGCGAAAAGAACATACCACATTCTATGCACTGCCCTCCGCAGGAATTGACATGCCGCTGTCCGAGTGCATCCGCAAAACACGTGACAGCTCAACGGACAGGATGCCGCTTACGACAGAAAACTTGTTGGCGTACTCCGTATTCATGTGGCGGTAATGCGCGTCCGTTAAGATGATCATGCCCCGCATCTCGTCTCCCGCCATGATGGGCGAGGCAAACGCGGGATACCCTTCCTTTAACGCGTGATTCACAAAGGTTTCTTTTTGCGCAAACGCTTCCCGCACCTCCGGATAGCTTTCCAGATCCAAGGTGGCGGGAACCAGGCGTGCGGCTGCCCTGGAGCGGGCCTTTTCGGTGAAGGAATCCCCGGAACCGGTGCGCACGTAGATGGCGATGTTTTTGGTCTCAAGCATCTCCTCCATGCTGGAGATGGCTTCCTCATAGAGATGATCATCGTCCACATCCTCGATCCGTTTTAACAGGGAATAGATGCGCCCGTAGCTGTTGCGGAATCCGAGGATCTGGTTCTGAAAGTCTTCCTTGCTTTCCTTGGCACGCGCGTACAGACCGTTCAAAAAGGCATAGCGGTCCTGCAGCAGCGCTTCATTGGAATGCGCCCGTTCAATCTCGTCATTCTTGTGATCGCACAGATAACCGCTGATGCCTCCTGCGAGCACATAGACCGCCACGGGGATCAGTGTCGCCGGCTGCCTGAACAGCACAAAGATGTTGCGGTCGGTAATGACACCGAACAGGTACAACGCAATCGCGACACCGGCACCAATCAGCCCCGACGCGATTCCGTCGATGGTACCGAGGATGAGAACCGCTGCCAGTCGGATGTCCCAGGCGGAGAAGAAGCTGTTCCCGGGTAAAACCCTTGTCAGTACCTCGGCAATGCCCATCATCAAAAGGATGTCAAACGGATGACGTATCCGGTCGCGCAGACGCTTTGCGACGGTTTGCTGATGATAGACGGTATCCTCTTCCGGGTCTTCCTTTTCGGCCGCTACTGCCTGATACAGGGCCTCAATGTCATCTTCCAGCCGGTTCACGGGTTCCCAGTCAAAGTCGTCTCTTGCCTGCTTGTCTTCAAGATACATGGGAAAGGCAAACTGCTCTCCGAGCCAGTTGACCCTGACGCCCTTCATCAGGCCGGTCAGCATGTCCGCAAACGTGCCGTATTGCATCCGGTTGCCGCCGCCTAAGTTGATGGTACGGATGTCTTCATCGCCGGGATCGTCAAGAACACGCATCAAAAACGTCCCCAGATCCTCGTCGCAGATCACGTCAATCTCGCGCTCGGGATCCGCGCGCAGGATGATCTCTTTTTCCTTGCGCGCAAGCCGCATCAGGTAGCACACGCGGCAGTCGGAGGGTTCCTTGGTATAGATATAAGGCAGACGGACGATGCGCGTCTTGATCCCGCAGTTCTTTTGGAAAACGGCACAGAGTTCTTCGCAGGACGCGTTGACGATGTGGCGCGCGCGTCCCTCTAAAACAACAGTATCATCACGGTTCTCCAGCTCATTGGAGGTGATATAGAAGAACATTTTGACGTCATGCTTTTGTGCGAGCATCAGGGTGGTTTCAAGACGCTCCAGCTCCTTGTAAACGTCCAGCCCGCCGTCAAGATCATAGGAAAAGAATAAAATCGCGTCAAAATGGTAGGCCGCGAAAATATCCCCAAGCTCTTCCAGATTATAATAACGGTGTACGGAAAGCTTGCGGCCCGATTTCATGTCCGTATCGACGCTTCTGGCAGCAACGCAATGATGCTCCTGCAAAAACGCGTCAAAAAACCGGTCAGACATTGACAGCATTTTTCCGACAAACAACAATTCCATACGATTACCCGTGATACTCCCCGTTGTACTGAATCAGGGTGACGTCACGCACCTGTTCCAGCTCCTTGATCTTTTCCGTAAATACGAGATTGTCATTCTTTAGCATGACCTCGATTGCCATCTCATTGGTTTCGCCGCGCATCGTGCGGGACTTGACATAGTGGCGGATGCCGGAAAGCTTGCGCAGGATTTCGCCGCCGGAAGCGTCCCCGTCATAGTGTACGACCATGATGTAGATGGCGCCGCGGGAAGCCCTGTGATAAAAGACATACAGCATAATCAGCATGACGGCAAAGGAGGCAAACGCCAGTACAAACATTCCCGCGCCGCAGGTGATGCCCGTCGTGATTGCCCAGAACAGATACAAAAGATCCAGCGGATCCTTCACCGCGGTACGGTAACGCACGATGGACAACGCACCGACCATAC
>JAFSPF010000066.1 GCA_017443065.1 Lachnospiraceae bacterium
AAAGAAGAGCAGCGCCGGCGTCAGGCCGAAGTAGGTGTAGTATTTTCCATTGTAATAGGCGACATCGTTCAGATAATAAGCGTCATGCTCCCTTGCCGCGGCCTCACGCGCACGCGGGTCATAGGGATTGTCCATTTCCGCGAGAAAAGCGGCAGGCTCCTCCTTGAGAGAAAGCTGTCCGGAAAACACCGCCTCCGTCAGCTCCTCATACTGCTTGCCCTGCCTGCCCCAGCTTTCCCAGTTTGCGCGCGGTGCGCTGGAATGTCCCGAAAGAAGCAGCAACATCATTCCCGTCACCAGAAAAAGCGCATACGGCAGAATGCCGCCGGACGCCCTTTCTTTCTTTTCCGGAAACAGGCTCATGTCGCCGGCTCCTGTGACATCGGCAGCTTCGTGACAAAGCGGATCGTATTTACGTCCGCCGCCTCCGCATGAATCTCGCCGCCGTGCGCTTCGGCAATCGATCTTGCCGCGGACAGGCCGATGCCGTAACCGCCGCTTTTGCGGCTACGGGAAGCGTCCGCACGGTAGAAGCGGTCAAAGAGACGGTCCAGATCCCCCTCCGGCATCTGCTCGCAGGGATTGCTGATCACAAGCATCGCGCTTCTTCCCTTTGCGGAAAGCGCCACATGTACCGTCCCCTCCGGGGCGCAGTACTTCAGCGCGTTGTCGATCAGCAGCGTGCAGAGACGGTTTAAGGCCTCCGCGTCCCCCTTCACGGCAATGCCTTCTGTGATATCTTTGGTATAACCGAGGTTCTTCTCCTCCGCGACCGCAAGGAAGGAATCACGGCATTTTGTAAGCAATGCCGAAAAATCCGTGCGCACAAAGGACTGCGGCATGATCTCCTCGTCCATTTTGGAAATGGTCAGCAGATTTCCGACGAGCTCCGTCATGCGCTTCACCTGGCTACGGATGGAGGATGTCCATTCGCTTTTCCCGCCCTCGATCTCCATCACGTCCACATCCGCACTGATGACGGAGAGCGGCGTCTTGAGCTCATGCCCCGCATCCGTGATGAAATGCTTTTGCTTTTCGAGAGACTCCACGACAGGCCGCACGGCACGGCCGGAAAACAGCAGCACCAGCAGAAACATCGCAGCGAGGGCCACAAGGCCGATCAGGAGCGATATCCACAGCAGCTGTCTCGCCTGGAAGATATCCTCCGCGCGGTCGATGAAATAGACACGCGCCGTATAGGAGGAAATAGCGATATAGCCGCAGAGCAGATAGCGATATGTGCCGATATTGCCGTATCTGTAAGCCGTTCTTCCATATTCATTGTACGGCTCATTTACCATGATCTCATGCGTGACCTGTTCTCTTGCAAGCACCTCCTCCGCATAGGAGACGGCTTCCTCCTCCGAGAGTGCGGCGATATGCTCCACATCCGCAAAGACTGCCTGATAGGTGCCGTCCGCACCGGGAAAAAAGGCCACGGAAAAATAGCGTGTATTGAAGGGACGCTCCGCATCCCTGCTGTAGGCCAGATCATCATCACCCGCACCGGGCAGGATGCCGATCACGCGGCCGGGGTCAAAACCCTCTCTCTTTCCGCCGTGCCCCTTTTTTCCCCACGGTTGTCCTGTGGCTTCCGTCCAGCCCCCCTGCGGCCCGTGGAATCCCTCCGGCGGCGGTTCCGGCGGCAGCCCTTCCGGCGGAGCTCCCGCCTGCTCCTCCGGCATCATGCTTTCCACATCGATCACCTGATGCTCCGGAAACACGCCGAAGTTTGATTCCAGACTGGCCAGCACCTCATCCGCCATGTGATTACTTTGATAAAGGTAAATCAGATTGATGGAAACAATCAGCACGACGAGAATGATGGACAGGGCGCCCATCGCCGTCAGGATGAATTTTTTCCGCAGCTTCTTTACCATATGCGTTCCCGTTCTCCGCAGAAAGTCTTATTCAATGTAATAGCCCACGCCGCGCTTCGCTTTGATCTCCGCCTTGCTGTCCAGCGCGGACAGTTTTTTGCGCAGGTTGGAAATGTTGACCCAGATCACGGAATCCTCCGCCTCGCCGTCCGGCCAGACGCGGTCCATGAAGAGCTCCGAGGAAATGACGCGCCCCGGGCTTTCCATCAGCAGCTCCATCATCTGAAATTCCTTGCCGGACAGGTGCACGGGGTCATGCTTCGGCGTCGACAGTTCATAGGAGGCGCGCTTCAGCGTGAGATTCTTGCAGGAAAGATCCGGCGGCGTGTAGCTCGCGGCGCCGCGTCTCGTCATCGCACGGACCCTCGCTAAGAGCTCACCCATGTCAAAGGGCTTCGTCAGGTAATCATCCGCCCCGAGGTCCAGTCCGCCGATGCGGTCCTCCACGCTGCTCTTTGCCGTCAGGAACAGTGCCGGTGTGTTCTTTCCCTTGGCACGCAGCTTCTTCAGCACCTCCGTGCCCTCCATCCCGGGCATCATGATGTCCAGGATGATGCCGTCATATTCCTCCATCAGCGCATAATCCAGCGCATCGGTGCCGTTGTCCACGGCATCGACCGTATAGCCCCCGTGCTTTAAGATCGCAACGAGCGCGCGCGACAGTTCGCTTTCGTCCTCGGCCAGTAGTAAGCGCATATGGTAAGTATACCACACGCATACCACACTTGCGCACCCATTTCCCTGCGCGTATAATATAAGGAAGCAAAAGGTAGTGTAACGCGATTTATGAAAAACTGAGCCAAAGAAAAAGGCTCAAACGAACCTTGAAAACTGCAAATATATCGATGAAAATGTGGGGCGCTGCCCCACACCCCGTCCTCGCC
>JAFSPF010000067.1 GCA_017443065.1 Lachnospiraceae bacterium
ATCCTGAGCCAGGATCGAACTCTCACGTTTAAATGTGTGCTGCGCTTATGCGCAACGGATTCACTTGGAATCTTCAGGTTTTTTGCCTATGAAATAATTCTTTCAGGGTTGTATTACTATTCAAATGTCAAGGTTCGGTGCTGTTCTTATATATATACACGCAAACGAATCTGCGGTGACAGCGTATAATACTATAACACCGCATATAAAAGCGTGTCAACAGATAATTTAAAAAAAACCGAGAAAATTTATATACCCTGCCGCCAAGGGAAAAAAACGTGCCAGGAGAAGCGTTCTCCTGACACATTTTCCCTTCCGGAGATGGAGGGATTTGAACCCTCGCGCCGGTCTCCCGACCTACACCCTTAGCAGGGGCGCCTCTTCGGCCTCTTGAGTACATCTCCTTACTGCCAAAGCCTATTATAACGATGCACCTGCGGAGTTGTCAACGTCCTCCGCGGTTTTCATTTTCCTCGCCGGCGCCGTGCGTTTCTCCGCTCCGGCTTAGAACGAAAAGCGTGTCAGGGGCATCAGGCCCCCGACACGCTTTTGCTTACGGATGATTTGTTTTACTGATGCTGTCCCACGAGTTCATTCCACTTCGCAAGCAGCTCTTCCTTGCGCTCGGTCAGCTCTTCCACCGGGCGCTCCACCCACTTCATTTCCTCGGATGCCTGGAGCCATGCGTTTTCCGGGGTCTTGTAGTTGGCGTTCGTCAGGCGCAGTGTGCCTTCCATGTACTCAGCCAGTGCGCTCTGTCCTTCTGCGGAGCAGACAAAGTTCACCAGCGCCTTGGCCGCCTCTTCATGCGGTGCGCCCTTGACCACGGCCATACCGAAGGCGGAGGCGGAGGTGCCTTCTTCCGGATAACGGACTTCCGTCGTGGTGGAGCCGTTCTGATTGAGCTTGATCGCGCCGTCTTCATAGGTCAGACCCACGACATACTCTCCGTCATAAACGGAGTTGAAGCAGGCAGAGGATTTCTCCACAACCACAAGGTTATCCAGCAGTTTGTCGATGTAATCCCAGGCTTCATCCGTGCCCACGCCGTAAATCGCAAAAATATTGCTCAGATTGTTCCATGCCGCGGAGGAGCTGTTCGGATCGGAGAACACGATCTTGCCCTTCAGTTCCGGCTGCAGCAGGTCTTCATAGGAGCGGATCTCAATGCCCAGCTCCGCTTCCAGTTCCGTGTTCACGCAGAAGCAGACCGTGGAAAGGTGATCCATGCTGTAGAAGCCGTTCGGCGTGGAGTATCCCGCCATGGCTTCATCATTATAATCCGATACCCAGTGTTCAAAGATTTCGGAATAGGTATCTCCGTCGGAATCCATCAGGCCGCCCCATGTCACGTCACCCTGCGGATTGCTTGCTTCCGCGGTGATGCGAGAGGTATATTCGCCGACACTGCCGGACACGACTTCGATTTCCACATCGGGATAGACCTCGCCGAAGCAATGGATCAGCGCTTCCAGGTCGAACTCCGTCATGGAAGAATACAGCACGAGCGGTCCGCTGATATCCCCCGCAGGCTCCGCGGGCGTCTCCTCCGCCGCCTGCTCCGTGCTTTCTGCTGCGGCTGCCTGCTCCGTGGCAGCGCTGGTCGCGGCGCCGGCGGCCTCCGAAGAGCCGGAAGTGGACGCGCTCTGTCCGCCGCAGGCAATGAGCGAAAGGCTCATGCAAAGCGCCAGCAGTGTTGCAATTCTTTTTTTCATAACAGTTCCTCCTTGCTTATAATTGAGTTGAAACAACATTGCTCCCGTAACAAAGTATTACAGCTTCACATCCTCCGTCTTGCTGATGGCGATGTAAATCAGCAGCGAAATTGCCGTCACCACGGTCAGGATGGCCGCAAAGGCCGCTGCGGTACCGTACTCGCCGCGTCCGATGTAAATATAGGCCTGCATCGTCAGCGTCGAGGTCTTGTTGCTGTACAGGATAACGGAGCTCGATAACTCCGTGACGATGGCGACCCAGCTTAAGATCGCGCCCGACAGAATGCCGTTCGACATCATCGGCACCGTGATGCGCGCAAAGGTCTTGGGCTTGGATGCCCCGAGGCTGATCGCGGCCTCCTCGATGCTCATCGGGATCTGGACGAGTGTCGCCGTTGCCGATCGTATGGTGTACGGCATTCGTCGTATGACGAAGGATAAAATCAGAATCGTCATTGTGCCGGTCAGCGCAAAGGGCTTCGGCCCGTAGGCAATCAGCAGCGCGATACCGATAACGGCACCCGGCATGATATAGGGCAGCATGGCGATGGTGTCGATCGAATGGCTTAAGACACCGCTGCGCCGCACCACCACATAGGCGATCAGCACGGCGATGACAATGATCAGCAGCAATGCCACGACGCCCATCACCACGGTATTCACGGAGGCCTGCACCAGTTTCTTGTTCAGTGCCTGCCGGTAATTGTTTAAGGAGAAACCTTCCCCGAACACCGCGCCCCTGACGTTACGGAACGAGAGGTAAATGATATAGACCTGCGGCAGAATGGCAACCGCGCACAGACCGTAGCTGTACAGATGCATCAGGAATCCGCCGATGCCCTTTGCCTTCTTTTTCTCGATCGGATGCAGCGCGTTGATCGAAAAACTGAAACGCGCCGTTGCCCGCTTCTGCAGGAAGAATACGACCGCAGTCACAAGCACGGCAATCACGGACAGTGCCGCGGCGAAATAATAGTCGCTTCCGGTCTCGCCGAGATATTCGTTATATAGTAACACCGGGAAGGTCTTATATCCTTCCCCAAGCACCGAGGGCGTGCCGAAATCCGCAAAGGTGCGCATGAACACCATTAGGGAGGCCGCGAGGATCGTCGGCATGGAGAGCTGCATCACCACATTCACCAGCCGCTTCACACCGGTGCATCCCATATTGGCGGAAGCCTCCATCAATGTATTATCAATGTTTCTGAACGCGCCGTTCATGTAAATGAAGACCAGCGGGAAGAACTTCAGCGTCTGCGTGAACACAATGCCGCCGAAGCCGTAAATGGAGGGAAGCGTGATCCCCAGTGTCGCCTTGATGAATTTGGTGATCACCCCCGCGCGTCCCAGCAGCATGACCCAGGAATACGCCCCCAGGAAGGGCGCGGACATGCAGCAGAGAATGCTGATTACAAAGATGATCTTTGCACCGCGCAGCCTGTAAAAGCAGTAAAAATAGGACAGCGGGATGCCGATCACAAGCGTCAGCAGCGTTACAAGAATCGTGATCTTGAAACTGTTCAGAATCGTGGAGTAGTTATAACTGTTCGCAAAAAACTTTCCGAACTGCTCCAGGGAAAAACTTCCGTCCTCCATGATCACGGCCTGCTTGATCACGCCGAACAGCGGATAAACCAGCACTGCCACAAACACGAGCAACATCAGAATCTGGACAATAAACCATCCGTCCATGCGATTTTTTTTCATGCCATGATCCCCTTTTATGCCGCGTCGGACGGCACATTGTCATTGCGCACGCCTTCCAGAAGGTTTTCTTCCCCTTCCGCATCAAAAATGTTCGCCTTTTCGGTGTTGATCGTCAGGCGGATATCCGTTCCGGGTTCAATGATTTTGTCAATCGAAGATTCCTGAATGATCTCGATCTCCTCCCCCGTCTTCAAATGCGCAAAGTAATGCGTGTTAAGTCCGAGGAACACAGAGTCGTCGATCGTGGCGGCAATGCCTTCCTGCGCGTCGCGGTTCAGCAAAAACTCCTCCGGGCGGATGGAGAGTTGAATGTCCTGCGACCGGCGCGCATCCGCGCGCACATTCGTCATTTCCACGCGGTAACTGTCCGCCGTTTCGATGTATGTCTTTTCTCCTTCCGCGACCAGTTTTCCCTTTAACACATTGGAGCGGCCGATGAAGGTGGAGACAAAGAGGTTGGCGGGGCGCTGGTATATATCCTTCGGCGTGCCGACATGCTGGATTTCGCCCGCGTTCATGACCGCGATCCGGTCGGAAATGGCCATCGCCTCCTCCTGGTCATGGGTGACATAGACGCAGGTGATGCCGACATTGCGCTGGATGTTCTTGATGACCGTGCGCATCTCCACGCGCAGCTTCGCATCGAGGTTGGATAAGGGCTCATCCATCAGCAGCACGTCCGGTTCGATACAGAGCGCACGCGCCAGGGCAACGCGCTGCTGCTGGCCGCCCGAGAGGCGTTCCGGCTTGCGGTCGGCAAACTGGTCAATCTGCATCAGCTCCATGAATTTATCCGCCTGTGCGCTGATCTCGCCCTTCGGGAAATTCTTGTTCTTCAGGCCGAATTCCACATTGCCGCGCACGGTCAGGTGCGGAAAGATTGCATAATTCTGAAACACCATGCCGATGTTGCGCTTGGCCGGATCCAGATCATTGATCCGGACGTCATTGAAATAGAAATCACCGCCCTCGATGGAATTGAAGCCCGCGATCATCCTGAGCAGGGTCGTCTTTCCGCAGCCGGAGGGCCCGAGGAGCGTGAAGAACTCCCCCTGCTTCACATCCAGATTCAGGTCCGGGATGACGGTATTGTCACCGTACTTTTTGACTGCATCCTTGATGATGATATTTACGCTTCCCACAGTATCCTCCTAAAACATAACTGAAAAATTCAATTTTTATTTAGTATTTCATTATCTTACTTTTTGATATAATAGTCAATGATATTGTAATTTACGGCTTTTAATTGTGCAGGATGCACAAAGAAAGGACAGGGAACAGATTTATGCGGATCGACAGCAAAAAAATGAACGGGATGTGCACCTGCGGCAAAGAGCATCTTATGGTGACGCGCGGCGCCGTGATTGAGGCGGGCGCCACGGCACGCTTTGCAGAGCTCCTGCGGGAATATAACATCAGCGGGAAGGCCTGTGCCGTTTACGATCAAAACACGTATCAGGCAAAGAATCTGCACCGTCCCGAAGCCGTGTGCGAGGTGATTCTGGATCCCGAAAACCTGCATGCAAACGAGGCCGGCGTGGCCGCGGCAAAGGAGCAGATGGCGGGAAACAGCTTTGATTATCTGATTGCCGTCGGCGGCGGCACCGTCCATGACATCACCAGATACTGCGCAAACGAGATGCACATTCCCTTTGTATCCTGCCCCACCGCCGCAAGCGTCGACGGTTTCTGTTCCACCGTTTCCGCCATGACCTGGGGCGGCTGCAAAAAGACCATGCCGGGGGTCGCGCCGGATATCGTGATTGCCGATACGGATGTGGTGCGCGTCGCGCCGCGTCATCTTGCGCTCTCCGGGATCGGTGACATCCTCGGAAAATATACCGCGCTGGCGGACTGGAAGATCACGCACGAGCTGAACGGGGAGGAGGTCTGCTCCCGCATCCACGACATGACGATGGATGCCGTAAAGGCGGTTTATGACTGCAGCGACGGCGCCGCGGCAGGAGACGCGGACGCAACGGAGCAGCTGATGTATGCGCTTCTTCTTTCCGGTCTCGCCATGCAGCTCATGGGGAATTCGCGTCCCGCCTCCGGTGCGGAGCATCATATTTCGCACCTGATCGAGATGGAGCCGCCGGGACTGCAGGTTTCCAGCGATGCCTCCCACGGGGAAAAGGTGGGCGTCGCCACCATCCTCATCTCGGAATACTATCACCGCCTGGCACAGACAGCGGACATTGCCCCCTTCGTCCGTCCCTACCGCACGTTTACGGATGCAGAGCTGCGGGACTGCTACGGAGAGCGTCTGCTGGACGGGATTTTGAGCGAAAACCGGCCGGATCTGGCGGAGGCCGTCTCCGAACAGGACCTCCTTCGCGCCTGGCCGGCCATCCGGAAGATCATCACGGAATGCATCCCCTCCGCGCAGGATCTGAGGGATTTATACACGCGGGTTGGCATGAAGGCAAGCCTGACAGACCTGCGGGTGCCGGAGGAAAAACTGGAAGAGTTGATTTATTTCTCCCCGAGCGTCCGGCAGCGCATCACCTTTAACCGCATCAGCCGGATGCTCGACACGAAGCGCATGTCATGAGCATACAGCTTCTTGCCTTTGATCTGGACGGCACACTGACGCAGCACCGCTCGGCGCTGCCTGCGGCCCACCGCACACTGCTCCTGTCCCTGCGGCAGCAGTACCGCCTGCTGATCGTGGGCGCGGGCACCTGCGCGCGTATCTTCCGGCAGACGGAGGGCCTCCCGGCGGACGTGATCGGCTGCTACGGCATGGAGTTCGGCCTTTATAACGAAGCCGCAAAAGCTCTGGACATGGTGTTTTCCCACGTCGTACCCGTCGACCGGGAAGACATCCTTTCCCGTGTGGCAGGCCTGCGCGACCGCTTCGGCTATACCCTGTATTCCGGTGAGAGCGTGGAATTTCATCCCTCCGGCATGATCACCGTCCCGCT
The DNA here is from genome assembly GCA_017443065.1 of Lachnospiraceae bacterium. GTDB lineage: Bacteria > Bacillota > Clostridia > Lachnospirales > Lachnospiraceae > Butyrivibrio. The sequence continues at coordinate 6,350 of JAFSPF010000067.1, forward strand.
CCTTGGCACCGCGGCAAAACTGGAGGACAAGCTCGCCTTTGATCCGGATCGCAAAAAGCGCCGCGCCATCTATGACGATGTCTGCGCCCTCTTTCCGGATTACAATGTCATCGCAGGCGGCTCCTCTTCCTTTGACCTGAGTCCGCAGCCCTATAACAAGGCCGCTGCCCTGCATGATTACTGTCAGCGTTATGCCATTCCGTCAGATGCCCTGTTGTATTTCGGGGATGATGCGGGACGCGGCGGCGGCGATGAATCCGTCTTTCTCGATCCCGCGTTCCGGATGATTGTCGTGCCGGATTACCGTCTGTTTCCGGAAAAACTCCGCGAGAATCTTCCGGCAGCCGCAGAGGATTCCCTTAAAACAGCGAATACATAAAGTGCAGTTCGGCTTCCGTTTCATAGAAGCTGAACTCCACAAGGAAGCCTTCCTGATAGGAGATCATGACGCTTTCGTTTTCTTCGCGGAGCGCCTCGCCCGTGCGCTGCGGCGAAGGCTGAACGCCAAGATATTCCACGAAGCGCTGCGCCATGGCTTCCATGTTCTGATACACTGCCTTGCGGTATTCTTCGTGCAAAGGATCCGCGTCCTTCATGATGTCCGCACTGATGCTCAGGATCTTTCCGCTTGATGCATGCAAATCAATGGTGATCGTCAGCTCGGGGGAATACACAAAGATTTCCCAGATGTCATACAGCGGGTCCGTTCCCGCCGCGTTTCTGGCCGTATAGATGCGCGTCCCAAGGAGCGCCGTGTATTGTGCGTCGTAAACAGAAACCAGCGACTGCGGGATCAGACCGAGGTCGGCCAGCATCCCCAGCTCCAGCTGCATCTGCGCCACCGCCTGTTCCTCCGTCATCTCACCCTGCGACGGCTCGTGATAGAATATATTGTAGCCGAAATCCTCCTGCAGTCCGAGCAGCTTCGCCAGCGTCTCCCGCGTCAGGACATCCACCGCAAAGGGCGTGATCTCCTCGTTCCCGATGTTGACACCCAGCTCGATCCTGGTCAGGCTGCTGCGCAGCGCCTCCCTCTCGCGGTTCAGCAATACGGAGGGCAGGAAAAATCCCGCAACCATCACGATTGCGGTCAGCAGGAGCAGCAGAACGGTTCTGATTCCCGCGCCCTTCTTTGCGCCGGTTTGTTTTTTCTTTTGCCTCATCCTGCCATATCCTCTTTGCGCAGCGGCATGGTGACACACACGGTCGTGCCCTCTCCCTCCTTACTGTCAAAGGTCAGCGTCGCCTGATGCAGCTCCACGATGCGCTTCACGAGCGCAAGCCCGAGGCCCGCGCCGTGCTGCGCACGGGAGCGCGATTTGTCCACCATGTAAAAGGCTTCCGTGATGCGAGACAGCGCCTCCTCCGGCATTCCGCGCCCGTCATCGCGGATGGTGATCCGGTATTGCTCCTCCCGCACCTCTCCCCCGATCGAAATCCGCTTTGCTTCCGCCTTGACGGCGTTGTCGATCAGGTTGAGCATCATCGTCTTGAAGAGATCAAACTCCACGCGCAGATACGCTTCGTCGATCCGGTATTCCGTCTCCACGCCCTTTTCCGCAAAGAGCGGCGCAAGCCCCTCCGCAAGGTTTTCAAAAAGATCCTTTGTATTCAGCGCTTCCAGCACAAAATCCTGCCGCTTCAGCACGATGAGTTCCATGAGTTTATAGGAAAGCGCCTCCAGCCGCTGTCCCTCGTCCAGAATGTACCGCGCGTAAGCCTGCACGTTTTCTTCGGGAAGCTCCTTCTGCGTCAGAAGCTCCGCATAGCCGATCACGCTTGTGAGGGGGGTCTTCAGCTCGTGCGCGAAGTTGCCGACAAACTCCTCCTTTTCCTCCGCGGCCGCCTGCAGCGCCACCACGCTCTCATCCACTGCCTCCGCCATCCGGTTGAAGGAACGCGCCAGATCCCCCAGCTCGTCGTTGCTGGTCACTTTCACACGCGTATCATACCGCCCCTTTGCAATCTTTTCCGCGCTCCTTGCGGTTCTTCCGATCGGACCGACCAGACGCGCGGAGACAATACTCACCGCCACCAGTCCGATCTCGCAGATCGCCAGATAAAACACACGGTAGTTGGAAATCTGCCGGTCCGTCTGGAGGGACAGCGCCGTCACGTCATCGCTCACCACCAGAAACAGCCTGCGGCCGTTCAGATTGAGCGCACCCGCCGCACGCACATACATATTTTCACCCTCCTGCTGCAGCCGGCAGATCACGGCGGTATTGTCCAGCTCCGACGTCTGCATTTCGGTCCGGCCTTCAAACTCGTCATACAGGGGCGTACCCGACGCGTCCAGAATCGTGATGAGACCCGTGTGCGGCACCTCCGAGGCGGCGCGCTCGATGGCATCTCCCCACGTCTGCTCCACGCCGCTTCCCGTGCGGATGACGGTCTGCAGGGCATAGCTTGTCAGGAGCCAGGCCTCCGCCGCCCGCTCCGTTTCCCTCGCGTAATTGTCCTTTAGGTATGCGGACATCATGAGATAGCCCGACAGCGCCAGTGCCAGACAGAGAATGGTTGTAATGGAAAAGAAAACCTTGGAGAATAAGCGCATGGCGTCCCGCCTCAGGCTTCCAGCTTATAGCCGATGCGGAAGACCGTTTTGATATGGTCCTCCCAGCCCAGCTTTTTGCGCAGGCGCTGGATATGGGTATCCAGCGTTCTGGTCTCTCCGGTGAAGGGTTCCCCCCAGACGCTTTCGTACAGCCGGTCGCGGTAAAGCGCGACATTCCTGTTTTCCATGAGAAGAATCAGCAGATCAAATTCCTTGACGGTCAGCTCCACGGGCACGCCGTTTTTCAATACCTGATGCGCCACGGGATCCACGATGACATCATGCATCTGCAGCTTTGTCTCACCCTTCCCCATGCGGCGCATGACCGCCTCCACGCGGGCAAGCAGCTCCCCGACCTGAAAGGGTTTGACGATATAATCATCCGCGCCGAGCTTCAGTCCCTTGATGCGGTCCTCAACGCTGCCCTTTGCGGTCAGGAAAATGACGGGCATCCCCGTCGGCTTGATGTATTCCAGAAGCTCGTAGCCGTCGATCTCCGGCAGCATGATGTCAAGAAGGACCAGGTCATAATCATGTTCCTCGATCAGATCCGCGGCCTCGGTCCCGTCAAAGGCGCAGGTACAGTCATACCCCGCGCCGCTCAAGGATACGCGGATCAGATTGTTGATGGCCTGATCGTCTTCCACAATGAGTATTTTTGACATAGTATCATTATGACAACGACTTGTCACAAAGATGTCAAGCAATGCATGGCATCAGTCGATTTCCATCTCGTTCTCGTCCTTCTGCTCCGTCTCGTGATACTCCTGCTCCGTGTTCACGTTCCAGATGTTGGACTTGTCCTTATTGCCGCTTAAGATATTGTGCACGGCCTCAAAGGAGGTGCACATCGAGTGATCGATGTTGTTGTAACGGTGCTGTCCGTTGCGTCCGACGCAGTACAGATTCTCGATGGAATCCAGAAACGCGCGCAGCGTATCGATCTCGTCATAGGTGTCGAAATACGCGGGATAGGCTTTTTTGACGCGCTCCACATGATAATCCAGCACGTCCTTTTCGGAATCGATGAGCTTTAAGGTCACCATCTCGCGGATCGCGCGGCGGGCAAAATCATCATCCTCCAGATTCCACATGCGGTCGCCCTCATTGCAGAAGTATTCGAGACCCATCCAGACGGTGTGCTCCAGGTCCTTCACCATGTACGGCGACCAGTTGTTATAAATCTGAAAACGGCCCATCTTCACATGACGGTCCTGCACATAGACCCAGTTGTCCGGTACGATGTCACCCACCGTTTTCATCTTTGTCTTGTTTTCCAGATTGAGCTTTTTGATCAGCACGCCCAGCGTCATGTAATCGCGGTAGGGCAGACCCTTTGCAATGCGTGCGGCGTCCGCGGGAACATCATTCATCCCCGCGACAAGGTCCTTGATCGGCATGGAGGAGATGACGAGATCCCCCTTCATTTCCTTTTCCTCTCCGTCCCGTTCATAGGTGACACCCGTCAGCTGTCCGCGGTCGTCGCGGTGCAGCTTTGTCACGCGGGCGCCCTTTAAGATTCTGCCGCCCTTCTTTTCGACCTCCTCCGCCGTGACATCCCAGAGCTGTCCCGGTCCCATCTTCGGATAGGTAAATTCCTCGATCAGGGAGGTCTCCACCTTCTTTCCCTTGATGTGGAACATGCGCATCAGCGCGTCCTTTAATACAACGGAGATGGACATGCCCTTCGTGCGCTGGGCACCCCAGGAGGGATCGATCTCCGAGGGATGCCGCCCCCAGAGGTTTTCCGTATAGTCCTCAAAAAACATCCCGTAGAGCTTTTTGCCGTAGCGGTTGATGTAAAAATCCTCCAGGGAGTTTTCTTTTCTCTTGAAAAAGACGCTCTTCAGATAGCTGAAGCCGACGGCCATCGTTGTGCCGAGGCCGAAATTCTTGAAGGTTTCCGGTTTTAAGGAAATCGGGTAATCATAGAATTTTCTGTCAAAGAAGATGCGGGACACCCTGCCCCTGCGCAGCATCACGCGGTCCGCCTTTTCCGGATCCGGTCCGCCCTTCGTCAGCCGCACGGCACGGTTTAAGAGAATGTCATCCGCCGCGGGCGCACCCTGTAAGGGCAGCATCTCCGACCACCACTTGTTGACCTCCGGGATCTTGGAAAAGAAGCGGTGTCCGCCCATGTCCATGCGGTTCCCGTTGTATTCCACGGTGCGCGAAATGCCGCCGAAGCATTCGCTTTCCTCAAACACCACCACTTCGTACGCATCCGACTTGCGCAGCAGTTCGTACGCTGCCGTCAGTCCCGCGGGTCCCGCCCCGATGATCAATGCTGTTTTCATACCCTCATACCTTCTTTCCGTCCTGTGATGATTGTTCCGGACTGCCTTATTTTATCACACCCCATAGTCACATACCACATTTCCCCGAAATGTATTATAATATACTTTAACACTTTTCGGGAGGTCATGCATGTCCATCGTTATCAATTCGTTTTTAGGGAAATTCGGCTTCTGGGCGAGGCAGCGCTTTCCGCTACTTTCCTCCAATGCCTATCTGAAGCTGCAGTTTGTCACAAGGCACAAGCAGCAGGACGCCTATACAAAGATGTTTCTGGAACAGGCCGATCAGGGTGAGGTTCCCATGCCCAACGTCGTCAATATCGAGACGATCAACCGCTGCAACTCCACCTGCGAGTTCTGCTCCGCCAACATCCACGCGGAATGCAGGCCCTTCCAGCAGATGACGGATGAGCTCTATCACTCCATCATCGACCAGCTGCATGACTGGGGCTACAAGGGTCATTTGACGCTCTACGGCAACAACGAGCCCTGGCTGGACAAGCGCATCATCGAGCTGCACAAATACGCAAGGGAGAAGCTGCCGGACAGCTTTATCTTCATGTCCACGAACGGCCTTCTGCTGAACGTGGAAAAGCTGGACGCGATCAAGCCCTACATCAACCAGCTCATCATCAATAATTACGCGCTGGAATACAAGCTGCATCCCGGTGTGCAGAAGGTCTATGACCATGTGAAGGCGCATCCGGAGGAATATCAGGATCTGGAGATCGAAATCCAGATGCGCTATCTGAAGGAGGTGCTCACGAACCGCGCGGGCTCTTCGCCCAACAAGCAGGCAACGGAGAAGGTGATCGAGGAGACCTGCCTGCTGCCCTTTACGGACATGTGGATCACGCCGGACGGGCGCGTGGGCTTATGCTGCTGTGATAACTTTGAAAAAACGAATCTCGCGGACTTAAACGAGATGCCGGTGAAGGAGGCCTGGAACTCGCCGAAGATGCAGGCCGCAAGGAAGGCGATTGCCGCGGGACGGCAGAACTACGCCTTCTGCAAGCACTGTGACTTCATCGACGCCGGCTTCCGCATGACGATGGTGAAGCATATTTTAGAAGGCAACCAGGAAGCGGCGCATCGCGCCGGCGGACACGAGCGGACATAAGCGAACGGAACGCCCCCGTTTTCTTCGGGCGCGTTCGTGACAGGGAGTGCGGTTCTATGTCAGAAACGAATCTCACATTAAAAGAGCGGCTTGCCGCGGTAGAGGCGCGGATCGCCGCGGCCTGTGCGCGTGCGGGGCGTCCGCGGGAAGACGTGACGCTGATCGCGGTCTCCAAGACGCATCCCGCGGAGGATGTCCTTGACGCCATGTGCGCGGGGCAGCTTGTCTTCGGGGAAAACCGCGTGCAGGAGCTGAAGGATAAGGTCGTGCGCGTCGGGGAGCTGCTTGCGGATTCCGCCGCCGCAAACCCGTATACCGGTCTGCGGGAGCGCTTTGCGCAGCTGCCGGGACAGGGCATCACCTGGCATCTGATCGGAACGCTGCAGACAAATAAGGTCAAATACCTGCCGGGCATCGTCGATGTGAACGGCGGACTGATTCATTCCGTGGACAATCTGAAGCTGGCGCAGGAAATCGACCGCCGCTTTGCCGCGCAAACCCTCCCGCAGGATGTGCTCTTAGAGGTCAACATGGCGCAGGAGGAGACCAAGGCCGGCCTCGCGCCGGAGGATGCCGCCGCCCTGCTCCGGGAAATCGCTCCGCTCTCCCATCTCCGCGTCCGCGGTCTCATGACGATCGCCCCCTTCACGGAGGAAGCGGAAATGAACCGTGTTCACTTCAAAGGCTTACGGGAGCTTCTGGAAGATCTGAACCGTCAGGCCGTCTTACCCGAACCCATGACGGAGCTCTCCATGGGCATGAGCGGTGATTACGAGGTCGCCATCGAGGAAGGCGCAACCTTCATCCGCGTGGGCACCGCCATCTTCGGGGAACGCTTCTATCCCGCATGAGACAATAAAGAAGGGTCATCCGACGGATGACCCTTCCAGACTGAAGACAAAGTCCGAGGGAAAGAACACCTCGGGCTTTGTTTTTGAATCCAGTCTGCGACGCCTGTTTTGGAAAAATTATCCGAATTCTTCTTGTGACCCGAGCATGCAATCGTTCCTGCGAGTTTTCTTCATCAACACATTCAAAAACTTTGATTTCTTGCTGATTTCAACATCATCTCATGGTATGATAATCTTAGTCGTTCACATCAATTCTTAGGGGGAATTCTTCTATATGCTGACCCGAAACGCTGAAAAAAAGCGCGAGCAGGTGCAGTATTTCTGTATGGATGATCTCGTTCCCAAAGATCATATCCTGCGCCTGGTCGAAGACGCAATCGATTGGGGATTCATTTATGATCTGGTTGAAGAAAAGTATTCACCGGATCAGGGACGCCCCAGCATGGATCCTGTTAC
>JAFSPF010000008.1 GCA_017443065.1 Lachnospiraceae bacterium
CCGATAAAACATATCTGAGGTACTCTAAACGCAAGCTGAACCGCGTTTATCTTCAAGAGAAAGAGCGGAATGCAATTCTGGACACAATGTCTGCACTTGGGCCGTTACTTGAAGACTGTTATCCGACGCAGTAGTTTCCGTATTTGTCCGTATATAAGGTTTTGCCGGGAAGGGCCGGATGTGCGGCGGGCGCCGTGGCGCCGCCGGCCGTCTCCGTGGAAGGAACCTGCAGCGCAGGCAGAGCATCCTCCGGCATGTTTGTCAAATGAGAGGCTTCCGATCGGAAGAATGTGAGGCTTCCGATCGGAGGAATGTGAGGATTTCGATCGGAGGAATGTGAGGCTTTCGATCGGAAGAATGTGAGGCTTCCGATCGGAGGAATGTGAGGGCTTCACCGGGGTTCAGTCCGCGCGCATGAGATAGCCGGCACCCCGCACCGTCTGTATGAGTTTTGACTCGCCCGGCGCCTCGATTTTTTTGCGGAGGTAGCTGATATAGACATCCACGACGTTCGTGCCGCCTTCATAGTCAAAGTTCCAGATATGGTCCTCGATCTTTTCACGGGAGAGCACCGTTCCCGCATTCAGCATCAGGTATTCCAGCAGCGCATACTCCTTGGCCGAAAGATCAATGGCGCGTTCGCCCCTCGTCACGGTATGCGCGGCGATATCCATCGTGAGATCACCCACCGTGAGGCGGTTATCCGTCTCGCCGAAGGCGGTGCGCGTCATGGCGCGGATCCTCGCCTTTAATTCGTCAAAGGCAAAGGGCTTGACCAGATAATCATTGGCACCGAGGTCCAGTCCCTTCACGCGGTCGGAAACGGCGTCCCGCGCGGTGAGGAAGAGCACGGGCGTCGTCTTGCCCTGATCCCGCAGATGCTTTAAGACCGTATAGCCGTCGGCCTTCGGCATCATGATGTCCAGCACGCAGGCGTCATACTCCGTGGCGTCCAGAAAGTCGATCGCCTCCTCGCCGTCAAAGCAGCTGTCCACGCTGTAGCCCTCTTCCGTGAGCCGCGCCGTAACGATCTTGTTCAGGTCCGCCTCGTCCTCTGCAAATAAGATTCTCATGTCACTCCCTTCGGTCGCGCCATGATTGCGGCTCGGACATTCCAAATCGCTTTCGCGATGGTCCTTCGCCGCCTCTTGGCACAATCCACATGTTCATACGGGCTCAGCAGCAAGTGCTTCGCCCTGTTTACAGTATTCCGGGAACGTGATGCTAAACGTCGTCCCCACCCCCGGTGTGCTGCGTACGTAGATGTCCGCGCCGTGCAGCTCCGCGATGCGCTTCACCATGGAAAGTCCTAAGCCCGTTCCCTTCCTGGTCCGGGAGGAATCCGCGCGGTAGAAGCGGTCAAAAAGCTTCGGCAGATGCTCCGCCTCGATGCCGATCCCGTTGTCCTCCACCTCCAGCACGGCCTTGCCCTCCTGCGAGCGGAAAAGCCGCACCTCCGTCGATCCGCCTTCCCTGCCGTAGCGGTAGGCGTTGGATATCAGGTTCTGCAGCAGTCGCGACAGGAGGATTCTGCTACCGTTTACCGTGATGCCGTCCGGCACCCTGGCGTAAAGCGTGATGTCGTTCGTGTGCAGCATCGCCATATCCGAGCAGACCTCCCTTGTGAGCACCGACAGATCCGTCGGCGTCAGCGGATAGCGCTCCGCCTTCTGCTCCATCCTGGTGTAATCCAGCATGTCATTGATGAGACCGTTCATCCTGGCGCCCTGGCGCCGGATCGTGCGGATCGCATCGACATATTCTTCCTCTGTCCGGTCCTTCGACAGGGTGTATTCGCACTGTGCCAGGATGACGGACATCGGGGTTCTCAGCTCGTGCGAAGCGTCCGCCGTAAAGCGCCGCTCGTTTTCAAAGGTGTTCTCCAGCCGCTCCATCATGTCATCAAAGGTATCCGCCAGCCGGTGCAGCTCATCGTCCGGCCCCTCCATATTGATCCGCCTGCCGAGATCGTCTCCCTCGCTGATCTCCGCCGCTGTGCGCTCGATCTCGCGCATCGGGCGCAGCAGCCTTGTCACCGTCACATAGGTGCCGATCAGGGATAACACGATCAGCGCCGGCAGCAGCACCAGCAGGATCCGGGAGATTTCAAACAGCTGCTCCTCCTCTCCCGTTGTCGGCATGACGCCGCGGATCCAGAGGCCCTCCGTCCCCTCCACCTTCAGGGTCCGTTCATAGACCTCATACCGGATGCCGTCCTCCGTCGTCTGCCAGAGTCTCGACTGCGTGATCGGGGTGCCGTCCAGGCTCTGCGCCAGCGGATTGGTGCCGTAAACCAGGTGCCCTTCCGAGGAGTACAGGGAGGTCTGCACCTCATCGATCACGTCAAGGAAATCATCATCGATTTCCAGATAGCCGCCGTCGTATTCGACAAAAATACTGGAGCCCGTGAGGCTCCTGGCCTCCGCCATCGTTTTGATGAACCGGACATCATCCACGTTGGATTCCACGCTCCCGATCAGATGATCCCTCAGGGAGGAACGCAGCACGGACGCCGAAACCACACGGAACATCGCAAACGTGACCGTAACGATCACGATCAGCATCACCGCAAAGGTTACCGTCAGTTTGAATCCAATCGATCGATTTTTCATCTTCCTCCAGTTTGCAGGGCCAAGATTAGAAAGAGATTAGAATCTCTTCCCTATCTCCTATCTTATCACAAAATGTGTTATACTATATCAGATTATAAACGGGAGGTTTTAAGATGAAGATTCTTTGTACCGGCGGTGCCGGTTTTATCGGTTCCCACACGGCCGTGGAGCTCTTGAACGCGGGATA
>JAFSPF010000068.1 GCA_017443065.1 Lachnospiraceae bacterium
CCGGTGAGGATATGCCGCGAAAGCCTCTTGACATAAGGTTCACGGATTATCCTGTTCTCTTTGGAAAGGGTGTACGCACCCTTTCCTGCTTCCGGCGAGGACGGGGTGTGGGGCAGCGCCCCACATTTTCATCGATATATTTGCAGTTTTCAAGGTTCGTTTGAGCCTTTTTCTTTGGCTCAGTTTTTCATAAATCGCGTTACACTACCGTATTTTGAAAAATAAAATATCCTGCCAACTGCTACGTTGACAGGATATCATATATGTATTCGTATTCCTATCCTCCAAAAGAGGGGTTTTTATTTGTAAAGCTCCAGAAGGTAGGCGTCCGGCAACTCGTCGGTGAGCATGGTGTACTTTGTTTCCTCCGTGATCTCCGCGCCGTTTTCCTTCGCCTTGTTCGCTCTGTGCTGCTCTACCGCCTGAAGGAGCTCTTCCAGGGTCAGGTCGCCCAAATTTGTGATGTTTCTGTTCAGCGTGTCAAGCTGATCATCGGCAATCAAATCCGGCAGCTCCGATGCATCCCAGGTCTCGTCGAGGGGCTTCAGCAGCACCGTGAAGTTCTTCCTGTCTTCAGACGGCTCCCCGATCCTTCCCCAGATCTCAATGATGCCGTTTTCCGGCGGAAAGACCAGATCATACCACTCCGTATCCGCCAGAATACCTTCCACCATTAATGTGCCATCCTCTTCGAACCAGGCATCCGTATGCCCGAAATTATGGGAATCCATCAAATCGGAGCGGAGGAACACCTGCGGCTCTCCCTCTTCATCAATCACGATCCGCGCATATACCGCACGATAATAATTCGACCAGTCATAACCGGCCATCGTGACCTGATCCTCAAAGACCACCATGCCCTGATAGTCCCCGATATACTGCTTTGCCGTCTCGAAATCATAGCCGAAGTCTGTTTCTCCGCCGGTTATATTGCCGGAAGCGCCCTGCGCGGATGTGCCGCCCTGCGAGGATCCGCCGCCGGACGCTGCGCCGCCTGCGGTGAAATCAAAGGCCGGGTCAAAGGGATTCGTGTCGCCGTCTTTGATTTCGGAAACCAATGCCTTGTCTGCCGTCTCATCCGCGAAGCAGTAGTTAAAGCTGGTGTCAAGGGGCTCTTCGAACAATACGAAGCCGTCCCGGATCACCGCGTCGATCGTGCTGTAACCGTCGTCCATATGCAGACGGTTCCCGTCGATCGTGTACTTCCATTCCCCTTCGCCGCCGCCGTTATTGAACAGGGCCGTGCCGCTGTTCGCGGAATCCGGCGTCATCTTCAGCCAGATGCCGAGGGGAAACATCACTTCGATGTCCTCCTCACTCGCTTTTCCACCCCACATGGACATATACACCAGTTCATATTCTGCGCCCACGCTGACATTTGTCACCGGCTCATCGGTTCCGGCGATCGTTGTCGTCCCGCCGATTCCTCCGCCGATCAACTCTGTCATTCCGGTGCCTCCGGAGATCACGGTTTCACCGCCTCCGCCCTTGCTCCCGCCGATCACGCCCGTCAGGAACAGGATCAGCACCACGAGCCCCGCGGCAAGCGCCACGCCGCCGCAGACGAGGCCGATGATGAGGCCGGTGCGGCTCTTCTTTGGCGGTTGCGGCGCCTGCTGCATCTGCGGCGCTGACTGCATGCCGCCCTGCTGCTGCATCTGCTGCGGCGTCTGCATACCGCCCTGGGGCTGCATCTGCGGCGCTGTCTGCATGCCTCCCTGCGGCTGCATCTGCGGTGTCGCCTGCTGTCCGCCTTCGTTCTGCGCGCTTCCGCAGTTGGTGCAGAATCCCGCGCCCTCCTCCAACTGTGCTCCGCACTTCACACAAAATGCCATGTCCTTCTCCCTCCTCTATGATCTGCAAAACAATATCCTTCCGACATGCTTGCGAATCACCAGTTAAAATAATGATCCCGGGCAATCACCTCATAATCCGCAATCATGGAGGCCTTCACCTCCACCGGCACGTCCAGGCCGTTCGACTGGAATTCGACGGTTTCCCCGGGACCCATGTCCACATTGGCACCGGATATGGCGAGAATGTCTCCGTTTTCATCATAATAGATCACATCAATATGGAATAAGCTTTTGTTATCTTCCGTATGATTGGTAATCATTCCCGTTGCTGTAACGCCGAACGCTCCGTCCGTGATCGACACATCCGATACTTCATATTCCTCCGGCAGGGAATCCGGTACGGTCACGGTAAACTCCGGACGCAGCTGAAGGCCTTCCACATCCGTAACGCCTTCCAGTTCATTCGCGTACTGGTTAAACAGGTATCCCTTTTCACCGGGCTTAATGACATCCGGCGTGCTTTCCGGATACGTATCGCTCTGCACCGGATTCCCGTCAGCATCTTCGATATGAAATGCCGTGTCTTCCGGACAAATATTGGTATTTCCGGTATTCTCAATCTCGACAATGGCCCGGTAGGCATAGCCGTTACCCAACACGCTTTCCGTGACATCAAACTTTACGACCCTGCACTGATAAGAAGCGTCATTTTCGCCGGATGTCCCGCCCGCGTTGAGTTCGCCGTTCCCGCCTGACTTCCTAACCGTGGAGCCTTCCTGCGTGGTTTGCGTGACGGATTCTGACGTATTGCTTACACTCGTCGCGGGATTCCTGTCATTCCCGCTGCAACCTGCGCATAAGGACAGCATAAGCGCCATCAAAATCATCCCAATACCGTTCTTTTTTGTTTTCATCCTCTTCCTCCGTCATGAATGCTTACGGGATATTTGTGTATATAAATAATCCTGCCAACGGTTCTGTTGACAGGATATCATGTACGCTATCGTATTCCTATCCTCCGAAAGAAGGGTTTTGTTTGCAATCGCATGCAGAACCTGCTTATCCTTTGCGGAAGTCTCCGACCAGATCTTCTGATAGGTAAACTTTACTGCCGCAAAATTATTTACTGTTCTTTTACTGTTCCTTTACTGCCCGAAATATCTTTACTGTTCTTTTACTGCTCTTTTACTGTTGTTTTACCCTTCCCCGGCACTTTTGTCAATGCTTGTTCCGCACCTGATACAAAATGCCATGTCCTTCTCCCTCCTCTATGATCTTCAAAACAATATCCTGCCAACGGTTCTGTTGACAGGATATCATGTACGTTATCGTATTCCTATCCTCCGAAAGAAGGGCTTTTGGTGGGCGAACGGTTTCAAACTACCTCCATGACAATCGAAGTTTCTTTTTCTTTTCAGCACAATCCGTCAGGTAGAGGTTCATCAGTGTCTGATAAGGTATACCGGTTTCAGACGCCTCTTCTTTAAAAAATGCAAGTGTTGAATCAAACACATTCATGGTAACCTGCCTTCGAAGCTTTTTGATATACGGATTTCTGACTGCATCAGAAAAATCATATTCTTTTCGCATAGTATCCTCCTACCTGTTTTGGTATTGAGAAGTCTCGTTTCTTGTTGCTTTTCTTGCGGAAATGATTCTGATAACAGACTCTTGTTTCCGCCAACAATGACAAACCACCAAAAGCTTCGCATGATAACTGAAACCGAGAATCAAAAACCGGTCTTCCTCACCGGAGTGATCCGGGTCATCTTTTACCAACGCATTTCCGTCATAAAAGACACTTTTTGCCTCTTCAAAGGACACCCCGTGTTTTTTGATATTAGCATCGTTTTTCTTTTGATCCCAGTCAAAAACAATTCTGTCCATAATTATATTATAATTATCGGCGAATAATCGTCAAGTATGCGAATCTGTGGGCACCGGATAACTGTTCCGCGCCGGAAGAAGGGTTTTTGGGCGGGCGCACTTGCTTTATGGCCCTGTTTTACGTATGATGGAAACGGAATGTTGACCGGAACGGGGAAAAGGAAAGGACAACAGATGCAACTGCTGCTGAAGGATACGCCGGTACTGGAAATCAGGGATAACGGCATATGTGATGTATTGGCATACGATCTGCTCCCCTTCGGTCTCAGGCGCGAAACGGTGACGTATGCGGAATTTGTCGAATGGGCCTCCAATCGCGCTCTCTCCATCGGCCGCAGCCATGCCAAAGAGATTCTCAATATACTCAGACTCTCCCAGAATAACCGCTTCGCGGTCTGCATTGCCTGCCGGGGCTTAAGCCTCGAAGATGCCTATTGGATCCGCCGGGAAGATGATCCTGTTTCCTGGGCGGAAATCAACCTGTTTACCCATCCGCTCACCCTGTATGTCACAGAGGTCTCACTCAGCGGTCAAAACATCCGCTTTGCGCCGGCCACGGAAGCCGGTACAACCATTCACACGCCGGAGCTCACAACGCTTGGCGTCAGCGCCAAGGCCTGGATCCGGGAAGAAGACGGATTGTATCTGCACAAAATCGGTAAATACGAAATCCCCGCGGACCTGATTCTGGAGGCGTTGCAGATTCCGCATATCCGTTATACACGCTCCGAAGAACAGACCGTTTCACCGTACTTAAGCAATGAGCGACGCGACTGGATTGATTCTGTCGGAGAGGCGATGGTGCGCTCCGCGCTTTTTACAACGGAAGATCTTTCTCTTGTGACCTTTGAGGAGTTTGAACAATACTGTCTGCAAAACGACCGCAACCCCTATGAAGAGGCGCGTGACACGGATGAGACGCGTTATGCGGAAATGCTGCTCGCGGATTATCTGTTAAACAACACCGACCGTCACAAGCAGAACTGGGGCTTTTTCATGGATAATGCAAGCGGCAGACTGGCCGGGTATTGTCCGCTCTTTGACCACGACCAGTCTTTTTCCGCATATCAGAATGTCATGTCTCTGACGACCGATAAGCAAATGTCTCTTTATGATGCTGCCGTTCTTGCGCAAAAGCATTTACAGAAAGACTTCTCTCCGCTTTATGCCATGGATCTGCCGCCGTTTCTCAACGAAGCACAATGGGCTGCGGTACTGGAAAGAGCCCGCAGGCTTTAAAAACGATCATAAACAATTATACCCCCGGATCAACATCCGGGTAATACTCCGGTTCCATGAACTCACAGTTCTCAAAGTTTGCAAATTCGTCAAAGTACCATATGTTGCTTTCCTCCTGACCAAAGCTGCAGGTATTGAAGGAGAGTCGGGAATTGTCGTTATATTCAAAGTGTCCGCCACCGGCGCTTCCGGAAAAGGTACAGTTCGTAAACGAAAAATCACCCTCGCCGTTATATATGGCAAATGGACCGTACTCACAGTCCCGTATGACGGAATCGCTTACATAAAGATTTCCGCTGTATTGATCGCAGCCGATGCCGTAAACGCCGCATCCATAAAGGTCAAGGGATTGTAACACAATATTTTTGGTATTATTAAAACTCAGAACATCGCCCGCGCAATCTCCCCGGTCGGTATGCCCCATGGTAAGGCAGTTGATTTCAACCCCGGTACATCTGTCGAAACGAAGAACCGCCGCGTAGCGGGGATCGGTCACAATCTCTGTGTCGGCAGGATGATCCGTGCCTCCCTCAAGGGTCAGCTCATACACATTTGTGATGATGATTTCCATACCGTCGAATACTTCCTCGATCCGGACATAGGGATGTTCCTCGTTCCAGGCTTCCCGCGCACCGGCGTCCGAATACCGTGCCAGAAAACCATTCAAATTGTAGTACCCGGGCTCCATCCTGATTTTTGCCTGCGGGCGGATCGCTTCCACAAGCTCCTCCACCGTGGAAACGCGGATAAAACCATCCGTATTTCCTCCGTTACTCTTTCCCCCGCCGATCACGCCCGTCAGAAACAGGATCAGCACCACGATTCCCGCCACAAGCGCCACGCTGCCGCAAACCAGGCCGATGATGAGGCCGGTCCTGCTCTTCTTCGGCGGCTGCGACCGCATCTGCGGTGCCGCCTGAAACTGCTGCTGCATCTGCGGCTGCTGATACTGCATTCCGCCTTGCTGCGCTGCCTGCTGCATTTGCGGCTGCTGATACTGCATGCCGCTCTGCGGTTGCATCTGCGGCGCTGCCTGTTCGCCTGCGCCCTGCGCCGCACCGCAGTTATTGCAGAATCCCGCGCCCTCCGGTAACTGTGCTCCGCACTTCACACAAAATGCCATGTCCTTATCCCTCCTCTAGCGTCTCACCCCGCCCACATCACATTGTCAAAAAGATCCATCACGGGGATGCCGTTCACCGTGCAGCCCTGATCGCCGTTTTCGTAGTAAATGCGGACGATGATGCCGCCGTTGCCGTAATGAAAATCCACATAGGTCTCGCCGTCCGTTTCGTAGTACTGCAGAAGGGTCCCGGGAGACAGCGTCTGATCTTCTGTTTCTACCCTCATGCCCTCACCGTAGTCTTCGTAGGCCTCGCAGGTGAGTGTCTGCTTCAGTGTCAGGGGCGTAGCGCCCGTGATCCTATACGGCGCGGGTTTCCCTTCGTATTCCGGAACGACCGGCATCCCGTTCTCCCCGATATACATATAGCGGTAAGCGGAGACCGTGCCGATCGTCTGAAGCGTTTCCTGCGGCATGATATTGCCCGTACTGAGGGTACCGATAAAACTGTTAAACGGTCCCGATGTACCGGCATAACTGAGCATGCCATCCTCCAGCCGGTAAACGATCACGTTCCTGGCATTGGAGGAGGCCATGTGGGAGGCATACAGCCAGAGATAATCCCCGTGGTACGTCCTGACATAATAGGGCGTGATGTCCAGGAGATCCGCGTCCGTCCCATCCGTGACGACGCCATCCAGCGTCAGCCGGTATTTCCCGGAGGGCCATCCGCTTTCCTCTTCAATGCCCTCTTCCCATTCCACGCGCAGGATGCTTTCGCCCTCGTCCGTCATAATCCGGTTGTCATACGCCGGCAGGAGCTTTGCGATGTAGCCATCCATCATCTTTGACGGCACCTGCGTGTAAGATGCGTTGAATGCATCGGGCCGGCCGGCAAAGGGCAGCTCCAGGGTATAGGTACCGTAGCCGTTATAAATCACGCCGTCCTCAAAGACCAGCACCAGATTGTAATAAGCCAGACCGAAGTGCACTTTTTCCCCGGCCTGCAGCACGGCGGAGATCTCCCGTTCCAGATCCGTCTCTTCGATCAGCAAATCCTCATATGACCAGTTTTCTTCCCTGTACTCCCGCTCACGAAGCAGCTCCGCTGCATATGCGCCCAGGGCATCGATATCCGTCACCACATCCGTGAGACGGATTTCCTCTCCCGTCACGGCATCAACATTATAGGACTGTACCTGAATGCTGTCCTGATACGTGTCGTTCCAGTACTCCGCCTGCAGGATTTCCCGCAGAATACTGACAACGGCGGTATCCGTTCGCAGCGCATAAAGATTTTCGTCATAGCTGATATAGTTGTTGGCCTCGGGATCCGTAAACGACGGGTCATTGAAGCGCTCCGAAAGCGCCATCCATGTCTTCAACGCATCCTCATCCACATCCTCATTGATCGCCCGGATGGCATCATATCCTGCGCCTTTGGTATCCGGTGCGGCATACACGCGATCATAGGAAAAATAAAAGCGCGCCTCCAGATCCTTGCGGTATTCGTCATCGCTGTATCTGCCCGCTTCCGTCATCAGCGGTTTGATCTCTTCGTTTTCCGCATTGACGCCGGAGGCGGTTTCCTCACCGCCGGTTGTGGTGACAACGGCGCGGGCGTCGAGTTTCTGCCGGAGGTCGGAATAAGCCTGCCACTTTGTCTCATCCGGAAAATCGATGTCATCCCGGTAGATTCCGTCTGAAGCTTTTGTTTCCCAGTCAATCCAGAAGGAAGAACTCTCGTCCAGCGTTTCATACGGAAAACGATAAAACACGCCGCCCTCCAGCATGGAAAGCATCTCATCCCATTCCTCCGCCGTCAGGTCTGTCTCCCGTTTCCTCTGCACTTCATCCCCGACTTCAGAGTCATAGCGGAATTCGTAGGCGATGTACTTTATGCTGTCACCATCCCGGGAAATGGAATAACCTTCACCGGACCTCGACATGCCATTTGCGCGGGAGTATGAAACAGAAGTGATCTCTTCCAAAGGGACGTCCTTCCCGATGATCAGTGCATCCGGATATTCCTCCTCCGTGCCCGTATCTCCCGTCACGGCGGTGTTTGTCGTTGCCGCAATGCTCCCGCCGTCTCCTCCTCCGATCACGCCGGTCAGGAAAAGAATCAGCACCACGATGCCCGCAATAAGCGCCGTGCCACCGCAAACAAGGCCGATGATGAGTCCGGTGCGGCCCTTCTTCGGCGGCTGCGGTGCCTGCTGCATCTGCGGCACTGCCTGCATCCCGCTCTGTGGCTGCATCTGCACAGGCCGCTGCATCTGTGCAGGCTGCTGCATCTGCGGCGCCGCCTGCCCGCCACCGTCCTGTGCCGCGCCGCAGTTGTTGCAAAACTTCGCGCCTTCCTGTAGCTGTGCCCCGCACCTGATACAAAATGCCATGTCCTGATTACTCCTCTTTTATCCGAAAATAATATCCTGCCAACGTTTCTGTTGACAGGATATCATATCCGCTTTCATTTTCCCATCCTACAAAAGAGGGGTTTTCAAATCATGAAGCTCAGCGTCAGCCCGCAGGGATGACGGAAAACTCCAGCGGATAAAAACCATCCGCGTCACTCTTCGTATTCTCCAGCCTCAGTTCCGTGCCGTCCAGCACAAAGTAACTCTCCTGCATCATGATGCCGTTGAAATAGGCATAGCGGATGGTTTTGTCCGACATGATCTGAAGCCGCAGTTTTTCTCCGTCCCCGAAGGCCGCCAGATACACCTGTCCGTTGCGGATGGTGAAAATTTCGTAAATGATATGCGGCAAATCTCCCTCCACCCCTTCGGTTGCGCCGATCAGAAGCTCCTCCTGTCCGTCGTTGTCCAGATCAATATAGGCCACCCTCAGACGATCCAGGGGATACTCCGTCCAATAAATATCATCCATCAGAAAACGGCTGGCGGGAAGACTGACATCCTGAAGTCCGCTGCCCTTGCCGTAATTCAGGAAAATGTCCTCATGAAGGTAAAACAGCAACTCATTATAACCAATCACTTCCTCCGCCACGGGTGCGCCGATGAAATGGGAGGAACAAAAATCCGTACGCTGCGCCCCTTCGAACGGCGTGAATTTGTTTTCTCCCGTCAGCAGCTTGTCCGGCTCCGTCAGGCTGCGAATCTCTTCCAACAGTCTCTCGTATTCCGGCCGGTACTGATCATCCGGACGGGCCTCATCCCCGGAGGAATACATGATCCGATAGACGATCGCATCACCGTCTCCTTCACGTTCCAGTCTGCCGAGCGCCTCAAACGGTATGCCGCTGCGGATCAGTTGTCGTAATTCATCATCCGTCTCATCCTCTCCCCGGATCACCAGAATACATAGTATTTCAAGACTGTAACGATGATGAATCGCCAACTGTGTCAGGTCCGCGCCTCCTTCCGCAGCATACGCGTCATAGCTGATCTTTTCCGCGTCCTCTTCCGGGACTGAAATGCCCAGCCCGTAATAGCCGGTGATTTCGACCATCTCCCCCTGTGCAGCAGGACCGGTGACATCGGCGCGGGCGTCAAGCTTCTGCCGGAAGTCGGAATAGGCCTTCCGCTTTGTCTCATCCGGAAAATGGAAGGAATCACGGGAGATTCCGTCGGACGGTTTTGTTTCCCATTCCATCCGGTAGTAAGTATACCCGTCCAGCACATCATACGGAAAGCGGTAAAACAAGACGCCCTCCAGCAGGGAAAGAAACTCATTCCATTCCTCCGCCGTCAGGTCTGTCTCCCGTTCCGTCCGCACTTCCTCTTCCCCCTCCGCATCATACTCCATGTGGGATTCGTAAACGATGTACTTTATGCTGTCACCCTCCCGGGAAATGGAATAACCTTCACCGAACCTCTCCATGCTGTTTCCGTCGGCGAAAGAAACAGAAGTGATCTGTTCCAAAGGGATGTCCGTCCCGATGATCAGTGCATACGGATATTCCTCCTCCATACCCGTATCTCCCGTCATGGCGGTGTTTGCCGTTGCCGCAATGTTCCCGCCGTCTCCTCCTCCGATCACGCCGGTCAGGAAAAGAATCAGCACCACGATGCCCGCGATAAGCGCCGTGCCACCGCAGACAAGGCCGATGATGAGTCCGGTGCGGCTCTTCTTTCTGCCCTGCTGCGGCGCCTGCTGCATCTGCGGCACTGCCTGAAACGGCTGCTGCATCTGCTGCTGCTGATACTGCATGCCGCCCTGCGGCTGCATCTGCGGCGCCGCCTGTCCGCCACCGCCCTGCGCCGCGCCGCAGTTGTTGCAGAATCCCGCACCCTCCTGCAGCTGTGCCCCGCACTTGATACAAAATGCCATGTCCCGATCACTCCTCTTTTATCTGCAAAAAAATATCCTGCCAACGAATCTGTTGACATGATATCATGTACGTCCTCGTTTTCCTACCCTCCAAAAGAGGGGAAATGCTTTGATTAGTCACGTACCTTCCCCCCGAACAAAATCACAAAGTGGTATTCATCAGGGCTCTTTCTTTCCACAGAAATCCCAATGGTATGAAAAGCAGGATCCAGCATCAGATCTCTGTGTGCTTCTGACTCCATGAATGTCTGAATGACGTCTTTGGAAACAGATTTTGTTCTGAAAAAGACTTCTCCCAGAACCCGGACACTGCCCTCGTATTCCACGCCCCAGAAGGATTCCCCGTTTGGTCTGGTATGGGAGAAGGATTGGATGGTCTCCCAGGCTCTTACCCTGCCAAA
>JAFSPF010000069.1 GCA_017443065.1 Lachnospiraceae bacterium
CCACCCATTCGACGGGCTCCTTCCCGTTTGCCGTATTACCGTCCTGTTCATAGCTGCCAAAGGTGATGATATCTCCCTTCTCTATACCGGATGCAACGCCGCCGTTGCCGCTGCCGCCGCCGATCACGCCTGTCAGGAAGAGGATCAGCACCACGATTCCCACGACAAGTGCCGTGCCGCCGCAGGCAAGACCGATGATGAGGCCCTTGCGGCTCTTCTTCCCGCCCTGCTGCGGCGCCTGCTGCATCTGCGGCGCTGCCTGAAACTGCTGCTGCATCTGCGGCTGTTGGTACTGCATGCCGCCCGGCTGCTGCATCTGCGGCTGTTGATACTGCATCCCGCTCTGTGTCTGCATCTGCGGTGCTGACTGTCCCCCACCGCCCTGCGCCGCACCGCAGTTGTTGCAGAACTTCGTACCCTCTGCCAACTGTACCCCGCACCTGATACAAAATGCCATAATCCAATCGCTCCTATTTTTTCCGCAAAATAATATCCTGCCAACGCTCTGTTGACAGGATATCATGTACGCTTTCGTTTTCCTACCCTCCAAAAGAGGGGAAATGTTTTGATGTTCCCAATGAAAACAGGAGTCGTAACCGGGCGAGCGGCCTTTACGCCTCCCCGATCAGCACTTCCTTCCCCCGGAAGGCAAAGCCGTACGCGCGGATACGGTCTTTGGGGATTCCTTTTTCGATCAGGGACGCAGCGTACTGCTTTTCTTCGATCTGTTTCAGCGCGGATCGGACCGTGTCCTCCAGGGTTTTTTCGCCCGCGAAGCTATCCAGAACCTTAAACTCCATCAGAATGGCGTCGTCATTTTCGGGATCCTTCGGCTCCAGACAGACATCATACCTCCCGAAGCCGGACTCCCGGTTGCTGCTTAGTGTATACCGGTTTCTTAAGTCCACCATCAGCCCCAACACAAAACCGTGATAAAAGCGCTCCGGCTCGTTTTCTTCGGAGGGTTCTTTCCCGGTATCAAAATACGAAATCATGGCAAGCGCAACCCGGTTCATATAGGCGTTCATGGCACGGAGGTCTCTTTTCAGCATCGCTTCCAGAAACTCGTTGTAGTTTGCGCTCTGACTCCGGAACCATGTCCGGACAAGGTTGTCAAAGGCGATACGCGATTCCTTGTTCGTCAGCAGCAGCGTCGCCATGTTGTCATCCGCAAAGGTACGGTCACGCACCTTCAGATAGCCCGCTGCCACAAGAAGGCTCCAGATGGCGTCTTCCTCCTGAAACAGCTGGTTGAAGACGATCTGCTCATCCAGCTTGCAGCGGTAGGTGCCGCCGCGCAGCAGGTCTTCAAAGATCATTTTTACCCGGGGGGAACCCTTGCGGATCAGTTCACCGGCCAGGGCATTGGAGGAACTGTTTGCCCAGTATGCACTGATGATTTTCGAATCAAGGAAATTGGTAATGGACCAGGGATTGTAGATGTCCTCCGTCGTGCCGAAGGTGAATCCGTCATACCAGTCCTTTACCTCCTCCTTATTCGTCAGCCCCATCTCGTCCATGGCCGCAAAGACCTCCTCTTCCGTAAAGCCGAAGGACGTCATGTACTTATTGGACGACGTGGATACCACCGTAAGGTTATTCAGATCAGAGAAAATGGATTCCTTGCTGATGCGGGTCACACCGGTGATGACGGCGCGTTCCAGATGATCGTTGGCCTTGAAGGAAGCATTCATGAAGCCGCGCAGCAGGTCCACCGCATCATCCCAAAAGCCGTGTACCCAGGCCTCCTGCATCGGCACGTCATATTCGTCCAGCAGGATGATGACCTTTTTTCCGTAATAACGGTGCAGGTAGTCGGAGAGGTTCCGAAGCGCGCTGCCAAAGAGCGTGTCATTCATATCCTTGTGAATCGCTTCAAAATCTTTCTTTTCCTTTTCCGTAAGCAGATCGCCTTCCAGCAAAAACCTGTGTCTCTCATATAGTTGTTCGATCAGATAACACAGATCCCTGCGGATGTCTTCAAACCGGCGTTTTTTCGCTTCCGAAAAGGTCAGGAAAATCACGGGCCAGGTGCCCTGCAGGGCATGATATTCCTCGTGTTCCCAGACAGAAAGCCCCTCGAAAAGATCGGCACGCCCGCTGTACTCCGTGGAAAAAAATGCCTCCAGCATGCGCATGTTCAGCGTCTTGCCGAAGCGCCGCGGACGGGTGATCAGTGTGACATCATCCTTGTTGTCCCACCATTCCCGGATAAAACCTGTTTTATCAACAAAGAACAGGTTCTCCTCTCGCATCTTGGAAAGGCTCTGCACGCCGATCGCAACCGTCCTTGCCATTCGCGTATCCTCCCGTTAGCCGCAGACATGCACCGCCGCAAAGACGCATGGCATGTACCTTGAACGAAAAACACCGCCGTGATACCCTTTCATGATACCACAGCGGCGTTCGTTCTGTCACGTCCGGAACGGGCTTCTGCCGCAGAACGCGCAATTCGACAGTGCTTCCCCTTCCGCTTGCGGGTGCGCCGCAATTCGGGCAATAAATGTCTGTCAGCTTAGTCACGTACCTTCCCTCCGAACAAAATCACAAAATGGTATTCATCAGGGCTCTTTCTTTCCACAGAAATCCCAATAGTATGAAAAGCAGGATCCAGCATCAGATCTCTGTGTGCTTCTGACTTCATGAATGTCTGAATGACGTTTTTGGAAACAGATTTTGTTCTGAAAAAGACTTCTCCCAGAACCCGGACACTGCCCTCGTATTCCACGCCCCAGAAGGATTCCCCGTTTGGTCTGGTATGGGAGAAGGATTGGATGGTCTCCCAGGCTCTTACCCTGCCAAA
>JAFSPF010000009.1 GCA_017443065.1 Lachnospiraceae bacterium
CCTTCACAATAGACCAACATATGAAAAGACATTCACGGCTTAGCCCAGAAAGTGTTCTCTTGCGAATTCCATATCCTGCACCGCTTCCAGCGTTCCGAGATAGGTTCCGTTCTTATCCCTCACTGCATAATAGGTGACAAGGAAGGTCTTCCCCATCTTTTCCATCCATACCGGCACACTGTCACGCTTACCGGCGCGGAAATCATCAATGATGCCGCGTACCATCGGTTCGATCTTCGGCGGATGACAGGAAAAGACTTCGCGGTCGATCGCCATACCGGGACGCTTGAATACCTTCGGACCTTCATTGAAGTAACGGTTGATGTTTTCCGCATCCACAAAAGACAGTTCCATCGGAATCGTATTCAGCATCGCCGTCAGTTCGTTCAGCTTCATGTGTCCGCCCGGCATCACGATCTCGCCATCCGCACCCGGCGTAACGCTTTGTGCAGGTTCGCTTTCGCCGTCTTTCCAAATTTCGTTTTCCACGCCGAAGCAGGAGGCATAATCCTTGGAATCGCGATAGATGCCTTTCCACTCTTCCTCCGAGAAATTGACAGCGCAAATCGGGAACAAAATGTTCTGCTCCTTGTAAATCATCTCGTCTGCACGCGTGAGTACACTCTCCAAACGGGTCATCCACCATTCGCCGCGCTCCGTTTCTCTTTCGAGCACACCCATCTCATCACGGATCTCATCATCCACCGTCCACATGACGTTGGACGGACCGGAGATATCGTATCTCACATTCAAAAGAGGATACAGCAGATCTCCCTTCTTTGCATAATGGATAGAAACCTCCCGGATCTTCGTAAACAGTTCCGTCACATCCTCCTTCGCGGCAAGCTTCGGTTTGATCGCATCCAGAAGCTTACGCAGTTCTTCGTTTTCCTTCGTAAACGTATAGAGCGGATGTCCCGCAATCTGTTCCAATTCCTTTGCCAAGGCGTCCTTGTTCTTCGCTGTTTCTTTCAGTGCTTCCTTTTCGCGTGCGAGGGACGCCGCCACTTCCTTTTCCGCGTTGGCGATCCGCTCTTCCTTTGTCTCGCCGTGGAACAGGGCGGAGTGCAGGTCACAGAGCTTCTGTACTTCCGTCAAAGGCATGCCTTCCGCCATCAGGCCCTGCTCTGCCTTCATGATTTCAGACGCTTCCACTTCGCCGAATTCTCTTGCGAAATCGGAACGCACGCGTTCGAGGTTTTCCCCTGCGCTGACACGCTTTAAGTATCCTTTCAACTGCTCCATGCGTTCATCGGGGGATGCGTTTGCGGTGCCGGTTTCCTTTGCGGAAACTCCGGCAGGCACGGCGTCCGATGGTTCCGCTTTCTGTTCCTCCGTCACGCTCACCTCAAAGCCGTTTTCCTCAAATGTCCGGACGATGTCTTCCATCCGGATGCCCTTCATTTTCGCTCCCTTCGGAATCGTCATCAGTTTGCCGACCGAATTCAGCATCGCCTTTTTGGTAATCTCCGAGAAACCAAGCCGTGCCATGATACCGACGAGTTCAGGGTTCTCCTGTGCAAGTTCATATACGCTCTTTGTCAGATCGATTTTCTTTGACATGATCGCATCCCCTTTCTGATACGAAGTTTATGTACCCGTTTTTTATGCTGCCTCTCCGATCAACAGCTTCATATCCTCATCCACCGTCGTGATTGTGGCCAGTCCGAACTTCTCCTGCAAAACCTTTAACACGTTCGGCGAGAAGAAAGCCGGAAGCGTCGGGCCCGCATGGATGTTTTTCACACCGAGATACAACAGCGCCAGCAGCACGATAACCGCCTTCTGCTCGTACCACGCGATGTTGAACGCAAGCGGCAGTTCGTTGATATCTTCTAAACCGAATACCTCTTTGAGCTTCAACGCAATGAGTGCCAGCGAATAAGAGTCGTTGCACTGTCCCGCGTCCAGTACGCGCGGAATACCGCCGATGTCACCGAGATCCAGCTTGTTGTATTTGTATTTCGCACAGCCTGCGGTCAGTATTACAACATCCTTCGGCAGCGCCTTCGCAAACTCCGTATAGTAATCGCGCTGCTTCATACGTCCGTCGCAGCCGCCCATGACGACAAACTTACGGATCGCACCGCTCTTTACCGCTTCCACGACCTTGTCCGCCAGTGCGAAGACCTGCTCGTGTGCAAAGCCGCCGATAATCTCGCCCGTCTCGATTTCCGTGGGCGGTGCACAGGTCAATGCCTGCTCAATGATTGGCGAAAAGTCTTTGACTTCGCCGTAAGCGCCCTCGATGTGTCTGCATCCCGGGAAGCCGGTCGCTCCGGTCGTCCAGAGTCTGTCCTTATAGGAATCCGCAGGCGGCACGATACAGTTGGTCGTCATCAGAATCGGACCGTTGAACTTTTCAAATTCTTCCTTCTGCTTCCACCAGGCGTTGCCGTAGTTGCCCACCAGGTGCTTATACTTTTTCAGATTCGGATAGTAGTGCGCCGGCAACATCTCGGAGTGTGTATAGACATCCACGCCCTTGCCTTCCGTCTGCTCTAAAAGCATCTCCAGATCACGCAGGTCGTGACCGGAAATCAGAATACCCGGTTTTTTCCCGACGCCGATGTTGACCTTTGTGATTTCCGGATTACCGTAAGCTCCTGTGTTTGCGGAATCCAGAAGCGCCATACCGTCAACACCCGCCTTGCCGGTTTCCATCGTGAGCGCAATCAGGTCATCCACGCTTAACGAATCGTCAAGCAGCTTTGTAAGCGCTTCCTGGATGAATGTATCAACTGTCTCGTTGTCCTTCATCAAGGCGTTTGCGTGTTTGGAATACGCCGCAAGGCCCTTTAAGCCGTAGGTGATCAGCTCTCGCAGGGAGCGGATGTCTTCATCTTTTGTCGCCAGAACACCCACCTCGTCGGAGGCCGCCTTTGCGTCATACTCCGCGATGCTGCCGTTCCACTTTGCCGCATCCGGCAGCATGGACGCATCGCCCACCTCTTTGATCAGATTCTCCTTCATGACCAGTGTCTTTTCGATCTGTTTCTGAATCGCGTCATAGTCAAAGGACGCGTTTGTAATTGTAGTGAACAGATTGACCGTAACCTGATGATTCACATCCTTATCGACGGTCTTTCCTTCTTTTCGCAACTGTGTCGTGACTGCACTGAGACCCTTTGTCGCATAGATCAGCAGATCCTGCATTGCGGCGACATCCGGCTTTTTGCCGCACACGCCGGACATGGTACATGCCATTCCGCGTGCCGTTTCCTGACACTGAAAGCAAAACATTTTCTCTTCCATCGTTCGTTTCTCCTTTTTATGAAAATGAGCAGCTTGCGTTTACAGGATCATTGTAGTACGATGGATGCGGCTTTTATGTTGTTATAACAACGTAATTCGAGATTTTATGCTTTTAAAAGAGATGAGGATGAACACGGCATTCCTTACAAAAACCGCTTTGTTTCAGGGAATTACAGAACAGGAAGTCATCGTGCTTCTGCCCTGCCTGCGTGCACGGGAAAAGAAATACAAAAAAGGCGCGGTCATCTTTCACGCCGGCACTGCCACCTCCGAGATCGGAATCGTGGAGGAGGGCAGCGTCAATATCGTTGTCAACTTCTATTGGGGGAACAGCAACATCTTCGGTCATATCAGAAGGGGCGAAATCTTTGCCGAAAACTACGCCGCCATCCCGGGGAAAGAACTGCTCTGCGATGTGGTCGCTGCGGAAAACGCAAAAGTGATTCTGCTCAACTTACGCTGTCTGCTTTCTTCCTGTGAAAAAAACTGCATGTTTCATAACCGGCTGATTCAAAACCTGGTACGCATCTCCGCAATGAAAAGCCTGAACCTCTCCAGCCGCATGATGCACATTGCACCAAAGTCCATCCGGGAGCGCCTTTTGTCCTACCTGTCTGAACAGGCAGCGGAACACGGAAATCCGCACTTTATGATTCCGTTTTCGCGTCAGCAGCTTGCGGATTACTTAAGCGTTGACCGCAGTGCGCTCTCCAATGAATTATCCCGGATGCAAAAGGACGGGTTGATCGCTTTTAGGAAAAATGAGTTTACGTTGCTCGGGTGAAC
>JAFSPF010000010.1 GCA_017443065.1 Lachnospiraceae bacterium
CTTTCTCTGTGAATGGCGATGTGGTAACTCCATTGTACAGGAAAAAGGGGGTCATTGCTCTTTTTATATTTCAGAGTGGTGAATTCCCGATAAAATCAAGGTTTTGAACTAAAAACGTAACGAAAAACGTTACATTACCCGATGGAAACAGGAGGAATCATCATGAAAAAAACGAAACAGATTCTTGCGACGTTGATGTTGACGCTGGGCGTGACCGCCTGCGGAGCGGAGACGACGCTGCAGGGTACGGCGCAGAATATGACGGTGCCGGAGACGACGCTTTCGCAGGCACAGCCTTTAACGAACACGCAGACCGGAACGATCGTTGCCGCACAGACGGACAGCGGAAGCTTCACCGAAAGAGACCTGGCGCAGGAAGCCGATCTGACGGGTGCCGTATATGAGACGGTCACGGACGGCGGTGCACTTTCCGTCACGAAGGACGGCGTCTATGTCTTAAGCGGCAGCGCAAAGGATTACACCGTCACCGTGGAGGCGGGCGATGAAGACAAGGTGCAGATCGTCCTGGACGGCGTTACGATCACGAACACGGATTTCCCGGCGATTTATGTAAAGAATGCGGACAAGGTCTTCCTGACGACAACGGATTCGGAAAACAGTCTTTCCGTGACCGGCACCTTCCGCGCGGACGGCGACACCAACACGGACGCGGTGATCTTCTCGCGGGATGACGTGATACTGAACGGCACCGGCACGCTCACGGTCAATTCCACGGGGAACGGAATCAGCAGCAAGGATGAGATTAAGATGACCGGAGGAACCCTCGCCATCGAATGCACGGGCGACGGCCTGGAGGCCAATGAGAGCATACAGATGGCGGACGGTTCGCTCAGCATCCGTTCCTATAAGGACGGGATGCATGCAGAATATGACGAGGACAACAGCACAGGCTTTATTGTGATCAGCGGAGGTGTGCTGGAGATTGCGGCGGCGGACGACAGCATCCACGCGACCACCTATGTGCAGATCGACGGCGGCACCATGGCGCTGGCCGGCGCGGAGTGCATCGAAGGCACTTATATTCAGATCAATGACGGCAGCATCAACATGGCCGCAAGCGATGACGGCATCAATGCCGCGAACAAATCCTCGTCCTATTACCCGACCGTAGAAATCAACGGCGGCAGCCTGACGATCCAGATGGGACAGGGCGATACGGATGCCGTGGATTCCAACGGGGATCTGATGATCAACGGCGGCACGCTGGACATATGGGCACAGTCTCCCTTTGATTATGACGGGAACGCAAGCTATAACGGCGGCACGGTGATCGTGAACGGACAGGAGGTCAGCAGCCTGCAGAACCAGCAGATGGGCGGCGGGCGCGGCGGAAGGTGGTAATCACTGTATTATGCGATCTTCGCCTTGCTGAAATCGAATCTGAGGTAGTAGATTGTAAACGCCACGCAGGACAGTCCCCAGGTGATGGGATAGACCATGTTCACATAGACGATGTTTCGCTCCAGCGTGAGCGCCGCGATTTCCAGAAGCGACACGCGGACCACGCACCAGAAGGCCAGCATGATCACCATCGGCACAAAGGAGCGTCCGGCACCGCGTAAAACCGCCGCCATCGCGTGCGCGTAG
The DNA here is from genome assembly GCA_017443065.1 of Lachnospiraceae bacterium. Lineage (GTDB taxonomy): Bacteria > Bacillota > Clostridia > Lachnospirales > Lachnospiraceae > Butyrivibrio. The sequence goes on from JAFSPF010000010.1 coordinate 1,609, forward strand.
GCCAGCAGGAAGTAGAAGAGCGTACAGACCCTGGCGCGCGCCATGCCGAAGGCCACGACCTCCGGCGTCGCGTCAAAGAGCGCAATGAGCTGCGGTGCCAGAAGGAAGATCACGACACCGACCAGCTCCGCGATGATGACGGGACACAGGATCCCGAAGCGGGAGCCCTGCCTTGCGCGGTCCGGCTGCTTTGCGCCGATGTTCTGCGCGATGAAGGTGGTCGTCGCCATGTTAAAGCTCGTGATCGGCAGAAAGGCAAAGCCCTCGATCTTGGAATAAGCGCCGCTTCCCGCCATCGCCATGTTTCCGAAGAAATTGATGTGCGCCTGCACGACCACATTGGCGAGGCCGATGACGGAGTTCTGCACGCCGGTCGGCACGCCGATGCGGATGATGCGCTTCATCGTGGGGATGTGGATCCGGATTCTTCGCGGGTCCACATGATAGTCCGCATCGATGCGGCTTAAGTGGATGAAGCAAAGGACGGCGCTCATGAACTGGGAAAGAATGGTGGCCAGTGCGGCACCGCCGACGCCCATCCCGAAAAAGCGGATGAAGACAATGTCCAGAATCACATTGGTGACGGAGGAAAAGATCAGATAGTACAGCGGGTGTTTGGAATCTCCCGCGGCACGCAGGATGCCGGTCAGATGATTATAGGAAACAAAGCCTATGCTGCCGGCGTAGTACACACGGAAATAGGTCAGCGATTCCGGGAGCACCTCCTCCGGTGTGCCGACGAGACGCAGGAGCACGGGGGTAAGAAGAATCCCCGCAACCGTCAGGGCAATGCCGATCAAAAGCCCGAGCGCCACGGTCGTGTGTACCGCAATCTGCGTGTGCTCGCGGTCCTTGGCGCCGATGTAATTGCCGATCACAACGCCCGCGCCCATCGCCAGTCCGATAAAGAAGCTGACCAGAAAGAAGATGATGGTGCCCGCGCTGGACACGGCGGCCAGCGCATTGGAGCCTAAGTAATTTCCGACAATCAGGGAATCCGCCGTATTATAAAGCTGCTGGAAGAGATTCCCCAGCAAAAGCGGCAGCGCAAAGAAGGTCATTTTTTTCCAGATCACGCCTTCGGTCATATTCCGATTATACTACAAATCCGCGCGGGAAGGGCAATTCGGATGCTCATAAGCCGGCTGATTTTTTGTAAAATTATGTTCACAAAAAAATTTTCAAAAAAGTGTTGACAAGGGTGTTGACGGGTAGTAATATAAATAACGCTGTCACCGCGGAAAGAACAGCGGGCATATATATAAGAACAGCAGCGAACCTTGACATTTGAATAGTAATACAACCCTGAAAGAATTATTTCATAGGCAAAAAA
>JAFSPF010000070.1 GCA_017443065.1 Lachnospiraceae bacterium
CCCGCGCCCGCACCGGCCCCTGCGCCAGTGCCTGAACCGTACGTTGCGGCAGCACCGCAGCCTGTGCCCGCACCTGTACCGGCTCCTGCGCCTGCGCCTGCGCCTGTGCCCGCACCGGCACCTGCACCGGCGTCAGACGGATTCGACTTCGACATCGCGGTTGGTGTAAATGATGACTTCGACATCTGATACGTTTTTCAGAAAGGACCACTATGGCAGACATCCGTATTCCCGACAGTTATGAGCTCATCGAACGGGGACAGATTGAAGACATCCACAGCGAAAGCCTCCTGTTGCGTCACAAAAAGACCAGAGCACGGGTGGCTTTGCTCTTGAATGACGATGAAAACAAAGTCTTTTACATCGGCTTCCGCACGCCGCCGGAGGACTCGACCGGCGTTGCGCACATCATCGAGCATACGGTGCTCTGCGGCTCCGAGGCCTTTCCGGTGAAGGATCCCTTCATGCAGCTGGTGAAGGGCTCGCTGAATACCTTCCTGAATGCAATGACCTATCCGGACAAGACGGTCTATCCCGTGGCGAGCTGCAATGACCGGGATTTCAAAAATCTGATGCATGTCTATATGGACGCAGTCTTAAAGCCGCGGATTTATGCCGACAAGCGCTTCTTTATGCAGGAGGGCTGGCATTACGAGATGGAGGATGAGACCGCGGACCTGACGATCAACGGCGTTGTCTTCAACGAAATGAAGGGTATCATGTCTTCCCCGGAAAGCGTTGTGGGGCGGGACATGCGGCAGTCGCTCTTTCCCGATACCGCCTACGGCGTGGACAGCGGCGGTGATCCGGATGTGATTCCGGAGCTGACCTATGAGGACTATCTGGAGTTTCACCGGACCTATTACCATCCCTCCAACAGCTACATTTATCTCTACGGCAATCTGGATGCGTATGAACGTCTGGACTGGATGGACAGGGAATACCTTTCGCAATATGACTTCCTGGAGGTCAATTCCATGCCGGCGATGCAGAAACCCTTTGACGCGGCAAAGACGATGCACAGACACTTTGCCGTCCTGGAGGGACAGGCGACCAAGGGCGTTTCCTATCTTACCTACAATGTCTGCATGGGCGACAGCAGGGACAGGAAGCTGCACATCGCCTTTGACGTGCTGGATTATGCGCTCTGTGACGCGCCCGGTGCGGTCTTAAAGCAGGCCCTGCTGGACAAGGGGCTCGGTGCGGACATCTATTGCAGCTACAGCGACGGGATTTTGCAGCCGGCCTTTTCCGTTGTGGCAAAGGGAACGGATGCGGAACGGGAAGCGGAATTCGTGGAGACGATCCGTGACACGCTGCAAAGGGTGGTCCGGGACGGCTTTGACAAAAAGGCCCTGTACGCGGCGCTGAACCAGAGCGAATTCCATTACCGCGAGGCGGACTTCGGGCGCTATCCGAAGGGGCTGATGTACGGACTGGAAATGCTGGACAGCTGGCTCTTTGACGATGCGCTGCCCTTCGTGCATATCGATGCGGGGGACACCTACCGCGAGCTGAAGGAGGACGCCGGGAAGCATTATTTCGAGGACCTGGTACAGACGTATCTGCTGGACAATCCGCACCGCACGGTGGTTTCGTTTTCGCCGAAGGAGGGGCTGACGGAGGAGAAGGAGGTCGCAAGGAAGGAAGCGCTTGCCGCAAAGAAAAAGGCGCTTTCCGCAGAGGAGATCGCATCGATTGTCCGTGAGACAAAGGAGCTGAAGGTGTTCCAGGAAACGCCGGACCGCGAGGAGGACCTCCGGAAAATCCCCATGCTCACGCGCGCGGATCTGAAGCGGGAGGCGGACCGGTTCCGGTATGAGGAAAGAAGGGAAGGAAATGCGCAGGTGCTCTTTCATGATGTGGAGACGAACGGCATCTGTTACCTGACCTTCCTCTTTGACATGGAGCATGTGCCCGCGGAGCTGTATCCGTATGCGGGCCTGCTTAAAACGATGCTCGGCATGGTGGATACCGCCCGTTACGCCTATGCGGATCTCGCCAATGAGGTGAACATCCGGACCGGCGGTTTTTCCGGAAGCGTTTCCACCTACACCCGCGCGGACGACGATACGCGTTATACGAGAACCTTTGAGATCAGCGTGAAGGTGCTGAAGGATCACCTGAAAGACGGTTTTGATCTTGCGGCGGAAATCCTGCTCACATCCGATTTCACGGATCAGAAGCGCATCCTGGAAATCCTGGAGGAAATGAAGTCGCGGATGCAGGACGATCTGATGTACAGCGGCAACCAGACGGCGGCGCTGCGTGCGCTTTCCCATATTTCCCCGACGGCAAAGATCGCGGATACGGTGAACGGCCTCGGAGCCTACCGCCTTGTGGAGTCCCTTACGAGGGAGGACGCCATCCGTGCGCGCGGAAAGCTGTCGAAGACATTGAAAAAACTGGCCGCGGTGCTGTTCCGGAAGGAAAACCTGCTGATCGATCTTACGGCACCGGAGGCGGATTACGCGGCCTTTGCACCCCTGGCCGCGGAATTTGCGGACAGACTGTTTACGGAACAGGTGGCGGAGGGATTTTTCTCCCCGGAGCCCCTTCTGCAGCAGGAGGCCTTTCAGACGGCGGGGCAGGTGCAGTTTGTCTGCACGGCCGGCAATTTCAGAAAAAAAGGCCTTCCCTTCACGGGACGGCTTCGTGTGCTCAGGGGGATCCTGTCACAGGAATACTTCTGGGAGAATATCCGTGTCAAGGGCGGCGCCTACGGCTGTCAGGCGTCCTTTGGCAGAAACGGGGACAGCTACTTTGTCACCTACCGGGATCCGCATCTGAAGCAGTCCCTGGATATCTTTGCGAAGAGCGCGGACTTTGTCCGCGGCTGGGATGCGGATGAGCGCGCCATGACGGGCTTTGTGATCGGCACGATCTCTTCGCTGGATACGCCGAAGACCCCCGCGACAAAGGGCGGCTACGGGCTGACCTGTTATCTCATCGGCATCACGCAGGAGGAGATCCAGAAGGAACGCGAGGAGGTGCTGAACTGCACGGCGGAGGAGATCCGCGCGATGGCGCCATACATCGAGGCCATACTGGCGGACAGTGTCCGCTGCGTGGTGGGCGCCGCGGAAAAAATCGATGCGGCAAGGGATCTCTTTGACAGCGTGGAGCCGCTGATTCAGGACGGGACGGATGCGGAAGAGGAAGCGGAATGAGTGCGAAGGCGGATGATTTTCGCTGCGGGATCGTGACCCTGATCGGCAGGCCCAATACCGGGAAGAGCACCCTGATGAACCGCCTGATCGGACAAAAGATCGCGATCACCTCGCACAAGCCGCAGACCACCAGGGGGCAGATCCGCACGATCTACACGGATGAAGAGGCACAGATCATCTTTATCGATACGCCGGGGATTCATATCGCCAAAAACAAGCTCGGCAATTACATGGTGAGTGTCGCGCGCGGTGCCCTGAAGGACATCGACGCGGTGCTTTTTATGGCGGAGCCTGTCGTCACGATTGACGAGGTGGAGAAGGATCTGCTGAAGCGGCTTTCGACGGCGGACATTCCCGTTCTGATCATCCTGAACAAGGAAGACCTGTTTTCGGAGGAGGAGTACGAGGCCGCCAAAAGCCTCTATGAAGCGCAGGCCCCCTTTGCGGAGGTGACCACCGTCAGCGCCCTGAAGGGAGAGGGGACGGAGGCGCTGCTGAAAAAGATCAAGGGCTTCCTTCCCTACGGCGAGGCGCTGTACGATGAGGACGAGCTGACAGACCAGCCCGTGCGCGACATTGCCGCGGAAATCATCCGCGAAAAGGCGCTGCGCCTGCTGACGGATGAGGTGCCGCACGGCATTGCCGTTCAGATCGAAAAGATGCGGGAGCGGGAGACGAATGCCGGTGAAGGCATAACGGACATCTCCGCCGCCGTGATCTGCGAGCGGGAGTCCCACAAGGGGATTATCATCGGTAAAGGCGGCAGGATGCTGAAGAAGATCGGCCAAAGCGCAAGGGAGGATATCGAACGGCTCCTGGACGGGAAGGTCAATCTGCAGCTCTTTGTCAAGGTGCGGAAGGACTGGCGCGATGACGAAACGCAGCTGAAGAGCCTCGGATACCGGAAAACGTAAGGGGAAGGGGATGGACCAGCGGATCGAGTTGCACGGGATGGTCTTAAAGCACCGCCCGGTCGGCGAATACGACTGGATCGTGACGCTGCTGACCGCGGAGCGCGGCAAGCTGAATGCCTTTGCGAGAGGCGCCAGGAAACCGTCCGGCAGGCTTTCCGGAAAGGTGGAGCCCTTTTGCTTCGGAACCTTTCAGCTCTTTCCCGGCCGGAACAGTTATGCCCTGCAGGATGCGAAAATCGATCATTACTTTGAGGGCTTCCGTCAGAATCTGGAACAGGCCGCCCATGCCACTTTTTTTCTGGAGCTGGCGGATTACTATACCAGGGAAAACCTCCCGGCGGCGGAGTATCTGAATCTGCTGTATCTTTCCTTAAGGGCGCTGGAGGCGGAGCGGGAGGAGCTGCCGAAGACGCTGATCCGTTGCGTTTATGAGCTGCGGGCGATGGTGGCGGAGGGGATTTATCCCGGCGAGGAGGCCTATCACGGCAGCAACGCCGCCGTCACGAAGGCGCTGGCGCATATCGGCACGGTGCCGTTACAGAAGCTGTACACCTTCTCCCTTTCGGAGGAAGCGCTGGCGGAGCTGGACCGCCTGACGGCAGGCCTAAGAAAAAAAACGATCGACCGTCCGCTCCGTTCGGAGGAGCTTCTGGCGGTGTATGAAACCGCGGGGGATGGCGGAAGTGGCGATTCGTGTGTTATAATATAATGTCTGTATGCTTTGCGGCAGCGGAAGCGGAGAGGCAAAGATGAATACGCAGAAAATCTATGAGTCGATCATCGACAATATGGCGAGCGGTGCGTATTTTGTGGATCAGGAACGGAGGATCCTATTCTGGAACCGCGCCGCGGAAGAGATCACCGGATACCGCTATGATGAAATTGTCGGTAAGTCCTGCCCGGAGAGCATGCTGAATCATGTGGATGAAAAGGGCACGCCCCTCTGCCAGGAAGGATGTCCCCTGTTCGCCACGAACATCGACGGAAAACAGCGGCAGGAGCGCGTGTTCCTCCGTCATAAAAAAGGCTACCGCCTGCCGGTGCGCATCAATGTTTTCCCGATCTATGAGGAAAAGGAAATCGTCGGCTCCGTCGAGCTCTTCATGAATGATTCTCCCGCAAATTATGAGGACGAGCTTCTGGATTCCATCGCGGGAGGCGCCCTACACGATCCGCTGAGCGGTCTGCCGAACCACAATTATCTCGAAAGCTTTCTTGGCTACAAGATGAGCGAGTTCCGCCACTTCGGCAGGATGTTCGCGCTGGCCATCGCGGATATCGATGACTTCGAGCAATTCCGGCGGGACTACGGCAAGGCTGCCGGAGATGAGCTGCTCAAAAACATCGGCACAAGCATCCGGAAAAATATGCGCAGGGCGGATCTGGTCGGCCGCTGGGAGGAGAGACAGTTTGTCGGCATTTACACGATAGACAAGACCTATGACGCGCCGATCTTTGCGGAGCGGATCCGCCAGGCGATTGTCAGTACGGAGATCGAGGCAAAGGGAACACGGCACAAGGTGACGGCCTCCGTGGGGCTCACGGTTCCGAAGCCTTCGGACAGTGTGCCTTCCCTCATCCGCCGCGCAGTGAAACTGATGGAGGACAGCAAGGCTGCCGGAAAGGACCGCGTGACGGTCGATCCGCGCATGCCGGGATAAAAGGAAACGGAGAAAAGCGATATGGCAAAGACGGCACGCCCCGTCCCCGGGGAAAGGCGGCCGACCATGCGGAGCATGCGCGCGGCCAAGACAAAGGAACTGCTGCTGAAAACCGCTTATGAGATGTTTTCCGAATACGGCTATGACAGCGTGACGGTGGAGGACATCACAACCAGGGCCGGTGTGTCCAAGGGCACCTTTTACTCGCATTTTTCCGCCAAGGAAGCGGTGCTGACGGATCACTTCCGCCAGGTGGACAATCTCTATGAGGACACCTATAAGGAGCTGCCGAAGGACATGCCCGTGCTCACCAAGCTGATTCATCTGGTGGATATCATGTGCCGCTTCTGTGAGGAAAAATGCGGCGTGGAGTTCCTGAAGGTGATTTACGCAAACCAGCTGCTGCACACGGCGGCGGATGTCACCGTCCTGAACATGCCGGGCCGCAAGATCGAGCCGATCTTAGAGGAGATTGCGATTGACGGCAAACGCCGCGGGGAGCTGCCGGATTTTATGGAAGTGGATGTGTTTGCGCGGGAGGTCTCGCACCTGGCGCATGGCATCCTCTATGACTGGTGCATGCTGAACGGCGGCTTTGATCTGCGGGAGGAGGCAAAGAGAGTTTTCACGCAAATCGGCCAGATGGCGACTGCTTACACGCAAAACGGCTGACGCTCTCAATATTTCTATCAAATTACACATTGGTCGTTGACTATGGTCAGTAAGTGTGATATACTGACTATGGTCGGCGATTTTTTTTAAGCGCTGTCCGACGGGTTAGCTTTCATTCCCCCCCTGAATGGAAGGATGTGCGGAAGTGTCTGGCGGATTTCCCCTGCCAGATACAGCGAGCCGAAGGCGACTACGGGAAGGTCATCTGCCAGACTTTTCCGGATGCCGCTTTCGGCTTTTTCGCAGGCGCATGCCTTCAGGCCCCGCGCGCGCAGATAGGCGGCAAGCTCCTCCGCGGGGAGGGCCCGCGCGGAATCCGGTGTCAGGCAGACAAAGGAATGCGCAAGGGGCGCCAGATGATCGAAGATGCCGGGATAATCCTTGTCCTTCAGCACGCCGGTGAGGAAGGTGACACCCCGCTCACGGGCGCCCGGCACATGCAGGGCAATCGATTCCGCAAGCGCCTCGGCGCACTGCGGGTTGTGTCCGCCGTCCAGAATGAAGAGGGGATCCCGGTTTAAGACTTCAAATCTCGCGGGCCAGGCGGCCTTTGCAATCCCGCTCGTCACGGCCTCCGCCGGAATGTGATACCCGCGCTTCCGTAAGACTTCAATGATCGTCAGCGCAGTGACACAGTTGTGCAGCTGGTATTCGCCCGCAAGCGGCAGGGTAAATGCCGTACCGTCCGGAATCCGGCAGGATGCGGGGATGCTGTCTTTCGGATTGTTTTCATCCGGTGCATGCAGGAGAAAGCGCTGCCCGGAAAGCGTGGATTCCCTTACCTCAAGGCGCGAAAAGTCCGCGACATGCAGGGGAACCCTTTTTTCCTTGCAGGCGCGCGCAAAGACGCGCATCACCTCCTCATCATTTTCGTAACTGACGACATCGCATCCCTCCTTGACGATGCCGGATTTGGTCTCCGCGATTTCCGTCAGGCTGTTTCCGAGATACTCCGTGTGCTCTAAGCCCAAATGCACGAAGGCCGACACCTCCGGTGCGTCAATCACGTTGGTGGCGTCGAATTCGCCGCCGAGACCGACCTCCAGCACGACAAGGTCGCATTGCATTTCCGCAAAGTAGACGAGGCCGATGGCCGTCACCAGCTCAAAATGCGTCGGATGGTCCTCCATCCGGTCAGCGATGTCCTTCACGCGCTCCGTGATGCGGCAAAGCGCCTCTTCCGGAATCAGTTCGCCGCAGCACTGAATGCGTTCGCGGAAATCCTCGATGTAGGGGGATGGGAACAGTCCGGTTTTGAATCCGGCTTCCCGTAAGATCCGCTCCGTCATGGCGCAGGTGGATCCCTTGCCGTTGGAGCCACCCACGTGAACGAAGCGCAGGTTTTTTTGCGGATTACCGAGCGCCTCCATGAGCGCCGTGATCCTCGAAAGGCCGAGATTCCAGGTACTGAAGCGGACGGCGTTGATATAGTCAAGCGCTTCCTGATATAGCATTGTTCTTCCTCATCGCCCGGAGGGCGATTCCGTTCGCGAGATGCACGCATGCGTCCTGTGCATGCGGGTATTCCTTGTTTTTTTTCTTCCTCTCGTCCTCAGATACTCAGCTGCATGCGCCTTGCCGCCTGCAGGAAGGGCTTTGCCATCAGCAGCAGGACGACGAACTGCACCGGAATCATGATCAGACACTGCGTGAGCCTGACCGGAAGCAGTGCGCCGTAGGGAGAACCGTAGGTGACGGAAATCCAGAGCGTCTGCAGGAAAAGCGAAAGCGTCAGCTGGTTGATGAGGACGGCGGCGGCAATCTGCGGCGGCGCCTGCTTTTTGTGCAGAAGCAGACCGAAGACCATGCCCGTGAGCGCGGCGTTTAAGGTAAAGCCGGGGAAATAGGGTCCCGTCGGGAAGAGCATCATGCCGAGGATATCCCCGCAGGCCCCGACGGCTGCTGCGGGAAGCGCACCGTACAGAATGGCGGAACAGGCCAGGGGCACAAAGGCAAAGCCGATGCGCATGTTCCATACGTTGAAGGAGAGGAAGCGTTCCAGCACGACAAACAGTGCCGTGAACATGGAGAGCATGACGAGCCTTTTCAACCCGAAGGAATGATTTTTCCGCATGAAAAAACTCCTTTCGCAACAAAGGAAGGCGGCAAAACCGCAACAACAGCAACTGTTTCCTGCCACGAAAAGAGTCTGGTTCTCTCAGGTGGCGACGGACGCGGAGATGACACCGCGGGAAGCTTCCCTTCGTCTGCGGACAACGTCCCGTTCCGCAGCACTTAACGCGTCATTCCTACTTCGACCTAATGTGTACGACATAATGATAGCACAACGGCGGCGGATTGCAAGCAGAATCTTAAGTGCGCAATATTGAAAAATGAAAGGCGCTTCGTTATAATAATAAGGTTATATCAAAAAAGAAACCGAAGGGAGCGGATATGAACGCATCGGAAAAGACCATGGAGCGCATTCAGGCGCATTGCAAGGACTGCGGCTTTATCTTCCGCGGTTCGGAGATTTACGGCGGGCTCGCCAACACCTGGGATTACGGGCATCTCGGGGTGGAGCTGAAGAATAATGTGAAAAGAGCCTGGTGGAAAAAGTTCGTGCAGGAAAACCCTTACAACGTCGGCGTGGACTGCGCGATCCTCATGAACCCGCGCACCTGGGAGGCGAGCGGGCATCTGGCGAATTTCGCGGATCCCCTGATGGACTGTAAGGAATGCCATGAGCGCTTCCGTGCGGATAAGATGATCGAGGACTATGCGGCGGAGAAGGGAATGGCCTTAGACGGCGCCGTGGACGGCTGGTCCCATGAAAAGATGATGGACTTCATCAAGGAAAACGGCGTGCCCTGCCCGACCTGCGGCAAGCACAATTTCACGGACATCCGTCAGTTCAACCTGATGTTCAAGACCTTCCAAGGCGTCACGGAGGACGCGAAAAACACGGTGTATCTGCGTCCGGAAACCGCGCAGGGCATCTTTGTGAATTTCAAGAACGTGCAGCGTTCCTCGCGCAAAAAGCTGCCCTTCGGCATCTGCCAGGTGGGCAAGAGCTTCCGCAACGAGATCACGCCCGGCAACTTCACCTTCCGCACGCGTGAGTTTGAGCAGATGGAGCTGGAGTTTTTCTGCAAGCCGGACACGGATCTGGAATGGTTTGCATACTGGCGCAAATGCTGCGTCGACTGGCTGCACAGCCTGGGGCTTAAGGATGAGGAACTCAGGCTCCGCGATCACGCGAAGGAGGAACTTTCGCATTATTCCCGCGCGACGACGGACATCGAGTACACCTTCCCCTCCATCGGCTGGGGAGAGCTCTGGGGCATCGCCGACCGCACGGATTACGATCTCACGCAGCACCAGAACACGAGCGGCGAGGACCTCACCTATTTCGATGACGAGACGAATACGCGCTACATTCCCTTTGTCGTGGAGCCCTCGCTCGGCGCGGACCGCATGGTGCTGGCCTTCCTCTGCGCGGCCTATGACGAGGAGCAGTTAGAGGGCGGGGACATGCGTGTGGTCATGCGCTTTCATCCGGCCCTCGCGCCGGTCAAGATCGGCGTGCTGCCGCTGTCCAAAAAGCTCGGCGAAAAAGCGGAGGAGGTCTATGCGACGCTCTGCAAGCATTATAACTGCGAATACGATGACCGCGGCAACATCGGCAAGCGTTATCGCAGACAGGATGAGATCGGCACGCCCTTCTGCGTGACCTATGACTTTGATTCGGAAACGGACGGCTGCGTGACCGTCAGGGAGCGGGATTCGATGCGTCAGGAGCGCGTGGCGATCGCGGATCTCGCGGATTATTTCAGAGAAAGATTTGATTTTTGACAGAGGTGTGATATGAGCTATTCCGTAAACGACCTGCGACGCATGTTCCTGGAATTCTTTGAACGCCAGGAGCATCTCGCGATGAAAAGCTTTTCGCTGGTGCCGGTGAATGACAATTCGCTGTTGATCATCAATTCCGGCATGGCGCCCCTGAAGCCTTATTTCACGGGACAGGAGATTCCGCCGCGCAAACGCGTGACCACCTGCCAGAAGTGCATCCGCACGGGTGACATTGACAACGTCGGCAAGACCGCGCGTCACCTCACCTTCTTCGAGATGCTCGGCAACTTCTCCTTCGGCGATTACTTCAAGAAGGAGGCGCTGCGCTGGTCCTGGGAGTTTCTGACCAAGGACGTGGGTCTGGATCCGGACCGTCTGTATCCCTCCATTTACATGGATGACGACGAGGCCTATGAGATCTGGACGAAGGACATCGGCGTGGATCCCTCCCGCATCACGAAGTTCGGGCGGGGCGCGGACGGCAAGTCTGATAACTTCTGGGAGCACGGCGCCGGTCCCTGCGGTCCCTGCTCGGAAATATATTATGACCGCGGCGAAGCGTATGAGAGCGGCGTGATCGAGGAATACGAGAACACGACAGGCTTCCTCGTCGGCAAGGATGCCGAGCGTTACATCGAGGTCTGGAACGACGTCTTCACGCAGTTTGACGGCGACGGCAAGGGCAATTACACGGAGCTGCAGCAAAAGAACATCGACACCGGCATGGGCCTGGAGCGCCTTGCGGTTGTCGTGCAGGATGCGGAATCCGTTTTTGACATCGACACGATGAAGGCGATCCGCGACAGGGTCTGTGAGATCGCGGAGGTCAGCTACGGCGGCAACGCAAAGCCCGGCACAAAGGAATACGAGACGGACGTGAGCATCCGCGTGATCGTCGATCACATGAGATCAAGCACCTTCCTGATCTCCGACGGCGTCATGCCCTCGAACGAGGGCAGGGGCTATGTGCTCCGGCGCCTCATCCGCCGCGCCGCGCGCCACGGCAGAAAGCTCGGCATACAGGAGGCCTTTCTGACGGATATTTCCCGCGTCGTGATCGAAGGCTCCAAGGACGGCTATCCGGAGCTCTCCGAAAAACAGGACTTCATCCTCAACGTGCTGCGCGAGGAGGAATCCAAATTCGCATCGACGATCGACCAGGGCTTAAAGATTCTTTCGGAGCTGTCCGCCCAGATCAAAAAGGAGGGTGGAAAGGAACTGAAGGGAGAGGAGGCCTTCCGCCTCTATGACACCTTCGGCTTCCCGCTGGACTTAACGATCGACATTCTCTCCGAACAGGATCTTTCCGTGGATGAAAAGGGCTTTGACGAGGCGATGCTGCGCCAGAAGGAAAAGGCGCGCGCCGCACGCAAGGTCAGCAATTACATGGGCGCGGACGCGACCGTTTATGACGAGCTGGATACGGCGATCACCTCCGGCTTTGTCGGCTATGACCGCCTGTCGCATAAAGCAAAGATCCTCGCCCTCTGCGTGAATCATATGAAAGAAAGTGATCCCGCGGATGCCGTCGTCGATACGCTTTCCGAGGGCTGGCACGGCACGGTCATCACGGACGAGACGCCCTTCTACGGCACGATGGGCGGACAGGTCGGCGACACCGGCCTGATCGAGGACGGCGGTGCGCAGTTTGAGGTCTTTGACACGATCCATTTAAAGGGCGGAAAGATCGCCCATATCGGACAGCTGAAATCCGGCTCCCTGACGAAGGGAGAGCAGGTGACGATGACGGTGGACGGCGTGCGCAGGAGTGAGATCTGCAAGAATCATTCCGCGACGCACCTCCTGCACAAGGCCCTGCGGACGGTTTTGGGAACCCATGTGGAGCAGGCGGGTTCTTTGGTCGATCCCGATCATCTGCGCTTTGACTTTTCACATTTCCAGGCGATGACGGAGGAGGAACTCGCGCGCGTCGAGGAGATGGTGAACCGCGAGATCGTGAACGCCCTGCCCGTCGAGACGAAGATCATGTCCCTGGAGGAGGCAAAGAAGACCGGCGCGATGGCGCTCTTCGGGGAAAAATACGGTGAGACCGTGCGCGTCGTCATGATGAGCGATTATTCGATCGAGCTCTGCGGCGGTACGCATGTGAAGAATACGGAGGTGATCGGCCCCTTCAAGATCATCTCGGAGTCCGGCATTGCCGCGGGTGTGCGCCGCATCGAGGCGCTGACGGGCGAGGGATTGATGCGCCACTTCGCGGAGCTGGAGGGGATTATGAAGGAAGCGGCCGCCGCGTTGAAGACGCAGCCGTCGAAGCTGACGGAGCGCATTGCTTCCTTACAAAAAGAACTGAAGAGCATGAAGGGGGAGCTGGACAGCTTAAAGAGCGCACAGGCGAAGCAGGCCGCGGGAGATGCGGCTTCGGAGGCGCTTGAGGTCAAGGGCGTGAAGCTGATCGCGAAGGAGATCGAGGGCGCGGACATGAACGGCCTCAGAGACCTCGGGGATTCCCTCAAGGCGAAGATTGCGCCCGGCGTCGTGGTGCTGATGGGGGCGCAGGACGGAAAGGTGAACCTCGTCGTCATGGCGACGGAGGATGCCGTGAAGAAAGGCGCGCACGCGGGGAATCTCGTAAAGGAAATTGCGCCGCTCATCGGGGGCGGCGGAGGCGGCCGCCCGAATATGGCGCAGGCCGGCGGCAAGAACCCTGCGGGCATCGCGGAGGCGTTAAAGAAGGCGGAAGAGGTATTACAGACACAGCTTTAACAGCAGGAGGAAAAGGGGTATGGCAAACATTTTGGATGATCTCGGAAAGAAGCTCAGTGAGGCGGGCAAATCGACCCTTGCAAAGACGCGGGAGATGTCGAGTGTCAGCAAGCTCAACAGCGCCATCCGCGCGGAGGAGCGCACGCAGGAGAGCCTGTTCATGCAGCTGGGCAAGGAGTATTACACCCTCCATGAGGACGCTGTCGGCGGTGACTTTGCCGATATCGTGCGTGAGATCAGGGAATCAAAGGAGCGCAGCGCGGAGCTTGCGGAGCAGATCAATGAAATCCGCGGCATCCGCATCTGTCCGGAATGCGGGGCGGAGGTGCCGCTCGGTGCGATCTTCTGCAACATCTGCGGCGTGAAGCTTCCCGAATATGAGGCGCCGGAGCGCGAGGGCAAACAGGTGACGGAACGCTGCCCCGGCTGCGGGCGTGAGGTACATGAGACGGATAAGTTCTGCCTGACCTGCGGCACGAAGATCGAACGGAAGGAGATCGAGACCGTGGAGGATGCGGAGACGATCTCGGCCCCGGAGGAAACGGCGGAGGAGAGACCGCATGACCCGGAGAAAGAGGTCTTCAGCGGTGAGGTCGTGGACGAAAAAGACGCGTAGCGGGTGGTTTTACCGGCGGGGTGTCTGGCGGCCCCCCGACCGGACAGGAGTATTTGTTTAAGGCGTCAGATCGCCGGAAAGGAAGAGTATGGATTACGGAGCAGTTTCCCTGGAAAAGCATGCGGAGTGGAGAGGCAAGATTGAGATCAATGTCCGTGCGGCGGTGGACAGCGCGGAGGCGCTTTCCCTGGCCTACACGCCGGGCGTGGCGACCCCCTGCCTGGAGATCCAGAAGGATGTCAACAAAAGCTATGATCTGACAAGACGCTGGAACACGGTGGCCGTCGTGACGGACGGCACGGCGGTGCTGGGGCTCGGCGATATCGGCCCGGAGGCCGGCATGCCCGTCATGGAAGGCAAGTGTGCGCTGTTCAAGGCCTTCGGTGACGTCGATGCGATCCCGCTTTGCGTGCGTTCCAAGGATACGGATACGATCGTCGAAACGATACGGCTGCTGGCCGGGTCCTTCGGCGGCGTGAATCTGGAGGATATTTCCGCCCCCCGCTGTTTTGATATCGAACAGAAGCTGAAGGAATGCTGTGATATCCCGATTTTCCATGATGACCAGCACGGCACCGCCGTCATCACGCTTGCCGGCGTCATGAACGCGCTGAAGGTCGTCGGCAAAAAGCTGGAGGATATTAAGATTGTAACGAGCGGCGCGGGTGCCGCGGGCGTTGCCATCATCAAGCTGCTGATCGCAATGGGACTGAAAAATGTCATCATGACGGACCGGCAGGGTGCGATTTACAAAGGAAGGGACGGTTTAAATCCGGTCAAGGAGGAAATGGCCGCCATCACCAATGCGGAAGGAAAAAAGGGAACCCTTGAAGAAGTAATCAAGGATGCCGATCTCTTTATCGGCGTTTCCGCCCCCGGCACGCTGACAAAGGACATGGTGCGATCCATGGCCAAGGATCCCGTGATCTTTGCCTGCGCCAACCCGACCCCGGAAATTTTTCCGGATGAGGCGAAGGAGGCGGGCGCCGCAGTCGTTTCAACGGGACGCAGCGACTTCCCGAACCAGGTCAATAACGTGCTCTGCTTCCCCGGGATCTTCCGCGGCGCACTGGATGTGCGGGCCTCGGACATCAATGACGCCATGAAGATTGCGGCGGCGAAGGCGCTGGCGGATCTGGTGAGCGAAAAGGAGCTGAACGCGGATTACATTCTGCCCAAGGCCTTTGATCCGCGTGTCAAGGACGCGGTTGCGAAGGCAACGGCCGAGGCGGCAAGGGCGTCCGGCGTGGCAAGGATCTGAGCCTGCGGCTTCGTCGCGGTTGCCGGACCGTATATGTAAATTGCACGCGGTGTTTTTTGTGAAAAATGTACAAAAAACGCCGCGTGTTTTTGTCCTTGAGAATGCATGCTGACTATGGTATAGTTTTGTGAGTGGGTCAAAACCCATGGGGAGTCATTTTTCCACAAACCAATCAAAAGGAGGAGTCATTATGAAAAGAAGAGTTTTAGCTGTCCTCATGTCCGCCGTTCTGGTGGGCGCACTGATGGGCTGCGGCGGATCGTCCAGCGGCGGCGCGAGCTCGGCTGCGGCACCTGCGGCGGAGGCATCGACTGCGGCAGCACCCGCTGCGGAAGCATCGACCGCGGCGGCGGAACCGGCCGGTGAAGCGTCCTATTCGGTGGACGTCATCTTAAAGACGCTGGCCAGTGAGTACTGGAGCTATGTGAAGGCGGGCTGTGATGCTTACGCTGCGGATCACCCGAACGTGAAAGTGGACGTCAAGGGACCGGCTTCCGAGCAGTCCTATGACGAACAGCAGAACATGATCGAGACGGATCTTTCCTCCGGCGCCTATGATGCTTTTGTCATTGCGCCGCTGCAGGGCGATCAGGTGGCGAACCTGATCTCCGGGCAGAGTGCCCCGATCCTTGCGGTTGACACCAACATTGACGCACCGGAAGTGCTGTCCTTCGTCGGCACGGCGAATGAAGATGCGGCAAAGCAGGGCGGCCTTGCGGCAGTCGCAGCTGCGCAGGCAGCGGGTTGGGAAGAAGTGAACGCGATCTGCATCGCGGGCACCCAGGGTGATTCCACGGCACAGGCACGCCTGGACGGCTATCAGAAGGGCGTGGAAGAAGCCGGCGGCACCTTCCTTGCGAATGAGACCCAGTGGGGCGAATCCAATCCGGAAAAAGCGGTTGCAGCGATGGAAGCCATCATGCAGAACCATCCGGAAGGCGTTGCGATCATCGTCTGTCATAACGATGACTCCGCGATCGCGGCCGCAAAGGCCGTGAAGGATTCCGGCAACGAAGTCTATGCCAACACGATCTTCTGCGGCTTTGACGGCACGAAGACCGCCTGCAAGGCGATCATCGCCGGTGACGAGACGATGTCCGTCGCACAGGAAGCGTTTGACATGGGCTACAAGGCTGTGGAAGCCGCGGTGGCGGCGCTCGAAGGCGAGACGCTGGATCCCTTCATCGATTCCGGCTGCTCCGTCGTCGACAGCTCGAACGCACAGTCCAGACTGGATCAGTTGAACGTCTACTATCCGGAATAAAAGAAAGTCATACCGGACATCAGGGGGGCTTCTTATGCTTCGGCCTAAGAAGCCTCTCTTTTCTAAAAAGAGAAGGTAGAAAGCGGGGAATGCGATGAGCGAATATGTGGTTGAGTTAAAGAATATCACCAAGACCTTTCCCGGCGTAAAAGCACTGGACCATATGCAGTTAAACGTCAAACCGGGAGAGATCCACGGTCTGATCGGCGAAAACGGCGCCGGCAAATCCACGCTGATCAAGGTTTTGACCGGCGTGCATGCGGCGGACGAGGGCGAGGTCTTAGTCGACGGGGAAGTACAGCATTTTAAGGACCCGCAGGAGGCAATCCGTGCGGGTATCGCCTGTGTCTATCAGGAGCTGAACATGGAGGCGCTCCTGAGCATCACGGACAACATCTTCATCAACAAATGGATCAAAGGAAGCGGAGGGCTTCTTGACTATAGAAGGATGCATGCCATGGCCAAGGAGACCATGCTGTCCCTCGGGCAGGACATCGATGTGACAAAGCCCGCGGGGAGCTTCGGCATGGGCATCCAGCAGATGGTCGAAATCGCCAAGGCGGTGATCGCGAATGCAAAAATGATCATTATGGACGAACCGACCTCCTCACTTTCCGACAACGAGATCGAACAGCTCTTCAAGACCTGCCGGAAGCTGAAGGAAGAGGGCGTCGGCATCCTCTTTGTCTCGCACAAGCTGGAGGAGCTGTTTGAGCTCTGCGACCGCGTGACCGTCGTGCGCGACGGCGAATACATCGCCACAAAGCCGATCGGGGAGTGGAATAATGATTCCCTGATCCAGGCCATGGTCGGCCGCACACTGGACAACCAGTATCCGAAGAAATACGGCACGCGGAGCGAAGAACCCTTCCTGAAGGTCGAGGGCTTAAACTCCATCGGGGTGTTGAAGGATGTATCCTTTGAAGCCTACGGCGGCGAGATTCTGGGCTTTTCGGGTCTTGTCGGCGCCGGCCGTACGGAAACGATGCGGGCGATCTTCGGCGCGGACAGGATCGACAGCGGCAAAATCTATATTAAGGGAAAAGAGACAAACATCCGGTCTCCGCGTGATGCCATCAATGCGGGCATCGCCTTTTTGACGGAGGACCGCAAGGGACAGGGTCTGGTGCTCCCGGAATCCATCGGGCTGAATATGATCCTTGCCAACTTCAGACGCTTTACCAGCGGACTGCTCCTGGATAAGAAAAAGATCAACGAGGCAGGGCAGAAGAACGTCGATGATCTGAGAATCAAGGCGACGGGACTTGAGGAAGCCGTGCAGCAGCTGTCCGGCGGAAACCAGCAGAAGGTCGTTATCGGCAAATGGGTCAACACGGAGGCGGATATTTATATTTTTGACGAATCGACGAGAGGGATCGATGTCGGCGCCAAGGTGGAGGTGTATGAGGTCATGAACCGCCTGGTGCAGGAGGGAAAATGCGTCATCATGGTCTCGTCGGAATTGCCGGAGATCCTCGGGATGAGCGACCGTGTCATCGTGATGCGGGAAGGTCATATTACCGGCGAAATGAAACGGGGAGAGGACAACTTTAATGAGGAAGACATCATGAAAGGAGCATGGGAGGTACAGGAATGAAAAAACGCGGTTCCGGATTA
>JAFSPF010000071.1 GCA_017443065.1 Lachnospiraceae bacterium
CTCCGGATGGTAATACAGCGCGCGGCTCTGGTCAATCCCATGTTCCGACTTGACGCAGAGCACCCCGTCCAGATACCAGAGGGTAAAGGCCGTCAGAAGCACAAAGGCGAAGCGGATGCATTGTTGTTTTCTGTTCTTTTTCATCAGAACTCCATATACATAAAGCTGCCGGCATCATAACCGGGACCGTAAACGCCGAAAAGATAGATCACGACAATCAGCAGGTAATAAATCACATACCGCGGAACATAAGGCAGCTGCTGCATGGCCTCTCCGACCGGCTTGTCCTTCTTCAGACACAACATATCAAAGAACAGGGCCAGCGGTAACAGCACGACCAACAGTACCCGGTCCGTCATGATCACGCCAAGCGCCGTATCCCCCGCCTGAAGGGTCAGCATCCGTCGGATATAAACAAAGGCCGTTCCGGCATCCGGCGAGCCGAAGAAAATCCAGGCAAAGGCCACACAGAAAAAGGTCAGCGCGATCAGGGGCAGCTTCTTCCAAAGGGTGACAGCCTCCTTCTTTCCGAATTTTTCCTGCCAGGCGGAATGGATCACGGAATACAGGCCGTGCAGCAGTCCCCAGATCACAAAATGCCAGCCGGTCCCGTGCCACAGGCCGCATACCAGAAACACGATCATGGTATTGATGCGCTTTCTCTGCAGGCCCTTGCGGCTGCCGCCGAGCGGTATGTAAAGGTAGTCTCTCAGCCACATGGAAAGCGAGCGGTGCCAGCGCCGCCAGAACACCGTGATGTTTGTTGAAAGATAGGGCGCATGAAAGTTTTCCGTTAAGGACAGGCCGAACAGATGTGAGATGCCGAGCGCAATCGCGCTGTAGCCGGCAAAATCACAATAAATCTGCAGGGTATAAAACAGCATTCCGGCCAGCAGAAGCAGGTATCCGTAGCGATGCGGCTCAAGCAAAAGCCTGGAAGCATAAAGAGACATGCGGTCCGCCAGAACCGTCTTCATGAAATATCCGTAGAGCAGATAAGAAAGCGCCAGGGAACAGCGGTGCGGATCCGTCAGCCTGACCGTGGACAGCTGCTTCACCCCGGAAAGAAAGGTCTCTGCCCGTTCGATCGGGCCGCTGACAAACTTCGGGAAAAAGGTCATGTAGAGCAAAAAATGAACCGGATTCTTTTCCGCGGTGACGGTGCCCCTTTCGACATCGGTCAGATATCCGACGGCCTGAAACAGATAATAGGATAAGCCGAGCGGCAATAACAGGTGACGGAGAATTCCCCCCTCTCCTTCCTCCGGCGGGCCGTGGAAAAAGATGCCGGAGGAAACGAACTTCATCACCGCGAGCAGCAGCACCAGGAGGGCGATCAACACGTATTTCAGACGCTTCGCCGCATCCGTGTTTCCTTCGTCACGCCTGCGCTGTATCGAAAGCGCACCAGCATAGACCGCAAGCGACAGGCCGCATACCCAGATACAGGCGCGCGGACTTAAGTACGCAATGTAAGCGAGACTTGCCGCCAGTAAAACAAAGGGCCGCAATCCCTTCCATAACACAAAATACAGAACAGTTACCGCGCACAAAAACAGTGCTGAAAATAAAGAAAAAGGCATACCGGTATTATAAAATAAGATGCATTTAACCGCAAACGCCGACGGGACGGCGCATGGCCGTCCCGCAGCTCCTTCTATATCCGTTCACCCTCCCATGATCATTTCACTTCATAGAGCTCCGCTTCCGCAAGACCCGTGCAATAAGCCGCACCGGTATCGCGCATCCCCTGCTTTGCCCGTTCCGTGATCATGAATTTCGTCGTCGTGACCGGCGAGGTCAGACGATAGCTCATCTTTGTCGTGGTGTCGCTCAGCACCTCCTGCCCTTCCAGTACCGCATCCAGCAGGAACTCCGTGCCGTATTCGTCAACGGCGCTGAAGGTAACTGTCTCCGGCAGATCGGCGGACCAGGTATCCGTAAACTGATAGAGCACGATCTCCTGCATTGTAACCGCCGTATCGAAGGAGAAGCTGATCGTGGCCTCCGGCTGCCCTGCCTGTGCCGCGTTATAATTTGACCAGACCTGCGGATTGCTGCCGCCTCCGGTATGCGGTGCCAGCACGCAGGCGCCGTCCGTGACCGCCGCAAGCGTATCGGACGTAAGGGACGCATCGACGCTCTCCGTCACATAGGCGTACGGTGCGAGGTTTTCGCCGCGGACGCCTTCCAAAGGCGCGGGCTCCTCCGGCACCTCCGGTGTTTCCGGCACTTCCGGTGTTTCCGGCGCGACAGGCACGTTCGTCTGCGGTACCGCATCGAAGTTGGCATACAGCTTCAGTTCCGCGACGGACATGTACTTGTTGTCCCAGCTGTTGCCGTCCGTGGTGATGCCGTCCAGCCGGATATACTGTGCCGTGGTTTCCGTAAACCAGGCTTCCTTCCAGCCTTCCCCTCCGTCCCAGGTGCCGTTCGTCAAAACGCTCCAGTTTGCGCCGTCCATACTCACGCTGATCTGGTACGTACGGATGCGTCCGTTGTTGTCACCGGCGCGGTTGCCCGTTCTCGGCAGCTGGTGAAGTCCGGCCAGCACATAGGGCTGCTTCAGCTTCAGGATGATGTAGCGTTCCTCATCCGCGGCGCCGCCCCAGCTGCTGTGCCACATGGTCGAGGCGTTTCCGTCAACCGCATTCCACTTCGAGCACTCGGCTCTTCCCTCCTCGCTGCCGACGATCACATCCTCGATCATGTCAGCGGGCACAAAGCCGTAATCCGGAATATTCAGTATCACCTCATAGGATTCCCTTGCCATCTGGTCTTCCGACTGCGTGAAGATGCGGATGACATCCTCGTACACCGGAAGGATCGTGACCGCGCAATTCTCTCCCGCCGCCTCAATCAAGGGATCCGTTTCCGTTGTATAAAACTCCCTGCTCCAGGTCTCGCCGTTCAGGATGTCCGCACCGTTTGCGCTGAGCTGTGTCAGCTCCGCGCTCTTCGATGCGCCGATGATTTCGGTGGCCGTAATCAGCTCCACCTCCGTCAGACCCACGCAGTACTTCTGCCCGCGCTTGCCCTTGTCGCCGCTCTGCGCCGTTTCCTCCACCGTGAAGCTCACGGCCGGGACCACGCGCGACAGGCGGTAATGCAGGGCTTTCACGGAGTTGCCGGCATCCCTTTCCTCAAGGAGCGTTCCGCTCACTTCCTCCGGCACGCCGCCCGCTTCCATGCTCCAGTAGAACTTCACCTCTTCCGGCATGTCCGCGGAGTAATTGTCAATGTACTGATACAGCACCACCTCATACACGTTCTGGGCGGTATCGAACACAAGGGACACGGACGCCGTGCGTTCCCCGTTCTGCGCGGCCTTCCAGTTGCTCCAGAGCTTCGGGTTCTTGTTGGAGCCGATGTACCAGCCGGAGGAGGCATTGCCGTCATAGATGGCGGAAAGCGTATCGGACTGCAGATCCGCCGGCAGGGACTGCGTGACCTCCGCAGCGGAGGTCGCAACGTTTTCGCCGATCACCGCCAGCTTATCCGTCACGCGGACCGTGGCCGTCACGGGTCGCACCATATCCAGCACGCGGCCGGTGCCTTCCACCACCACAATGCCGTTGTTGTAAAACGCGCTGTCCTCCGGCATGTTCCAGGTCACCGGGAAGGCGCCCTCCACGAGCGTGCCGTCCGGCTCATAGGCATAGGCCGTGAGCGGAAGCACCGGAACGGTGCCGCGCTCCACCACCGTCGCATAGTTTTCCATCGCGGCGATTTCATCGATCACCACGATCTTGATCATATAGGAGACATCGCCCTCCGCAAGATGCGCACGGACATAAACGGTCTCGCCTCTTGCCAGCGCCGCGTCCGCTTCCGCCGTGAAGTCATAGCTGACCGCCACCGCGCCCTCCGTACCGTCGGTGTAGCGGGCAAGGACAGTGCCCGGAAGCGTAAACTGCGTGCCCTGTTTGATGTAATAAATCTGTGACGCAAGGAAGCTCTCGATGCGCACCTCCTCCGCCGCGGTTTCCTCCGCAAAGACGTTGAAGGAAACGCTCTCCGTCGTCAGCCTTGCATTCCCGGCCGTCACGGTCACGGTGCCGGGCTGTCCCGTCATCTGCACGACGGCGAGGACCTTGCCGTTGAAGGCCTTGCGGTTGTTCTCCTGATAGGACTGGTGATCCATCGGAGAGCCGTTGTCCATGGCGGCAAGCCTTGCGGGACCGGACACGGAGACCGTCACCGCATGGGAGGCATCCGCCACCGGATTGCCGGCCGCATCCAGAACATCGATCTCGATATACTTCAGGGCATGGGCATCCGCCTTGACCGCGGAGGTGTCCGCCGTGAGCTTCAGCCTTGCGGCCTCCCCGAAGGTGCTGCGGCTGCTTTCGCCGGAGGTGTTCGTGATGACGTTTCCGTTGTCATCATAGGCCACCGCATAGATCGTGCCGTCCGCATAGGGCACGTTCCAGGTCAGATAGAGATTCTTGTAATCCGTGCCGGAAGCGCCCTCGCCGACACAGTAGTAATACACATGTCCCGCGGGCGTGACCGTCCGCTTCATCGTACGCTTGCCGAGGCTCTTTGTATTGCCGTTCAGATCCCGGAAGAACAGCTCCACGGAAGGCGCATTGGCATACACCACCACTTCGACATTGTTCCCTCCGCCCGGCAGCATGGATTTCTTCCAGGCCGGCAGCACATGCAGCACCTTGACGTTCTGGTTCCAGACGCTCTGATACAGGTAAAAGCTGTCCTTCGGAAAGCCCGCCGTATCCACGATGCCGAAATAGGAGCTCTTCGGGGAAGGCCAGCCCCGCGCGGGGCCGGAGCCCGTGCCGTTCCAGGGGGTCGGCTCGCCCAGGTAATCAAAGCCCGTCCAGACATATTCGCCGGCGACAAAGTCACGTGTCATCGTCGTATAGAGTGCCTCCGCCGCGAAGGAACCCCAGTTGACCGTCTTCTGGTCATAGGCCGTCAGCTGCGTGTTGTAGTTGTTCGGCTCATAGACGCCGCGGCTGTTGACGGCGCTCGCCACCTCGGAGCCGTAGATCATCCAGTCGGGATGCTTTTTGTGCGCGCTGTCATACTGGGAACCGGAGGCGTAGTTATAACCGACAATGCCCTTCAGGCCTTTGCGGTTCGCAAGGGCACTCGCCATCTTCACGGAGTTGCCGTTGTTTTTCTTCAGCTTGTTGTCACCGCTCGTGACCGGTCTCGTGCCGTCCACTTCATCCGCCCAGACACCGAGCTGCGCGATCAGTGCGCCGTATTTGGAAACACCGGCATTCACGAAGCCCTCCATGACCTCGTTACCGAGGGACCACATGATAATGGAAGGATCGTTTCTTCCGGCGAGCACCATCTGCTTCAGTTCAAACTCCGCCCAGGTCTGTTCGGTTCCGGCATGGATCAGTCTTTCGTTGCCGCCGCCGATCTGACGGTCGAACCAGGTCGCGAAGTCATTGGAATTGCCGTTCTTGTGATAACGCCAGGTGTCAAAGGCTTCCTCCACCAGGAGGATGCCCATGCGGTTGGCGATGTCCTTTAATTCGCGGGAAGCCGGATTGTGCGTGACGCGCACGCTGTTGACGCCCATCTCCTTCATGATGCGCATCTGGCGCTCCACCGCGTCGTAATAGGATGCCGCGCCGAGGCCGCCCTGGTCATGGTGCATGCAGACGCCGTTCAGCTTCACGTTTCTGCCGTTCAGGGAAAAGCCGGTATTCGGGTCAAAGGCATAATAACGGAAGCCGACCTCCTGCTCAAGCGTGTGCAGCACTTCGCCGTCCTTATATAACTCCGTCCGAAGGAT
Source organism: Lachnospiraceae bacterium (assembly GCA_017443065.1). Lineage (GTDB taxonomy): Bacteria > Bacillota > Clostridia > Lachnospirales > Lachnospiraceae > Butyrivibrio. The sequence continues at coordinate 5,777 of JAFSPF010000071.1, forward strand.
GTAAAGCGCCGGATTCTCCGGGCTCCAGAGTACCGGATTCGACACCTGCATCTGCGAGGAGAAGGTATGCGCTTCGCCGCTCTGCAGGGAGATGCTTTCGCTCATGGCGCTCTGCGCCACCGCAGCGCCCGCTTCCCCGGTCGCCGCATCGCGTACGAAGAGCTGCTGCTGCACGCTGAGCGTCAGCGCCTCCGTGTCGTCGTTTTCCACGGTCGTTTGGATCTGTGCGTTCGTGGCGCTTCCGCCGTTTGCGGCCAGATCCGGCGTCGTGAAGAAGACGCCCTCATCCGCGATATGCGCCGCCGGCATGATGTTCAGATAAACGGAGCGGTATAAGCCGCTGCCGGAATACCAGCGCGAGCTCGGAATCTGATTGTTGGTTTTCACCGCGATGATGTTATTGTCCGTAAAGGAAACCAGATCGGTGATGTCCACCTTGAACATGGTATAGCCGTAGGGATGAAATGCGGCCTGTGTCCCGTTGACATAGATTTCCGCCTCCTGATAGGCACCGTCAAACTGCAGGACGATGCGGGAGCCGTAGAGCTCGCTGGAAAGCGTAAAGGACTTGCGGTACCAGCCGATGCCGCCGGGCTTATAGCCGCTTTCCCCCTCCATATTGGAAGCATAGTCCTGAATCAGCGAATAATCATGCGGCAGATTCACCTCCTGCCAGGAAGCGTCATCATAGACCGCGGCCTGTGCGCCCGAAGCGTCACCGAGATGAAACTTCCAGTTCGCATCGATGTTATTGGAAACACCGGTCTGTGTGAAATGATTGACGTAGATCCGCGTCTCCTTCGACGCCTGGATGGTCACGCCGTCGCCCTCTTCCGCCCGTGCGGTGATCGCATTCGGAAGCATGGCGGAGCATGCCATGACAAGACTCAACAACAGGGACACTGCTTTTCTCTTCATGAAGACCTCCTTCAGACATTGGAAATGAATTCTGGAGGTATTATAGCAAAGCCCCTATCATAAAACCGATCATAAAACGGATTATTTTTTGCAATTTCCGACCGATATTCTGAACTTTTTGTAAACTCAAATGACGTGCGGGACCAACCAGCGGTTGTTTCTGTGCAAATTTACATCGATTGTATTCAACCGTTGGTTTTTGTATAATGCAATCACAGGTTGAATTGCCGGCAAGACGGTATTTCCATGAAAGGATGAAGCATATGACACTCGGTGAAAACATCTCCAAACTGCGTAAGGAACGCGGTCTGACACAGGAACAGCTCGGAAAGGCCCTGCATATTTCCGCACAGGCTGTCAGCAAATGGGAAAAGGGCGGCTCTCCCGACGCGGAAATGCTGCCGCGGATTGCGGACGTCTTCGGTGTCACGACAGATACGCTGTTCGGCAGGGAGACAAGGGAGAAGACGGATGCCGTGGATTTTTTGCGGACGCATCTCAATACCTTTCCGCATAACAAAAGAATGGAGGAGCTGTTCCGCATTCTCTGTCATGTATTTTTGGCCAGCACCACAGTCGATAGATTAACCGGTTTTCTGGACTCTGTAATGGAACTTCCCATTACAAAGAGTTTTTTGGAGCAGCCGGGGACGGAGAAAGACGAGTCTCCCGCATGGATGCGTTCGGGTCTTGTTCTCCCGGAAGGGATGATGCTCGGCGTTCTCGCCAAGGACTGTCCCGTGTTTTTGCTGATGCCGGAACCGGAGGGCGGTTATGATCCGCAGCTCGCGGACGATGAAGCCTACAGGGCTTTGTTTGAAACACTTTCGGCGCCCCATGTCTTCAGCACGCTGCATGCGCTCTATCGCCTGACCCATGCGGATACACATCCGCATACGGCTGCGGCCGTTGCCAAAAAATTGCAGCTTCCCGAAAAGGAAACGGCTGAGGCACTGGCAAAGCTTGCCGTGCACGGACTGGTCACGGTATCACAGATTGAACTGGCCGAGGGCGGCGTCAGCGCCTACATTTTGCATGACAACGGTGCCTTTGTTCCCTTCCTGTTATTTGCCAGATGGCTGATGGAACAGCGTGACTATTGGTTCTACTTCTGGCGCGAAAGAAAGCATCCGATGCTGCAACATCAGCCTGTGAAAGACATCTGATTTCGGAGGTATCAGCGCATGAAAAACAAAGATTTGACAAGGCCCTACTACGCTTCCTTTTATCAAAACAACCGCCTGCCCTTTTTTACGGCCCTGCTGTTTTACTGCATCATGTCCCTCGACGGGCCGCTGCTCTCCTGGACCCTGGGCGGTGCCGCGGACGCGGCCGTGCAGATGTCCATGCAGGAAATGCTGCGCATCATCCGTATCGTGCTCGTCGTTTTTCCCGCCATGTTCCTGGTGATGACGCTGTCCTACCGCTTCAAATCCGTCTATGTGAAGCGCGGCATCCTGCAATACAAAAACCTGGCTTTCCGGAACATGTCGGAGAAAAGAGTCAGCGCCTTCTCCTCACGCAACACCGGCGGATACCTTTCCGCTCTGACGAACGACATCGCACAGATCGAGGAGGATTATCTCTCGAAGAGCGTCAATCTGGTTTATCTGATTCTGCAGTTTCTGATTTCCCTCGGCATGATGCTGTATTACTCGCGCGTGCTGACGCTGGCCGTCGTCGTGATGGTGATCTTTCCGGCGCTGGTATCCTCCGTCATGGGGAGGGAGCTCGCAAAGCGCACCACGACAGTCTCTGAGAGGAATGAATCCTTCACCGCAAGGCTGAAAGACCTGCTCTCGGGCTTTTCCGTCATCAAATCCTTTAAGGCGGAGGCGCATACCCGTGAGATTTTCTACGCGGAGAACGAGACACTGGAGGAGGCAAAGAAGCGGAAACGCTGGTGGGACGCCCTTCTGAGCGCCTGCACCGGCGTAACCGGTGCCCTGACACAGTTTGTCGTGATGTTCCTTGGCGTTTATCTGACAATCACCGGACAGATTTCCCTCGGCACGGTCATGATCTTTATCAATCTGATGGGAAGCTCGCTCCTGCCGCCGCTGCAGCATATCCCGGAAACACTGGCCAAGCGCAAGGCGGCAAAGGCGCTGGTGGAGAAATGCGCGAAGATGATGGCCGCGGAAGACCTGCGGGAAAACCGCCTGCAGGTATCCGCAAGACTAACGGATGCCATTGCGCTGCAGGACGTAAGCTTCGGCTACGAAGAGGACAATCCCGTGCTGAAAAATTTGCATCTGCGCTTCGAAGCCGGGAAGAGCTATGCGATTGTCGGCGCGTCCGGCAGCGGCAAGTCCACCCTGCTGTCCCTGCTGATGGGCATCTATGACGCTTATGACGGTTCCCTTCTCGTGGACGGAAAGGAAATGAAAGAGATCGATCACGATTCCCTGTATGACCTGGTCAGTCTGATTGACCAGAACGTCTTCCTCTTTGATGATACGATCCGCAACAACCTGACGATGTTTGCGGACTTTGACGATGCAAAGGTGCAGGATGCGGTACAAAAGTCCGCGCTCTCGGACATGATCCGGGCGCGCGGCGAAGACTACCTCTGCGGCGAAGGCGGCAGCAATCTTTCCGGCGGCGAAAAGCAGCGCATTGCCATTGCAAGAGCGCTGTTACGCGAAACAAAGGTACTCCTGATCGACGAGGCGACCAGTGCGCTGGACGCGGAAACGGCGGCGCACATCAATGAAACCATCGCCTCCCTTACAGGCTACACGCGCATTGTCATCACGCACCGTCTGGACGAGGCGCAGCTTTCCCGCTTTGACGAGATCATCATGCTCAAAAACGGAACGGTTGCGGA
>JAFSPF010000072.1 GCA_017443065.1 Lachnospiraceae bacterium
CAGCTCCTCCGTTTCCGTATGGAACTGTTCCATCTGTTTTACAAGCGCCTCGTCCGCCTCTGGAAGCGTCGCTGCGGGCGCAATTCCCTGCAACATACCGTCGGCAAAGGGTATGTCCGTGAAAGCCTCGGGATCAAAGTCCTGCGCAAGAAGCGCCCGGCACCTTTCCGTATGCAGCAGCTCCAAAAGAAAGGCGCCGGAAGCGTAGCAGAGCGGACGGACGGGAAAGCAATGAGAGACATCCTCCATGGACGCAAGGAGGCGCTCCCGTTCTTTGGCCGCCTTTTCCGGTGACAACTGCTCCAGCGCCTTCAACTCCACATAGTTTGCGCTGCCCTCGATCTGCTCTGTGCGCGCCTCATAGTCATATTCATACGGAAACCGCTCTTTCCTTGCGGCGCGCATTGCGAGCAACTGCCGGAAACGCTCCGCCTGTGCCGCTTCATCGCCGTCGTTTGCCCTGTCAGACAATGCGCGGAGCAATTCGGCCTCCCTGTAGCGGGTGCCAATATTCTCCGTATGATACCGGTAACGCATCAGCGCTTCCAGTTCCTTCGCTCCGCGGCTTTCTTCGTTTTTTTGCTGGAAGGCATGAAACATCTCATGAATGATTTTGGAGGCAAGGCCCTCCATATCCTCCCCGGCAGAATCCCCTTCGAGATACCAGATCGCAATATCCTCTCCTTCATAGTTGATCGCCGTGTTTGCCGTGAATGCGTTTGTCTTTTCCACAAAACGACCGTCAAAGAAGACACGCGCATCATCATACACGGCAAACTTCAGCGGTGAAAACCCCTTCCATAAAGCGGAAAAATCCACCTTCGCAATCTGCTCCTCCAGCATTCGGTATACAGCTTCCGGGTTGGTTGTTTTCTTTTCGGACGGGATCGTTTCAGACATGATAATACCTCCTCATGATTTTTGCCACGGTACCTTCCGCACCTGCCACGACCACGCGGAGCCGGTTTCCGTATTTCTGTGAAGAAAAGCGGACATCCCCCTCGGACTCCATCACCGCGTTGCAAAAGAAGGAATTGGCCTTCTTCTTTTTGGCCTCCGCCGCTGTCATATCCAATATCATGCACAGACGGTTTCCTTTCAGGTTTGGATGTTGCAGAAAATCGGTGGCGATCGAAGCGTTTTTCTGCATCATTTTTTTCTGCACGCCCGGGCTTTCCAGAAACGCGCTGATCTGATTTTCAGTAAAAACCCATATACCGCTTTGAATGTCACCCTGCAACGTACCCTTCTTGATATAATTCCGCAGGGTGCGTGTCGTAAAGCCGCTGATCATGGACAGTTCCTTGATGTTGACGGTCTTTTCCATTCGTTCCACCCCCTTTCCACCCCATGATAAGGGATGCGCAGACAGGGTGCAATATGAAAAAGGGTGCTATTTTCATGGCAACGTTTTTACCCCGTCACCTCGCTGATCACGGCGGCGGCGATGATGAGCGCAGCGCCTGCCCAGCCCAGGGGGGACATGGCTTCGTGCAAAAAGATCGCGGAGCAGAGGACGGAGACGACGGGCTCCAGGTAGCCAAGGACTGCCACGGTCTGTACGGGAAGCGTGGCCATGCCGCTGAAATAGAGGCAGTAGGCAAAGCCCGTATGGACGATCCCGAGCATCAGCACGATCAGGACGGCGCGCGTGTTCCACGGCAGGGCGGTGCCGGCATTTTTGTATATCACATAGGGCAGAATCGTCAGCGCGGAGACCGCCAGCTGCACCACGACTCTTTCATATACGCCGACGTCCTTCAGCTTCCGGTTGCAAAGGACAATCCCGACGAAGGCCAGCGCCGCAAGCAGTCCCGTGACGATCCCCGGGAGATTGCCGCTCTCTCCTTCGAGCACACCGGACACCAGCAGAATCCCCGCAAAAGCAAGAAACACACAAAAGAGCTTCTTTGCATTCAATTTTTCCTTGAGCACAAGGGGCGCCACCAGCACCACGATGAGCGGTGCCATGTAATTACAGAGAGATGCGATGGCGACCGTCGTGATAATATAGGCCGCAAACAAAAAGATCCAGTTCAGCCCGAGCAGCACACCCGAAAGAATCAGCAATCCGGCGTTTTTCCGGACGGCTTCCATGCCGAACGGCATTTTGCGCATACGCATGTACAGCAGAATAAAGGCTGTCCCAAGGATTCCCCGACACATTGCCACAAATTCTCCGGGCATCCCGGAAAACCTCAGGAACATGCCGACCGTTCCGTACAGCACGACCGCCGTGATGTATTTGATCCGCTCCGCGTGAAGTTGATTCGTTTGATTCATTTGGTTATTGTACCACACGCCCCTCTGTTTTTGACATTTTAGGGATTTTTAGGCATTTTTAGGGATTTTTTGACATTTTAGGGATTCGCGTGTCATTATTTACAGTCGAAACTGTCTGAGACCTCTTCCAGCCCGTTTTCTGTCAAGCGGTACACCTTATCACAGACCTCTTCGATGTATTTCCTGTCGTGGGAGACGGAGAGGATCGCGCCGGGAAAGCCGTGAAGCAAACGCCTGATCACGGGACCGGAGAGCGGCGAAAAGTTGCGCGTCGGTTCGTCTAAAATCAGTACATCCGCAGCGGACACACTCATTTTCAGCAGGAGAATCTTCGCCTTTTGTCCGCCGGATAAGTCCCGGATCGGATGCGACATTTCATCCGCGGTGTACTTCATGGCGCCCAGATAGGTGCGGATGCGCGTCATCTCCTCCTTGTCGCCCGAAGGCGCAAGGTATGCCACGGGTGTGAGGTCCATCTCCAGCAGATCATCGTAGTTTTGCGGCATATAGACCGCGTGCAGGTCTTTGCGTGCGAGAAGCTCCGCCGCAATGTGCTTTAACAGCGTCGTCTTGCCCGCGCCGTTTTTCCCGATGATGCAGATTTTCTCCGGACCGCGCACGCGCAGGAAGATGTCTCTTGCGGAAACATGGGGGAGCTTCTGCAATGACAATTCCAGGACGGTCTTCCCCGCGGGAAGGCCCGCCCCCTCCCCCAGCTTGAAGAACATGGGGCTCTCCTCCTCCGGGACTTCCGTCATCTCCGCATGCTCCCGTTCATAGCGGCGCTCCAGGGATTTCACGGCCTTCATTTTCTTCTTCAGCAAAGCGCCTGCGCCAGGATTCCGGTGGCCGACCGTCCGCAGCGCGTATTCCACACTTTGTTCGATCCTGTGGAAGCGCTCCATCTGTTTTTTTTCCTCCCTGCGCTCGTTCAGCGCGAGCTGTGTCTGTCTGGTGAATGCGTCCCTGCGCTCCGTCACATACTGCGCATAGGGCATGTTGGCAACCGTCACCTTCGGTGCCTGCTTTCTTTTCAGCTGCTCGATATGAATGACGCGCGTGGCCGTGTTTTCAATCAGTGTCTCGTCATGGGAGATGTAGAGTACGCCCGCTTTGGTTTCGCATATCATTCGCTCCAGCCATTCCAGCGTTTCAATATCGATGTCGTTCGACGGCTCGTCCAGAAGAAGCATGGTCGGTTCCTTCAGAAGGAGCCTTGTCATCTGCGCCTTGACCTTTTCGCCGCCGGAGAGGGTAAGCATCTGCTGATCGCTGTAGGGGAAATCCTCCGCCAGCCCCACGGCGTGCAGGAGCGCATATAGCTCCTTCGGGTTTGCGTCCTGCAAAAGCTGTTCTTCGGAAAAGTATTCATACACGCTCTTTGCGGCATCCTCTTTCGGCAATTCCTGCGGAAGGTAGCCGATGCGCTCGCCCGTAACGATGCGCTCTCCCGTCGCTTCCGTATAGTCCGCAATCATCTGTGGATCCGCCATCCATTTTAAGAGCGTGCTTTTCCCGTTTCCCTCCTCGCCGATACAGACGACCCGGTCGCCGGGATGCAGGACGAAGGAAAAGCCGGACAACAACATGCGGTTGTCCTTTGCATGTGTGATGGTTAGGTCTTTGATCTGAAACATGCTTAGTCCTCCTTTGTCCGTACCGCTTCATACACGACGCGGTTGTGACGCGCGGGCAGGCAGATGAAGAGGAGCATGACCGCAAGGTCAATCGCGCAAAGCAGGATCACACCCGTGCGTAGCGGCAGGACTTCCCCGAGGGCGCCTGCCAGCAGGGTAAAGCCGATGCCGGTGACGCTCATCATCATCATAAAGATGGCACCGAGCCGCGCGCGCATGTCCGCGGGGATGTAAGCCTTGGTCGCGGTCTGCCTTAAGGTATAGCTGGTGTTGGAAAGACCGCCCTCCAGGGCCATATCGACCAGCGCCAGCGGAAAGGGCAAAAAGAGCAGCGCGGCGGACAAGACGTTCAGCGACGTATAGACGAAACGCACGACGCCAAATCTTTTTTTCGCCGGCACCTCCTTTTTGTAGAGCACGAGACCCGACAGAACCCTTGCCGCGGTTGCGGCACTCGACAGAAATCCGTATCTGGCGACGCCAAGGCCCGCCGTTGTCTGATAGTAGGTGCGCTCCAGGATGTAGCGCCCGTCACCCGTGCCGATGCAGACGCTCATGTAGGTAAAGATATTGCGCACGCCATGCTCTTTTTTCAGGTAGCCGAAGCCTTCTTTTAAGTCCGCGAGGTAGGCGCGAAGTCCCTTGCCCTCTGTTTTCTCCGGCGCATGATGCGCTTCTTTGATGCCCGCCTCGATCGCAATCGCGATCACGATTGTCACCGCGACAAAGGCAAAGAGCAGCCAGATCGGCACCAGCAGATACAGAAATGCGGAGACCGGCGCCATGATCACGACCGTCGCATCCATCACCATGCCGGAGACCGCAAAGCCCTTCTGCTCCAGCCCCTTCGGAATCAGATCCGGGTACCAGGCATCGTAGGCGAGGCGGTAAAAGACGGACAGGGTGCTGGTGATAAGCGTGAACAGCACATACAGGCCATAGTAAAAGGGCAGCATGAAGGTCGCAAAGGCCATGGCGGCGTAGGTAAGCGCAAACAGTACATCCAGCCCTACAATCCACTTCTTTTTGGACGTGCGGTCGATCACGGGGGAGACGACCACGGACAACACAATATCCGGCAGCATCCCGAACACCATGATCAGGGAGGACAAAAAGGTCGACTCCGTTTGGTCATAAACGAGCAGGCTCATCGGGAGATTCAAGGCCTCCCCGCCGATGATGGAAAGGATGCTCGCAAGCGTGATTCTGGTAAAGTCCGCCGTCCAGACGGTTTTCTTCTCTTTCATCTCTTTATACTCCGATCTTCCGGAACAGTGCGCACAAAAACCCAGTGCGGCATACAAAAAATACCTCCGTGCACAGCCGGGGGCATCATGGTTCATCCGTGTGTTTTTTCGGGATGGCAGATACTTAAGATCAAGGGATCTGCCGGGGCAACAAAAAAACAGGCTTCCACGGGATGATCAGGATGCGGGACCGACTGCGTAAACCGGTGTGCGTTCTTTGCTGAAACACCGGCGTTTTGGAAACACACGAAAAGCAAGCGGCCGATACCGCTTCTTTACGCGTGCTCACCACACGCTATCGTTCACCTTACCCTGATGTTCAACATCCTTTCACCTGTTTTCCATAGATTTGCCGGAAGTTTCCGACGAGGTTTATCTTAACACATCGCAGAACGGAAGGCAAGAGTGTGATACAATGTTCAAATGAATCAACTTCACGCGGAGCGGATCAAATACATTACGGCGGTGGTGCTGTACGGAACGGTCGGCATGTTCCTGAGGTTTTCCGGGATGCCCGGAGAGTTTGTGGCGATGTGCCGGGGAATCCTTGGTACGGCCTTTATTCTGCTGTACATGCGTATGCGCAAAATGCCGTTCGGCATGGAAGCCGTCCG
>JAFSPF010000073.1 GCA_017443065.1 Lachnospiraceae bacterium
CAACAATGCGCTTAGAGTGTTTAGCGCCGAAGGTAGTCTGAGCCCACAGGCAGAAATGATTCTCAACCTTTTAATAATCGTTGTTGTTCTGGGAGGATATTTGCTCTATCTTATTAAGGCATTTTCCAAAAAGGCAGGATAGCCACACATCTCTTCGGCATGACGGGAATCCGTCTGACGCACCGGGAAAGTCTGATATTTGGAAAAAGTGTGCTATACTATATCCCATGAATAAAAAAGTGATTCTCGTCGATATGGACGATACGCTGGAAAATTTCACGGAGGCCTGGGTGGATTATGCCAACAAACGCTTTGGCACCACCGTCACGCCGGAGGAGGTCACCAACTGGGATCCGTCGGTGCATTTTGAGAATGTCACGCATGACGAGATATACGATCTGATTCTGGAGGATGACTTTTATTACACGCTGAAGCCCCTGAAGGATGCGGACGTTTATCTGAAAAAACTGATCGACGACGGACATGAGGTGCTGATCGTCACCAGTACGCAGCACAAGGTGATCCCGATCAAAATGGATGAGGTGCTGTTCCGCTTCTTTCCTTTTCTCACCTGGGATCAGGTCATTGTCACGTCCAGAAAACAAATGGTGCGCGGCGATATCCTGATCGATGACGCGCCGCACAACCACATCGGCGGTGATTACGCGAAGATTCTGATTACGGCGCCGCATAACCGCCTCTTTGACGCAGAGGCAAACGGCATGATCCGCGTGGAAAACTGGGCGGAAATCTACGATACGGTCAGACGCCTGGCGAAGGAATGAACGAACAACACGCGGAGCGAATGAAATATATCACCTCGGTGTTCCTCTACGGCACGGCAGGGATGTTCCTGCGGCAGGTGTCCCTGCCGAGTGAAATCGTGGCGATGTGTAACGGCTTACTGGGCACGCTGGTGATTCTGACCTATATGCGGATGAAGCGCAAGCCGTTCCACCGGGAGGCCATCCGCAGGAATGCGGGACTGCTTCTGGCGTCCGGTGCATTGCTTGGTTTGAACTGGGTGTTTCTGTATGCGGCCTATGTCACGACCACGGTCGCGATCGCAAGTCTTTGCAATTACACGGCACCGCTGATCGTGGTGCTTCTCGCACCGCTCGTACTGAAGGAAAAGCAAAGCGCCAAAAAACTGTTTTGTGTGCTGCTGGCCTTTCTGGGGATTCTGATGGTGTCGGGTGTGTTTACCGGCGCGGACACCAATCTGACAGGCGTTCTTTACGGACTGCTGGCGGCAGTCAGCTTTGCCGCCTTTGTCTTCTGCAACCGAAAGATGGAGCAGATGCCCGCGCTGGAACGGGCCGTGATACAGCTCTTCGTTTCCGCCATGACCATTCTGCCGTATGTGCTGTATAAAAACCTGAGACAGGAAATCCGGCCGGATGCACGTTCGCTTCTGGTGATCCTGATTATGGGAACCCTGCACACGGGCATCGCCTACTGCCTGTATTTCAGCGGCATGGAAAAGCTCCCCATCCAGACCGTCGCGATCCTCGGCTATCTGGAGCCGGTGACGGCGGTGTTCTGCTCCGCGGTTTTCCTAAAGGAACCGATGACGCTTGCGGGATGGGCCGGTGCCGCACTGGTCATTCTTGCGGCGGTGCTGAGCGAAATGCACCCCACCATCAGACGATGATCACATCGGAAAGACCTTCCGCGCGAGCGATGTCCGCAAGGGAAGAAAGGAGTGCCGTGTCCGGTGTTTCGTAGGAACGGAAAGCTTCGCGCACGCCCATGGGACGGAAGGCGATGATCTTGTAACGGACCGGACGTTTTGACAGATGCGGCGCGATGACACGCGCCGTTTCGCGTACGGTGTACTTTGCATCGACGAGCCCCGGCACGACAACCGTGCGGACCTCTTCCAGCTTGCCGTGCTCCGCAAGGAAGGAAAGAGAACGGAGAACGTCCGCGTTATCCGTATCCGTCACGCTTCTGTGGACGGAAGAATCCCAGGACTTCACATCCAGCATCACGCCGTCGGTGACGGAAAGAAGCGCCGGATACGCCGCAAAATCCAGCGTGCCGTTTGTGTCGATCAACGTCGTCAAGCCTGCTTCTTTGCAGAGAGAAAAGAGCGCCGTGAGATAGTCCGGATAGAGCGTGCACTCCCCGCCGGAGACGGTGACGCCGCGGATATAGGGGAGTTGTTTTTCGATCTCGGGGAAGGTTTCCTCCGCCGTGAGATTGCGGATGCGCGGGGAGGCGTCATGCCTGCAGGTTTTGATGCAGGCGTCACAGAAGATGCATTTTGTGTGATCGTAGGAAACAAATCCTTCGGAAAAAGAAAGCGCACCCGTCGGGCAGACGTCCACACAGTCCCCGCAATGCACGCACAGCGCCCGCGTCTCCGGGTTATGACAGTAGCGGCAGTTCATGTTGCAGCCCTGCAAAAAGACGACGGTCCGGTTGCCTGGACCGTCGACGGAGGAAAAGCGGATGATACGGTTCACCGGTGCCATCAGCGCACCTTCCGTTCCAAAATCTTTCCGTTGTGCTTGGCACCCATGCCGAGCGCGGTAGTGTCATGCTTGACGTTCTGCTCCGCTTCGAGCTTGTCGATCTCCGAGCGCTTCACGAGATAGCCCGTGATGCGGATGACATCGGAATCCGCGCTGTAGAAGGAGAGGTAGCGCAGATTCTCCTTGAAGGCGCCGCGGATGATGTCCAGCACATAGTCCGGATTGCGGTGGACGGTGAGATCGATCGGGAAGATATCGCCGGTGCCGGAAACAAAATACTTGTGGAAGTGTGAGAGGACTTCCAGATGGTCCCGCAGCTCCGCAGGCTCCTCGCCGATCGGAATGCGCGTGCCGGGAGAAACATCGATGTCCGATGCGATGCCGACCTGCGCATGCAGCAGAAAATGACCCCCGGAAATTTCGCAATATTTGTTTTCATGCGCGGCATTGAAATCGTTGATGATATTCATGATGCGCACGCCCAGCTCGTTCGCCTCTTTATCGTGGCCGAAGCGCTGTCCCTTCTTTCCTTCTTTTTCCAGAAGACAGTTCACGGCCTCCGCCAGACCGACGAGGCCGAACATCGCGCTGAAGCGGTCGCGCCGGATAAAGCCTTCCTTTGCGAGGAAGTTGTTTTCAAAGAAGCCGGAATCCTCCACGATAAAGCGGATGCGCTCGTCCATGTAGCGCGCCATGATGTCACAGACCTGAGGCAGCACCTTCGTACAGAAGTCCTCGATGCCCGATGCGCGTTTCGCGATGTTGCCGAGAATCAGACGCGAGAGCGTATAGGAGCCGCCGCCGTAGGGCAGGCCGTTGTAGCAGCTTGCGATCACGTAATTGCCGGCATCCTTTCCCGCAGAAATCCCGGAGGGAAACTCCGCGGTAAACATCGGATGGTTTGCAAAGGAGGGCTTGGCCGTATGGAGCGCCGCCTTCACGCCGCGCAGGATAAAGTCATCCGTGGTAAGCGCGGGGTCTGTCTTCATCGTCAGATTCGGCACGGCGTCTTCGAGCTCCCCCACCACATCCAGAATGATTTCACCGGCCTTTGTCGGCACGGGGCCGATGTTTGCATGGGAGAAGCTGTCCAGGATCGTGCGGTCCATATGCGTAAAGAACAGCCTGATCAGCTTGTGCGCCGTCGCCTCGTCCACATCCTTGACAAAAGGATCCAGCAGCACATCCAGCTGCCCGACATAGACCGGAAAATTCGTTACGCTCGGGACATGCTTATAAAAGATCAGCAGGGAATTGAGCGCTTCATACAGATCGGAGGGCGGGGGCAGCTCCAGAAAGGCACTTCCCTCCTTCATAAACTTCGCATAGTCCGGCACGATGTAGCGGGGACGTAAGGGCGCGTGTCCCTCGTTCAAGTCACAGATGCACTGCCCGTCGGTGATGTCACGCTCCAACAGGTCGGAAAGACCCTCCGGCAACTCCAGCACCTCCAGCAGCGAATCGGCAAGGATGGCCATATTCGCGACCTTCTGCTCATGCGTTAAGGTGTTCGACTTGACGACATCCAGCATCTTTTCTCTTGTGGTGTTGACACGATCCATTGTGATTGTACGCATATGCTTTTCTCCCGAAATCATCGTTTGATGTCAGAGGCGTTTCAGCCCTGTCCGTCCAGAATTTCCTTCATCGTCCGCCAGCCGAGCATCGCGCATTTCACGCGGGCCGGCATGTGCGACACGTCCTGCAGGGAGGCCGCCTCATCCAGCGCCTCAAGCGAAGACTCATCCGTCACCTCTCCGCGGATCATGCCGTGAAAGAGTTCCGCGCGTTCCAGCGCCTCCGCCTCCGTTAAGCCGACGACCTGGTCACACATCATGTCGCAGCTGGCCTGTGAGATCGCACAGCCCTCCCCGGTGAAGGAAGCCTCCTTCACGACGCCGTCCTCCGTCTTCAAAAAGAGCACGATATCATCGCCGCAGGAAGGATTGACCCCGCGCAGCTCATGTGTCGCGCCCTCCATCGGATGCTTGTGGGAGGGGTTCAGGTTATGCTCGTTGACGATTTCCCTGTATAAGTTTTTTAAGTCCATCTCCGGTAGTCCCCGTTTCAGTCCCGAAAGCCCATCACGCCGCGGATGTTCTTCAGGTGTGTCAGGAAGCGGTCCGCCTCCTCTTCCGTATTATAAAAGTACACACTCGCTCTTGCCGTGGACCCGACCTTTAAAAACTGCATCAGCGGCTGGGCGCAGTGATGTCCCGCGCGGATGCAGACCTTGTCCTCGTTCAGCACGGAGGAGATGTCATGCGGATGCACCCCGTCGATCGTAAAGGTGACGATGCCGTTGTGCTTTGCCGGATCCTTCGCGCCGTAGATTTTGATATAAGGAAGCTTCCGCATCTCCTCCATCAGCTTTGTGACGAGCAGATCCTCCTGCTTCCGGATAAAATCAAAGCCGGTTTCCTGCAGATACGCAATCGCGCGTGCCATCCCGCAGGCGTCCGCCGCGTTCACGGTGCCGGCCTCAAACTTGTGCGGCACCTCCGCCCAGGTCGCCTCCGTGCGCGTGACATATTCGATCATCTCACCGCCGGTAAGGAAGGGCGGCATTTCGTTCAGCAGCGCGTACTTTCCGTAGAGCGCACCGATGCCCATCGGTCCCATCAGCTTGTGCCCGGAGAAGGCATAGAAATCCGCATCCAGCTCCTGCACGTTCACCGCCAAATGCGGTGCGGCCTGTGCGCCGTCCACGAGAACCACGGCCCCTTTGCCGTGCGCGTAGGAGATGATCGCCTTCACCGGATGCGTGACGCCCAGCACATTGGAGACATGTCCGATTGCGACAATCGCGGTCTTTTCCGTGATCTTTGCCTCATATTCCGCTTTGGTGATAAGGCCTTCCTCATCGGGTTCCAGCCAGACCAGTTCGGCGCCTTTCCGCTTTGCCAGCATCTGCCAGGGGAGGATATTGGAATGATGCTCCGTGACGCTTAAGACGATCTCGTCCCCTTCCTTCAGATGCGCTTCGCCCCAGGTATGGGCCACAAGGTTGATCGACTCTGTTGTGTTGCGCGTGAAGACGATCTCCTCCGGGCACGCGGCACCGATGAAGGAAGCCGTCACCTCCCTTGCCTTCTCATAACGCGCCGTCGCCTCCATGGACCAGTCGTAGAGCCCGCGCAGGGGATTGGCGTTCGTCTCGTCATAAAAGGCACGGATCTCCTCAATCACACAGGAAGGTCTTTGCGCCGTTGCCGCATTGTCAAAATAGACCACCTCCGGGTGGTCCCTCAAAATCGGAAAGTCTGCACGCAGGGCGCAGGGATCGGGCATACTGAAAACTCCTTTAAATCATGTTGATTGTGTCAAATTCAATTATAGCAACTCGAGCTGAAAAAGCAAACCGGCGTGCGGGACATTTTCTTTCCGAGGCAGCGGACACCGGGAACCATCGAAGACGTATGATATAATGAATTGCGCAGGGAACAAACGAAATCGTGGAGGAAGCAATGGCCGTAAGCTTGCAATCGTATGTGTCGCTTGGGGAAGCGCTTAGGGCGTGTACCGGCGAGGGAACAAAGATCAAAGACCGCCGCGCGGTACACGGCGGCGACTGCAATGACGCGTATCTGCTGACACTGACGGACGGCAGGCGCGTCTTTCTGAAGTCCAATCACATCGGAAATGCGCACTTTTTCACGGCGGAGGCGAGGGGCTTGCGGGCGATCGCGGAGACGAAGGCGATCGCCGTGCCGAAGGTGCTGGCCTGCGGAACGGACCGGGAGACGCAGACCGCCTTCCTGCTGATGGAATACATCGAGGAAGGGAAAAAGAGGGCGGATTTCTTTGAAGCCTTCGGCAGGAATCTTGCCGCGATGCACCGGGCAACACCGCCGGTGCAGATGCCTGCGGGAAAGCCCTGCGGATTTGATGAGGACAACATCATCGGCTTCCGGCCGCAGGTGAATACGCCGCATGCGGACTGGATTTCTTTTTACCGGGACTGCCGCCTTTTGCCGCAGCTGCGTGACGCGCAGGCAGCAGGATATCTCTTAAAAGAAGATCTGCAGCAAGCGGACAGCGTGATATCCCGTCTCGACCGTTGGCTGATCGAACCGGAAAGCGCATCCCTCGTGCACGGCGATCTCTGGGGCGGCAATTACATGACCGCAGCGGACGGAAGCGCCATGCTGATCGACCCCGCCGCATATATCGGTCACCGGGAGGTGGACCTTGCCATGTCTGAGATGTTCGGCGGATTCCCCGCGGCCTTCTACCGCGCCTATCAGGAGGCTTATCCCCTGCAGCCCGGCTACGAAGACCGCCGTCCGCTCTACGATCTTTACCAGATGCTCAATCACTTAAATCAGTTCGGGGGCTCGTACCTCGGTTCCGTCCGGAGGATTCTGCAGCGCTATGCGTCATAAGAACGCCGGCGGCGCTCCGGCCGTGAAGCGTCCGGAAAAGGGAAGATCCCATATCTTGTGTTGTTTTCCGAACCGTGCGCAGATATGGGCTTCATGGCATCGGCAGTTTAAATATAGTATACTGTAAATCTAACATTCACATAAATGATACCGATATATAAGATGCAAACACGTGGATGCATAATGGAGGAAGCATAAAGTGAAAGCCGTATTTTCCGCACTCTTCGGCACGATTCTGACCGCTGCCATTGTTATTCTGGTGCTGTTTTTTTATTTCAGGGTCAGCGTTTCACCCGTGACAACGGATTTGGCCACCGCAGAGGAAACCGTGGTGACGGCGGAGTCCGCACAGCAGTCCGGCGGTCAGCAGGTCGCAGCGGAGCGTCTTTCCAACACATCCGCAAATCAGAGCAACACGGATCCGCAGAGCGATCTGTACATGCCGGGCACATGGCCCAGGCTGACCCGGGCGCTGTCTTTGCCCGGTCTTTCCGTACATAAAACCTATGGCGAGCGGGAGAAGGAATTTGTCGATGCGGTCAGACTGCAGCTGGGCTATCAGATCAATACCGTCAGATACAATATCTTTCTGACGGTGGAGGATCATATCGTTTATATCGAACTGGGCTTCAAGAGCCTGGACAACACGCACCGCCTGCTGACGGAACTCACGGACGCTGCGGTCTGGAACGATTTCGAAAAAGAATCCTGGGACGATCTGAAGGATTCGCTTTGTTCCGTTTCCTCGGCGGTAAAAAAGGCCGCGGAGGATGCGGGCCTGACCGACACCCAGGTGGCGGCCGCCTTTATCAATTCCATGAGCATGGAACCGCTGGTCGTTACCCTGGATGATATGGTGTTCTATGACTTCTTTGAAAACTTCAGCGGACCGGCGGAGCTGACCGCCGCACAGCGTGCCGCCATCGTGCGGGCAAGACAGCTGCTGCTGGCATCTCCCATGTCGAAGCTGATGCTGCTCGATGCGCTGTTGAACGAGCGCGGGGATCAGTACAGCGCCGATGACTGTCTGTTTGCCCTGAATTTCCTGGAGGAGCAGGGCCTGGTGGACTGGGAGGAGCAGGCGATCCGCATGGCGATCCTGCGCCTTTCCGCGGCACCGTATTCGCGGGACGGTTTAATCCGTCAGCTTTCTTCGGATACGGGAGACCGTTTTTCCTCCTGGCAGGCGACCAACGCCGCAAACCATCTGGAAGAAAACGCCCTAGTCGACTGGCTGGAGCAGGCGAAGCTTTCCGCACGCCGCCTCCTTGCGCAGGATAACTATTCGCGCAACGAACTGGAACTTCTGCTGACAATCAAGGAAGCGGAAGCCTATACCTGGGAAGAGGCGACCGGCGCCCTGGACGCGCTCGGCATCCACTGACTTTCATGGCATATCGCAGGGACATCACGGATCTCACACACCCGGACATCGCGCTTTACAACGAGCGGGCCGAGGTGCGGCTGAAGCATCTTTATGAACCGGAGCAGGGGCTCTTTATTGCGGAGAGCGCCCGTGTGGCGCTGCGTGCGCTGGAGGCGGGGTACCGCGCGCATTCTCTTTTGATTTCCGAAGAAGAACTGGAAAAAGAAGAAGTCCTCCGGCTGCAGGAGCTGGCAGGCGACGTGCCCTGCTATGTCGGTGCGGAGGAGGTGCTCGCGCAGATCACCGGGTATCACCTGACGCGGGGCGTGCTCTGCGCCTGCTACCGCAAGCCTTTACCGGAAGCGGCCGGCGTCATCGCCGGGGCAAAGCGCGTGGCCGTATTGGAGGAAATCAACAACCCGACGAACGCGGGTGCCATCTTCCGCAACGCCGCGGCGCTCGGGATGGACGCGGTGCTGCTGACGGAAGGCTGCACGGACCCCCTGTACCGTCGCGCGATCCGCGTCAGCATGGGCTGTGTCTTTGCCCTGCCCTGGACCTTTGTGAAAGGGAATGTCTGTGACCTGTTGAAGGAGGAAGGCTTCACAACGGTCGCGACAGCCCTCCGGGAGGATGCCATTCCGCCGCATGATGCGCGCATCACGGGCAGGGAGCGCCTTGCCGTCTTCCTCGGCACGGAGGACAGCGGTCTTTCGGCGGAAACGATCGAAGCCTGTGATTTCCGTGTCCGTATCCCGATGCGGGAGGGCGTTGATTCCCTCAACGTCGCCGCCGCCAGCGCCGTCATCTTCTACACATTGACTCCGGACATCTCAGAAAAAACCCCGCATTGAATTATATAGAATTATATAGTATTATATAGAGGAAAAGGAATTATATAGCTTTATATAGCCTTCAGATAATTATATTCAATTATACAGGAGTCTGTCATGACCGGGAAAAATCCTTATACCATCGGATTCGGAAAAATACCGACGGAGTATATTGGCCGGAATTCGATCATTGATACGATCTCTGAGGCACTGACCGCCGCACCCCCGGATGAACAGGCCTTTAAACTCACGGGGATGCGCGGAACCGGCAAGACCGTGACGCTGACCGCGATCGAGAAGCGGTTTCGGGATAATAAAGACTTTCTTGTCATTGATTTGAGCTGCAATCATGATATTCTGACGGATCTGGCTGCGAAGCTGTACAGCGAAGTGCCGTCCCTGACAAAGTTCATTGATACCAACCTGAATCTGTCCGCGTTTGGCATCGGGGTAAATATATCAAAAAAATCGCCGGTTGCCAGCATGGATGCCGCGGTGAATAAACTTTTGGAGGAGGTCAGGCGCACAAAGAAGCGCCTTCTGATTGCAATCGATGAAACGAGAAAAACAGCGGAATTGATTGATTTTATCCAGTCGTTTCAGATCTGGGTGCGCAATGAACTGCCGGTGTTTCTGATCGTGGCGGGTCTGTATGAAGATATTGAAAGTGTTGAAAACTCGGATGGTGCCACATTTTTCCTGCGAGCGACAAAGTTTGAGATGACACCGTTAAATATCATGTACATCCGCGATAGCTATAGGAAAAATCTGAAAGTGACGACAGACGAGGCGGAAAAAATGGCACTGATGACGAAAGGATACGCTTTTGCTTATCAGGTGCTGGGAAAGTATATGTGGGATGCAAAGACAAAAACCGCATCCGAAGACGTGCTGCGCCTGTTTGATGAAACCTTGTCCGAGAGAGTTTATCAGAAGATATGGAGCGAGCTTGCCCCGAAAGACAGAATGTTTCTCGGGTATATTGTACAAAAGGACAAAATGACCGTTGATGAACTGTTGGAATCGGCTCACCAAAGTCACAGCGCGTGGTCCGTTCCGAGAAAACGTCTGAAGGACAAGGGAATTATTGATGTTTCGGTTCGCGGCATGATCAGTATGCGTCTCCCGCGGTTTCGCCAGTTCGTGGAAACAATGGTAATGATCGAACGGGCCTGAATCACAGGCTGTCACCTGACCGGAGGGTTACTCTGTGCATGCTTCTCCTTTTTTCTCTGATACAGCATGCGATCCGCCGCCGAGACCAGCGAGGCGGTATTTGTTTTCTGGGAGGCAAGGCGCGTATACCCCACACTTGCGGAAAGGGGGTAGGACAGCGTGCGTTCCGTGCAGAGCATCAGGAGAGACTCGTCAAAGCTCTGTACAAAGTCCTCCGGATCCCGCAGGTAAGCACCATCGATGACCGCGACAAACTCATCACCGCCGTATCTGGCAATAAAGCCGTGATATCCGTCACAGGCATCGCGTAACGCATCCGCAATGTAACAGAGGGCGTTGTCTCCCTCCGCATGTCCTTTGCTGTCATTGATGGACTTAAAGGAATCCGCGTCGATGAGATAGAAATAATACGGCGTCTGCTCTGAAGCGCGGGTGCGGATTTCATCGATATAATGATTCATACTCTTGCGGTTGTTTAAGCCGGTGAGGGCGTCCGTGTTGACCTGATCGCTCTGGATGCTGATGAAAACAAACACAAAGGAGATACAGATCGAAGGCGAGACGAAGGGGTGGATGCCGACCGTCAGCTGCAGCGTCGCGCCGATGACCGGCGAAATAATAAAGGCTGACAGCAGCAGCATCCTGCGTTTCCTGCGCCGCGAGCTTGTCCGTGAAAATATGATGAAGGCATGCACGGTCGTCACGAGGAAATACAGATAGGCAACGACATTCATCAGAGGGAACAGCGGTCCGCGCGCAAAATGATTGTTTTCGTCAAAGTGGAAAAACCAGTCATATTTCACGGAGCCGAAGGCCAGAATGCCGATCGGCAGAAGCGGAAAACAGGAGAGGAGGTAAAACAGCCGGGGCAGCGGCCGGTTTTCGTGAATCTGGAACTCCACAAACAAAAACCACAGGACGGAGAGCACGGTCAGTCCGAACTGATAAAAGGAGTAACTTAGAGCAACGATCAGCATGGGCGGATCAATGATGTCCACATATTGCAGCTGGGCAAATCCGTCGAGGGCAAGCATCATGATAAAGATACGCATCAGTGCGCGGAAAACCCGGATCTCGCGCTTGGTCGCCAGATCCGGACTCATGCGCAGGAGAATCACCAGCGAATATACAATGCAGAGAACCAGGATCTCCACATATACGATGGCATAACCGGCATTATCCACAACACACCTCTGTGATGATCGCGTGACGTGCAGATATCATAGCATAAAATGGAAGAGACTGCCAAACGGAACCCGATGGACCCGTGCCGTGCACCGTGCTTCCCCGGCTTGATGAATTCCCGAATATATCGTATGATATAACTCCGGCGGAAGGAGGTGACGCATGAAAACAATCGGTTTTGTGGGTGTCGGCATTATGGGAAAGCCCATGGTGCGGAATCTGATGAAAGCAGGGTTCTCCCTGCTTGTTTACGCAAGAGATAAGAGCAAGGTTGAGGACGTGATCGCGGAGGGCGCGGTGTTCTGTGCGACGCTGAAAGAGATCGCCGAACAGAGCGAGGCGCTGATCACGATGGTCGGCTTCCCGAAGGATGTGGAAGAGGTGTACTTCGGCGAAGGAAAGCTTTTGGAGAGCGCAAAGGAAGGGACCTATCTGATCGACATGACGACGACCTCTCCCTCCCTGGCCGTACGCATCTTTGAAGAGGGCAAAAAACGCGGGCTTCATGTGCTGGACGCACCGGTCACCGGCGGCGATATCGGCGCGGTCAAGGGAACGCTTTCCATCCTCTGCGGCGGGGAAAAGGAGGACTTTGAGGCCTGTAAAGAGGTCTTTGAAGCCGTCGGCAACAACATCAACCACATGGGAGAGGCCGGCTGCGGACAGCATGCCAAGATGGCGAACCAGATCGTGATCGCGGGGACGATGTCCGGCATCTGCGAGGCCTTCACCTATGCGAAGAAGGCGGGGCTGAACCTGCAGACGGTGTTTGACGCCATCTCCACCGGCGCCGCTTCCAGCGCGCAGATGTCCACCAACGGCGCCAAGATGCTGAAGGGGGATTTTGCCCCGGGCTTCAAGCTCACGCATTTTGTGAAGGATATGGGCATTGCCGCGGAAGAGGCTGAAAAAGCGGGCCTTGACCTCGAGATCCTGAAAGAAACCCTCGCCCATTACCGGACGCTCGAAGAAAAGGGCATGGGCGAAGACGGCACACAGGCGCTCATCCGGTTTTATGAGTGATAAAGATGTCAAAAGTCATCCCGTGATGATGCTTGCATCAATCTCGGAGAAGGAGACTAAATGATTTATACCGCAATGACGGTGAAGGCGATGCGCATCGCCTATGAGGCGCATGAGGGACAGACGGATCACAACGGCGTCCCCTACATCCTGCATCCGGTGCACCTTGCGGAGCAGATGGAAGATGAGCTCTCCTGTACGGTGGCGCTGCTGCATGACGTGGTGGAAGACACGGAGGTGACCCTGGAAGAACTGGAAAAGGAGTTCCCGAAGGAAGTCACGGAAGCCGTCGCCCTGCTGACACATGACAAGCAGTCCGATTATTTCGATTACATCGCGGCACTCAAAAGCCATCCCCTGGCAAGAAAAATCAAGCTTGCCGATCTCGCACACAATTCCGATCCGTCAAGGGCAAAAGCAAGCGGCCTCCCCGAACGGGAGACCGCAAGGTATCAGCGAAAGTATAAAAAGGCGATACAGATATTGTCAGAACCCTAACTGCGAAGCGATATAGGCCTTGATCACACGCAGCCAGTTTTCATAGGCATCCGGCTTGATGTGCA
>JAFSPF010000074.1 GCA_017443065.1 Lachnospiraceae bacterium
ACAGACTTTGGAGTAGAGCCTTTCACATAAACCGATGTGCAGGAATACAAACCATAGCCATCCCGTACTTTGCGTATGGTGCGTCCTTTTGTACGATATTTTTCGACCCAATCAGGATAAATGATCTTGCGTTTCATATGTCTAGTATATACGTTTATGCTATATTTGGTCAAGAAAAAAAGAACGGACTCATGATCCGCTCAATTTTCATGCGTAATCACTGCATCCTGACTGTTCATCTTGCAAAGACGGTTGTAATGATGTACAATATAAGAGCCGGAACGCGAATGCGCCGCCCGTTTAACGGAAAATAAAAAAAAGTAGCGTCCGTCTTTTCAGGGTCGGGACGCTACTTTTTTTGTGTCAGCGCAATGATCGCACATATCACAAGGCAGAATGTCAGGAGTTCCATAACACTCATGCGCACCACCTCCCCTCTGTTACGAGTGGCGGCGGATTTCGCGTCCTCCGGCTCACAGACAGCATATCACAGCCGTGCATAAGTTCAATATGCAAATGTTCACAAACTTCTACCGGAGGTCTTGTGATATCCGCACATGATTTCGCGTCCAAAAAGAGATATCCCTTTTGCGGCAGGATCGTGGTAAAATAGGAAAAAAACAAAGAGGTAGGAGGGATGGTATATGAGCGTGCAACAGCGGATCGACACGAAATGCGTACAGGCGGGCTATACACCGGGAAACGGGGAGCCGAGGCAGATTCCGATCGTCCAGTCGACGACCTTCAAGTATGATACGAGCGCGGACATGGGGGCGCTCTTTGATCTGGAGGCGGCGGGCTATTTTTACACGCGCCTGCAGAACCCGACGAATGATACCGTGGCGGCGAAGATCGCGGCGCTCGAGGGCGGGACGGTCGGCATGCTGACCAGCTCCGGACAGGCGGCGAACTTCTTTGCGCTCTTCAATCTCTGCGAGGCGGGGCAGCACATCGTTGCCAGCGCGTCCATCTACGGCGGCACCTTCAACCTGATCTCCGTGACGATGAAAAAGATGGGGATCGAGGCCACCTTCGTGGACCCGGACTGCACGGAGGAGGAGCTGAACGCGGCCTTCAGAGAAAATACGAGGGCGGTCTTCGGGGAGACGATCGCCAATCCCGCGCTGACGGTGCTGGACATCGGGAAGTTTGCAAGGGCCGCGCATGCGCACGGCGTGCCCTTCATCATCGACAACACCTTCCCGACGCCGGTGCACTGCCGGCCGATCGAATGGGGTGCGGACATCGTCACGCATTCGACAACGAAATACATGGACGGGCACGGCGCGGCGGTCGGCGGCGCGATCGTGGATGCCGGAAAATTTGACTGGATGGCGCACGCGGACAAGTACCCTTCCTTCACGACGCCGGACGAATCCTATCACGGCGTGGTCTATGCCGAACGCTTCGGCAGGGAAGGCGCCTTCATCACAAAATGCACGACGCAGCTGATGCGCGATCTCGGCAGCATCCAGTCGCCGCAGCACGCCTTTTATCTGAACCTCGGTCTGGAATCCCTGCATGTCAGGATGCCGAAGCATGCGGCGAACGGTCTTGCGGTTGCGGAATATCTTTCGAAGCATGAGAAGGTGGCGCAGGTCAGCTTCCCGCATCTGAAGGGCGACAAATACTATGACCTGGCGAAGAAATACATGCCGGAGGGCGGCTCCGGTGTCGTGAGCTTTATCTTAAAGGGCGGCAGGGACGAGGCCGTGCGCTTTATGGAAAGCCTTGAACTTATCGCGATCGAAACACATGTGGCGGACGCAAGAAGCTGCTGCCTGCATCCGGCCAGCACCACGCACCGGCAGCTCAGCGCGGCACAGCTGGAAGCGGCGGGCGTCCCCGAGGGACTGGTGCGCCTCTCCTGCGGGATCGAGGCGGCGGAAGACCTCCTTGCGGACATCGAACAGGCATTGAAATAAAGGGGAAGAGCGACATGTCTTTTACGGAAAAAACACTCACGGCCTTTACGGAGGAACTCGCGAGCAAGGCGCCCGTGCCCGGCGGCGGCGGCGCGGCGGCGCTGACGGCGGCCGTCGGCGTGTCCCTGGCGGACATGGTCGGGGAGCTGACCGTCGGGAAAAAGACCTACGCGGACGTGGAAGAGGAGATGCGTTCCTGCATGGAAAAAGCGCAGGAGCTGCGCAGGGCTCTGCTCAAACAGATCGACGGGGACGCGGAAGCCTTCGCGCCGCTGGCAAAGGCCTACGGCATCCCGAAGGAGGACCCGGAACGGGATGCGGTGATGGAGGAAGCGCTGAAGACCGCATGCGCCGTGCCGATGGATATCATGCGTAAATGCTGCGAAGCGATTGACCTGACGGAAACCTTTGCGGCAAAGGGCTCAAAGCTGGCCGTTTCCGACGCCGGCTGCGCGGCGGTGGGCTTAAAGGCCTCCCTGCAGGCGGCTTCGCTCAACGTCTTCATCAACACCAAGGCCATGAAGGACCGCGCATACGCGGAGGAGCTGGAGAGGGAAGCGGAGCGGATGCTTGCCGAATACGAAAAAAAAGCGGACGCGGTGTACCGGACGGTGACAGAAAGGATCAGGGGCTGATGGCGGAACTACTGAAGGGAAAAGAAGTCGCGGATGCAATGTGTGAACGGCTGGCCGGTGAGGCCGCGTCCTTAAAGGAAAAAGGCGTTACGCCAACGCTTTGCACCTTCCGCGTGGGCGAGCGCGAGGACGATATCGCTTATGAGAAGGCGGCCGTGACGCGTGCCGCAAAGTGCGGCGTGGAAATACAGAAGGTCGTGCTGCCCGCGGATGTGACGCAGGAAGCCTTTGACGCGGAGTGGAAGAGGGTCAATGAGGATGCGCGGATCCACGGCATCCTGCTCTTTGCGCCGCTGCCCGTGCAGCTGGACATGGAGCGCGCCAGGCGGACAATGAAGCCCGAAAAGGATGTGGACGGCATCACCTTGTCCTCCCTGGCCGGTGTCTTTACCAACACGAAAACCGGCTTTGCCCCCTGCACCGCGGAGGCGGTGATGGAACTCCTGCATCATTACGGCATTGAAATCAGCGGCAAAAAGGCCGCCGTGATCGGGCGCTCCCTTGTGATCGGGCGTCCCGTCGGGATGCTGCTCATGCATGAAAACGCAACCGTCGTCAACTGCCACACCCGCACGAAGAATGTGCCGGAAATCACGCGGCAGGCGGACATCCTCATCTGTGCCGCGGGACAGATGCACAGCGTGACGGAAGAATTCACCAATCCGGAACAGGTGGTGATCGATGTCGGTATCCACTGGGATGAAGAGGCGGGCAAGCTCACCGGGGACGCGGATTATGCGCGCGTGGAGCCTCATGTCCGCGCCGTCACGCCGGTGCCGGGCGGCGTCGGCAGCGTCACCTCAAGCGTGCTGATGAAGCATGTGATCGAGGCGGCCGCGCGCGGGGTTTGAACCGCCGGAGATCGCGGGCGGTCCCGATGCCGTGAATCACACGGTTTTCCTTGAACCAACCCTCACATCATGATAAGATAATAGTGGATATTCGCATACGGGAAAAGGCACAAAATACGGACATTTTGTGCCGCTCTCTGTATTGCCATGGAACAATGTGTGATTGCCTACAGACAGGAGCGAAGAGATGATTGCGACACTGACACCGATGTTCGACAACAGCATGAATGTCACGGCCTACTCCATCTTTGCACAAAGGGCCAATTACTTCCTCAATCCGGGGATGCTGAATCCGGATTATCTGGACGGCGCGGGCTACGTGGACGGCTTTGAGATCATTGACAGCATGGGCACGGAGACGATCTCGGAGGACCGCGAGGTCTTTGTGGAGCTTTCCGCGATCGCGCTGTTTGCGGATCTGGATTCCCAGCACGGCGCGCCGCATGATCGCATTGTGTTGCTGATCGATTCCACGGTGGGACCGGAGGAGCGTAATGTGGAGCGCATCCGCGAGCTGAAGAGCACCGGCTACCGCTTCGCCATGCAGGGCCTGCAGATCAATCAGTTCGAGGCCTTCAAGCAGATCCTCATGCAGATGGATTACATCCTGCTGGATCATAAACGCATCATCATCAAGAAGGCGAAGATTTATTTCAACAAGATGTATCCGAACATGAAGCTCGGCGCGCTGAATGTGGACTCCAAGGAGGAGTACGAAAAGCTGAGCGCGAACGGCAGCTTTGATCTTTATGAGGGCGCCTTCTTCCGCATGCCCGTGACGGAGCAGCAGACGGAGGTCGCGCCGGTCAAGGCGAATTACATCCGCCTGCTGAACACGGTGAACGAACCGGACTATGAGCTGACGGATGCGGCGGACGTGATCGGGCAGGATACGGCCCTCATCATTTCGCTGCTGAAGATGGTCAACCGCATGGTCCCCTCCGAGGTGTCGAGCGTCAGACAGGCGGCGGCGCTGCTGGGGCAGAGGGAGCTGAAGAAGTGGATCAACACCGCGGTCACGCGGGAGCTGTGCGCGGACAAGCCGAGCGAGATCATCCGCATGTCCCTTCTGCGCGCAAAGCTTTGCGAAAACTTAGCGCCCATCTTAGGCTTCCACCAGTCGGAGCAGGAACCCTTCCTGCTGGGGCTCTTTTCCGCCATCGACGTGATGCTGGATGTGCCGATGGAGGAGGCGCTGAAGAAGATCAATCTTTCCAAACAGATCAACGAGGCACTGCTGCATTCCGCGGGTCCTTTGTATCCGCTGCTGCAGTTCATGCTCCTTTATGAAAATGCGGAGTGGACGGAGCTTTCCCGCATCATGGTGATCGAGGAGATCGACATGGACACCGTCTATCGTGCCTATCTGGATGCGCTGAAGTGGTATCGGGAACTGTTTATCTGAGCCGGAAAGGGTGACGGAGGAGATGCCGGTACAGGAAAGTGTGGAATACAATACCAATGCGCTGCAAAACCTCGCCCTGAACGAGCGCCTGTATGAGCAGGAGCTTTTGCGCTGCGAGCAGGCGGGCGCCGATGCCAAGGCCCTGCGCGAGGCCGGCTTTAACGTGTTCCAGCTGGAGCAGATCCGGCAGGGGCTCGAAGAGGGCGTGGATACCAGCGTCTACCGGGACGTGCATTATTCCTGGCTGGACATGGAGGAGATCCGCAAGGGCTTAAAGCAGGGCGTCGACATGACGGCCTATCGCGAGGCCGGCTTCTCCACGGCGCAGAAGCGTGAAATCCGCAAGGGCCTCGCCAGGGGGCTGGATGTTTCCCAGTATGCCAGAAAAGAATATTTCAGCGATCAGATGCGGCAGATCCGTTTCGGCCTGCAGGATAAACTTCCCATCGTTTTTTATAACAATCCGCAGTACAGCGGCCAGCAGATGGAGGAGATCCGCAAGGGCCTGCTCAGCAATCTGGACATTTCCGCCTATGCCAATACGGACATGCCCTACCTGAAAATGCGGGCCATCCGCGAGAGCATGGAGGACGGCCTGTATTTCCTCGACTGGGAAATCGAAGAATATGACGAGGGGATTCTCGAACAGCTGCACAAGGCCTATCTCGCCGGTGTGGACATCATGCCCTATGTGAAAAAAGAGTATAACACGCCGCAGCTGGAGCAGATCCGGATCTCCCTGCAGGAGAAACTGCGTTTTGATCCCTACATCCGCAAGGACATGCGCGGGGAGAGCCTCAAGGAAATCCGCCTCGGTCTGGAGGCCGGTCTTGACGTCAAGGAATACGCAAAAGAGGAATACCGCTGGCGGCAGATGCGTGAGATCCGCCTGGGACTGGAAAAGCGCCTGAAGATATCGTATTACGCCAATCCGCTGTTCGGCTATGAGCAGATGCGCGAAATCCGCCTCGGCCTGGAACAGGGACTGGATGTCAAACGGTATAATTCCCTGGTCTTTACCGCCTATGACATGCGTCAGATCCGGCTGTCGCTGATGCGCGGGGAGAGCGCGGGCCGCCGCTACTTTGAGCCGGAGGAGATCCCATCGGTATATAATGACCCGGTGCTTCCCTATGCCTTACGGCCGGATCCGCGCGCGCTGCGCGCCGCCTATGAGCGGGAAATGGATTCGTTGCAGGCCAGAAAAGAGGGAAGGCCCTCCGAATTTGAAGATTACGGCGAGGAGGTCTATGGCATACAGACGGCGCCGCCCGTGCCGCAGGCGAAGGATGTTCCGGTCACGCTGCATACCGCGCCGAAGGGGAGTGAGGCGCCGAAGGAGCAGCCGAAGCCGCGCAGGGAGTTCCCGAAGATCGATATGCACGGACAGACCATCGTGGTGACGGAGGACCGCATGGCCTGTTATATGGCGCTGCCCAGGCCCGTCAGCGGACAGGTCTATACGGAGGAGCTGGTGCGCTCACTGTTGAAGCGCGTCGGCGTGGTTGCGGGATATGATGAAGCGGCCATCAAGGAGTATCTGCAGAACGAACGCTTCGGACAGCAGTTTGTCGCGGCGATCGGCGAGGAGCCGGACAACGGACAAAGCGGCAGATACGAATATTATTTTGACAGGAGAAACCCGACAAACCCGGAGCTGAACCCGGACGGCAGTGCGGATTATTCGCAGTCGCGTTTTTATTCGGAGGTGCAGCAGGGGGACGTGATCGCGTCCTATACGCATGCCAAGGGCGGCAGGGACGGCTTTACCGTGACGGGAGAGGTGCTGCCCGCGCGCAGCGGTATGGAGCGTCCGATGCTGAAGGGGCGCGGCTTTATTGTCCTTGAGGATAAAAACACCTACGCCGCCGCCGTGTCCGGCGTCGCCAGAACCGAGGGCTTCGAACTCAATATCAACCGCCTGCTCAGCCTGACGCAGGATATTATTGAGGTCCATCAGAAAATCGAATTCCTCGGCAGTATTCACGTCAACTGCAATGTCATGCCCGGCACGGTCATTATCGCGCAGGGCGACGTGATCATGGAAACCGTCGCGGAATCGCTGACCATCAAGGCCGGCGGCGATATCGTGTTAAAGGAGGGCGCCACCGGACGCACGCGCGGCACGATCGAGGCCGGCGGAAGCGTCTCCGGAAAATACTTCAACAACTGCAACATCACGGCGAAGGGCAGCGTGTTCGCCAATTCGTTTCTGCACTGCAACATTGATACGGAAGAGAAGATCGTGTGCTTCGGTGAAAACGGCACGGCCTTCGGCGGGCGTCTGACGGCAAGGCTGGGTCTGGAATGCGCGGTCGTGGGCTCGGAATCCGGCGTGCCGACGGACATCGTGCTGGGCGTCACCTCCAAAATGATCGCACAGTACGGCGAGGCGAACAAGGTCGTCGAGCGCATCGTGATGGAGCTCAGGACGATTGCCGCGGAGGTGGAGAAGGTCGCGCAGATCCCCGCGCAGAGCAAGGAGGTCATGCAGATCAAGATCAAGCTGAATGCGGCCTATGCCTCCAAGCGCAAGGAATATGAGGCTGCACAAAAGAAGGTGGAGGAGATCACGGATTATATCAACGGCGTGGCGGGAAGTGAAACGATTGTTTCCCACACCCTTTACGCGGGCACCACACTCTATGTGGATGAAGCGGAAATCAAGATCGCTGATACCAAAGAAGCATCGGAGGAAAAACCGATCGTCATCAAAGGAAAGGCAAAACAGTGGTGGAAACTACAAAAAAAATCATAGGAATTGTCGGCAACGCCGGGGAAACGAAGGCAACCTTTGAGCAGATCTTCGGCGCGACCTACCACGTGGGGATGCAGGAAAATGTGTTCCAGGCCGCCAAGCAGATCATGATCGACAAGGACCGTCTGGCCGCGATCGTGATCGATGTGGCGCAGCCGGAAAAAAGCGCCTACGCCATCATGGACGCGATGAGCAACCAGGGGCTGTTGCAGCGGATTCCCTTATTCGTGATTATCACACAGGAGGTGGGACCGGAGGTGGAGCTGACCTGCTACCGCAAGGGCGCTTCCGCCGTGATCCGCAGACCCTACGGCCCTTTGGTCATCAAGGAGCGCGTGAATCACTGGATCGAGCTCTACCAGACGAAGCGCGATCTGGAGGAACGCGTACAGCAGCAGTCCGCCGCCATGCAGCAGCAGTTCCAGCAGCTGCAGAAGAGCCAGGGCGAGGTGCGCTCGGCGGATGAAAGACTGATTGACAAGATCGCGACGATCATCGAATTCCGCAACCTGGAAAACAAGTATCATATCGAGCGCATCAAGGGATTTACGCGGACGCTCGCGACAACCATCATGCAGAACTATCCGGAGTACGGTCTGGATCCGCATAAGATCGACGTGATGACGCAGGCCTCCGCCATCCATGATGTCGGGAAGATCACGATCTCCGACACCATCTTACTGAAGCCGGGACGCCTGACGAAGGAAGAGTTTGAGATCATGGAGTCCCATACGACGAGGGGCTGCGATATCGTGCGGATGCTGGTGGATGTGCAGGACAAGGAATATTACGACATGTGCATGGACATCGTCCGCCATCATCATGAAAAGTACGATGGCAAGGGATATCCCGACGGGCTCAAGGGAGAGGATATTTCCATCGCCGCGCAGATCGTGGGGCTGGCGGACGTGTATGACGCGCTTGTTTCCGAGCGGATTTACAAATCCGCCTTCACGCCGCAGAAGGCGCATGAAATGATCAAGAACGGCGAATGCGGACTGTTCGGCCTGAAGCTCATGACCTGCTTTGAAATCTCCAAGGGACAACTGGAACAGATCGTCGAGCAGACGCACGCAAAGGAGACGGAGGAAGCGGAGGGGAGTAAATAAGCCTGCCGCGGTGCTTGCGGTTATGGCGGAATTGGCAGACGCGCAGGATTTAGGTTCCTGTGCCGTAAGGCGTGAGGGTTCAAGTCCCTTTGACCGCATATACAGAAAAGAGCATCCCGCGCGGGGATGCTCTTCTTTTTATGTGGAGCGGGGCTCGTGCGCCCATCAACCGCAGATGCTGTCCGTCCAGGCCTGGAGGCGTTCCTCGTCATAAGCATGCAGCGCACCCTTGATCGTGAAGATGTCCTCCATCACCGTGCAGTCCCTGAAGCTCTCCAGCTGTGTCTTCATGAGACGTCCGGCCGCGGGTCCCCAGGAGCCGTTCTCCGCGAGGAAGAAATGACGGTTGCGGATGCCGAGTGCCTTCAGGTCGTTGATCAGCGTTTCCATCGGCATGAAAAGACCGCCGTTGTAGGTGGGGCAGATCAGCACCACATTGCTGAAACGCCAGATCGCACTGACGATGTAAGAGGGGTGCGTCTCGGACACATCGTAAACGACGACGGGCTTTTTGGACTTCGCCTGAATCTTGGTGGCGGCCGCTGCGGCGGCGGAGGCGGTGTTGCCGTACATTGTGCCGTAGACCACGACGTAGCCCTCCTCCTCCGGCGTGTAGGTCGTCCACTTCTGATACTTGTCCATAATATAATCGATGTTCGTGCGCCAGACGGGACCGTGCAGGGGGCAGAGCATTTTGATGTCAAGACCGCTGAGCTTCTTCATGCCGGCCTGGGACTGGTCACCGTACTTGCCGACGATGTTGGCGTAGTAGCGGCGGGAGTCATCCAGATAAATGCGCTCAAAGTCACATTCGTCCGCGTAGATGCCGGAGTCCACCGCACCGAAGGTGCCGAAGACATCCGCGGAGAAGAGCGCGCCCGTCGCCTCGTCATAGCTCATGAAGACCTCCGGCCAGTGCATCATCGGCGTCATGTAATGCACAAACTTATGATGCCCGGTGTCCAGAACATCGCCGTCCTTCACGATCTCCTTTTTGTATTCCACGGGCGTGACATAAAACTGGTCCAGGAGCTTGAAGGTCTGTGCGTTGCCGACGAGGACCACCTCCGGGAACACGTCCAGGATGTTCTGGATCTGCGAGCAGTGGTCCGGCTCCATGTGATGCAGCACGAGGTAATCCAGCTTTCTGCCGTTTAAGCCGTGCATGACGTTTTCCATGAACTGGTCATTCACGCCATTGTCCATGGTGTCCATCAGGGCCGTCTTGTCGTCCAGCACGAGATAGCAGTTGTACGAGACGCCGTTCGGCAGGGGGAAGAGATTCTCAAAGCGCGAGATCCGCCTGTCGTTTGCGCCCGTCCAGTAGATGTCCGGTAAAATCTGTAAGATGTTGACCATGATGTTTGCTCCTTCCTGCAATGAGTACTTAGCGGGCGTGTTTTGCCCGCTTACGTGCGAGTGTACATCCTGACACTTGGCGAGGTTTTTTCGAGCCTAGTGTCGGGATGTGTCCTTTAGTAACGTTGCCATCGCACGGAAGCCCTTGCCCCGGTGGCTGATCGCGTTTTTCTCCTCCGGCGTCAGCTCCGCGTTTGTGCAGCCGCGCTCTGGTAAAAAGAAGATCGGGTCATAGCCGAAGCCGTTCGTCCCCGCGCTTTCATGGGCGATGTGTCCCTCGAGCGTTTTGCGAAACACCTCCTCTTTGCCGTCCGGAAAGACCGCCGCCACGGCGCAGACGAAGCGGGCCGTGCGCTGTTCCTCCGGGACGTCCTTCATGCGGCGCAGGATGTCCCTGTTCTTTTCCGCATGCGGCGTGTCCTCCCCGAGATAGCGCGCGCTGTAAACGCCGGGCTCGCCGTTTAAGGCATCGATCTCCAGACCGGAATCATCCGCC
The DNA here is from genome assembly GCA_017443065.1 of Lachnospiraceae bacterium. GTDB lineage: Bacteria > Bacillota > Clostridia > Lachnospirales > Lachnospiraceae > Butyrivibrio. The sequence goes on from JAFSPF010000074.1 coordinate 10,539, forward strand.
AGAACGACGGTGTCCGCAAGCGCGTCCCCTTTGCGCAGAAAGGCATGCACTGTGCGCGCCTTGCAGAGGGCGTTTTCCTCAAAGGTCCTGCCCGTCTCTTCGATGTCCCCGGTAAAGCCCGCCTCCTGCATGCTTTGGAAGTCCGCGGTAAAACCGGCGTCCGCCATGATTTCGGAGATCTCGCGCAGCTTATGCGCGTTGGCCGTTGCAAAAACAATCTTCATTCCGTTTCCTCCTGTTCCGGGCGCAGGCTTTCGTAGATCGCGTCCGCCGCCTGCGCAATCCGTTCCTCCTCTCCCCTAAGGCCCGTCAGACGAAGGGTGCAGGCGGGGATCCGCAAAGAGGAGAGCGCATGGGCATCCCGCACCGCGATGACGCCTTCTGCGGTCAGTCCGTTGATGCCTGCGAGCGCCCGCTCCGCGTCCGTTGCCAGCTCCACATTGCCGTAGCCGCGCAGGAAATAGGCATCGTTATAATAGGCGCTTGCGGCGAGCGCGCCCTCGTCAAAACCCTCCAGACGCAGAAAGCGTTCCGCGGAAACCTCCCGCACCAGCGCAAGGCAGGCCTCCTCCGTTGCGGGCACCGGGTCCGTCCGCGTCAGATACACGCGCAGCCCCTCCCCGGAGGCCTCCGCTTTTTCCCGCACGGCCTCTGCGATGCGCAGCGCACTGTCCCCGGTTCCCGAAACCGCCGGGTCCAGCACCGCCACAAGCGTGTGCGCCTCCTGCGGCGTGCGCAGCTTCACCAGCACCTCGCCCTCCGACACCTGCGGCTCCGGTTCAAAGCTTGCCGCCGTCCGGAAACTGAGATCGAGGGAGCGCGTCTGCGCCGTATATACACTGCGGATGCCCTGCACCTTTTCCGTGTTGCAGGGAACGGCATGCGTTTCGTAAAAATGTGCGTCATCCGTCTGCAGGCGGATGAGCAGCTCCTTTGTCATGTAGCGGTTCTCAAAGGAGATATGTTCAAAGTGCACGTCCTCGGGCAGGGGCAGCAGGATGTCCGAGTCCGTCTCCTCCGTAAAGTCCGTGCGCGTGATTTCCCTTCCGTTTTCGCCCTGCGCCTCCCGCGCAATCGCCACATCCGTGACCAGGACCTGACGCCTTGCGGCGGCTCCGTAAACCGCGGCAAGGGAGATGCCCGCAAAGAGCAGCAGCGCAAGGGTATATGCCGCGCGCAGCCGGTTCATGCGCGGCTCCTCTTCGGCGGCTTCGCGCCAAGGTATTGATAAAAGTAAGTCTGTATCATGCCGTTGTAGATTTTTCTGTTTTTGTCCGCCTTGCGGCCGATCGCCTTTTCCGCCTCCTGATATCCGGTGATCACATACATGGACCAGTCTTCGAGGCTGCGGAAGCGCTCGCCGAGCGTCGCATACAGACGGAACAAATCCTCCGTGCGGCCGATGCGGTCGCCGTAGGGCGGGTTCGTGATGAGAAAGCCGTATTTTTTGCGGTGCGCAAGATGCGCGACATCCCGCACCTGAAAATGAATCAGCTCTTCGACGCCGGCTTCCCTTGCGCAGTGCCTGGCCGCCTCGATCACCTGCGGATTCACATCGTAGCCCTGCAGATCACAGGAGAGGTCCGTCACGATCTCTTCGCGCAGCGCCGCGCGGTGCTCCCGCCAGAGCTTTTCCGGAATCAGATGCGTCCACTGCTCCGCCGTGAAATGCCGTTTTAAGCCGGGCGCGATTTTCTTTGCCGCCATCGCAGCCTCGATCAAAAAGGTGCCGCTGCCGCAGAAGGGGTCCACGAGGATCCGGTCCGCCCGCCAGGGCGTGAGCTGAAGCAGCGCCGCAGCAAGGTTTTCCGCGATCGGCGCTTCCACCTCCATTTTCCGGTAGCCGCGCTTGTGCAGCGAGGCGCCCGTGCTGTCAAGATAGACCGAAACCGTCTCCCCCTGCACGAACACGCGCAGCGGGCACTGCTCCGCGTCCTCCGGGAACTGCGTCATGCCGTATTTTTCACCCAGGCGGTCCACGATCGCCTTCTTCATGACGGACTGGATATCGGAGGGGGAGTACAGCTTTGCCTTCACGCAGGAGGCCTTCGTCACCCAGAATTTCGCGTGCGGCTGTAAAAAGTCCTCCCAGGCAATCGCCTTCGTGCCTTGGTAAAGCGCCTCATAGCTGTCGGCGGTAAACTGTCCGGCCTGCAGGAGGACGCGCTCCGCCGTCCGCAGGCAGAGGTTCGCAAGAACCACCGCCTCCGCGTCTCCCGCAAAGGACACGCGGCCGTCGGAGACATGCGTCACGTCATAGCCGAGATCATGGATTTCTCTTTTTAACACGCTCTCCAGACCGAAGTGGCAGGGAGCGGTCAGTTCATAAGCCGTCATATTTCACCATCATACCACAGAACGCGCGCCGCCTGCTATTGTCCGAGGATAAAGCGCGCGGCGGCCATGAGATTGTCCGCGCGGAAGGCGAGGCGCGCACGCAGCGCGTCGTCCGGTTCCGATAAGTCCGGCACCATAATCACCCTGCAGCCGGCATCCGCAGCGGAAATCACGCCGCCCGGTGCGTCTTCGACGGCGAAGGTATCCGCCGGAAGGACGCCGATCGTTTCGCAGGCGAAGCGATAGACATCCGGCGCAGGCTTTCCGTGTTTCACCATATGGGCGCTGACGATCCTGTCCAGCGAGGAGCGCAGTCCCGCGCGGGTAAGATAATCCTCCGCCGTTTCCTGCAGGGACGCGGTGACAACGGCGGTATCATAGCCGTTTTCGCGAAGAAGCGCCAGCGCCTCTGCGGCCCCTTCCTTCACCGGGATTTCGCGAACGGCCATTTCCTTTGCCATCAGTGCGATCCGCAGGTCACGGATGCGGTCGTAGCCGTCATCGTCTTCGATGTATTCCCGCATTTTTATCCGTGCAAATTCGCTTGCCAGGCTGCGGAATTCGAGAAAAACCTCCGGCGCGAGATCATATCCCGCTTCTTTTGCGGCGATCTGCCAGTTCTTCTGGTAAATCCGTTCCGTATCAAGCAGTGTGCCGTCGAGATCAAATAATACGGTCTTCATAGGTCTGTTTCCCTCCGTGTAATGTATATCATATCACAATTCCCGTCAGGGGGATGCGAAAATACGCAAAATATAGTATGATATACAGG